>DATDCH010000035.1:0-18398 GCA_036524455.1 Kofleriaceae bacterium | reverse complement strand
CGATCCGCTTCGTGCGCCGCACCAAACAGATCGACGCGACGCTCGGGCAGCGGTTCGGGATCCGCTATCGACTGAATGGGCTCCCGGCGCGTGCGGTGGTGGTGAGTTGGCGTGTCGCGTATCCGTCGGCGGTGCGCAGCTTCAAAGGCTGGGAGCACAGCTTCCGCGAGACACCGGCGGGAGGTGAGCTGGTCCAGCACCTGCTCTACGACTTCACCCGGGCCTCGGAGCTGATCACCGGGCGCTGGGCGTTCCAGGTTTTTGTCGACGGCAAACCCCGCTGCGCGTTCGACTTTGACGTCCAGTAGCGCGGCGGCGACTGATTACATCGGCTTGATGCCTTCCATCACTTTGCGAATCGTCGATTCGTGCGTCTCGAAGTACGCGGTCTCCGCTTCGCCGACCACGAGCAAATACTTCTCCGACGGCGTGTCGATCACGCCAACCGAGAGCTCGACGCCGCGGCCCTTGTAGGTCGCCTTGCCGTCCTGGAGCAGCGCCTCCATGCCGTTGATCTGGCCGGTGACCGGCGAGCCGACGAGCTGCAGGTTGTCGTAACCGATCAGTGCCGCTGCACCGACGTTCAGCAGCGCGGTGCCGAGGTCACTACCGTCGAGTACGGTGAATGCGAGGCTCACCGATTGATCCGGAGCGGTCATGACGAGCGCGTCGTTCGCAGTGTCGTCGACGGCCCAGCCGGGCGGCACCCATAGCTTGACGCGTCCGGCAGCGTGGACGCGTTCGGTCTCGAAGGCAGGATCGTTTGGTTGAGGAGTAGCGCCACCGCACGCGGTGACACCGAGGACAAAAGCGAGGCACAGAGCAAGTTGCTTCATGCCGACTTGATGTCGGTGGTGATTGGATGTCGCACATCGCGTGAGGCGAAACCGCTGCGATCCGATCGCTGAACGTGCTTTGGAGACAACAGACCATGGCCCGTGGGAGTGAGTGCCCCAGCCGATGTGCAGCGATTTGCACACGAGCCTTCGATCGCATTGGCACGTGCGATGAAGTTGTCGGCACGCATGCGACCAGACGAGGGCTGGTTCGTAATCGCCGCGTTTTGTGTTGGCTGCGTTGCGGACGTAGACATCTTTGATTCCGGAGACGACGACGTCAGCTCGACCTACGCCGCACCAGGGTCGAAGAACGCGACCGGTTTCGTCGACACGTTCTTCGCGAGCGGATCGCTCGACGCGAGCAATCCGTTCTTCGCGTCGCTCGGCACGAACGGACGCTCGTGCGGCAGTTGCCACCAGCGAGCGGAGGGCTGGTCGATCACACCGACCGGCGTCAAGGCGCGATTCAACGCGACGAACGGCACTGATCCGATCTTCCGGCTCAACGATGGCTCGGTCAGCCCGAACGCAGATGTCTCGACACTCGCGGCGCGCCAGAACGCGTACAAGCTGCTGCTGTCGAAGGGGCTCGTCCGCGTCGGCCTCGGCATCCCTGCGAACGCCGAGTTCACGCTTCACGCGGTCGACGATCCGTATGGTTTCGCGAGCGCCGCCGAGCTGTCGCTGTTCCGCCGCCCGCTTCCATCGACGAACTTGCCGTTCCTCGCGACGATCATGTGGGACGGCCGCGGCACTCTCAGCGCGACGAACATGACGGCGAACCTACTCTCGCAGGCGGCCGACGCGACGCTCGGTCACGCCCAGGCGACCGGGATCAACAACGCGCACATGGCCGCGATGGTCACGTTCGAGACCGGGATGTTCACGGCGCAGACACACGACAACGGCGCCGGTCCGCTCACGAACCACGGCGGCCGCGGCGGCCCGCAGCACCTCGCGAACACGGAGTTCTTCCTCGGCATCAACGATTCGCTGAGCCCTGGATTCGATCCGAACGCGATGACGCTGTTCGACGCGTGGGCACCGCCGACGAACCCGTCCGCCGACGCGTCGGCGAAGCGTCGCTATGCGATCTTCCGCGGCCAGCAGCTGTTCAATGCAAAACCGATCGCGATCACGGGCGTCGCCGGTCTCAACGATCTACTCGGCGCGCCGACGATCGTCGGCACGTGCACGACGTGTCACGACACACCGAATGTTGGCAATCACTCGCTGTCGCTGGCGATCAACATCGGCATCTCCGACGAGTCGCGGCGCACGCCCGACCTGCCGCTCTACACGCTGCGCAACAAGTCGACGGGCGCACTCGTGCGCACGACCGATCCGGGCCGCGCGCTGATCACCGGCAAGTGGGCCGACATCGGCAAATTCAAAGGGCCGATCCTGCGCGGACTGCAGTCACGGCCGCCGTTCTTCCACGACGGATCGGCCGCCACACTCCAGGACGCGATCAGCTTCTACAACACGCGGTTCTCGATCGGGCTGACCGCGCAAGAGCAGCAAGACCTGCTCGCGTTCCTGCAGGCTCTCTGAGTTGCCCTCGGGAGATCGCGCAAGTGCCGGACCTCGTTGCCCACGCAGCCGTGTAAATTTCGTGCGACTTCGCACGTCGAGGCGGTTCCTTACTATTGAGATGATGGAGACCGAGGTCATCGAGCTGCGCCAGCTGGCCCTCCCCAAGCGCTCGCCGTTCGGCGAGTTCCTCGTCGAACAGTCCGTGCTCGACCGGTTCCAGCTGTTCCGCGTGTTGCAGCTGCAGGATCGTGTGCCCGGTACGCGGCTCGGCGCGTGCGCCGTCGTGCTCGGCTTCGCTGCCACGGAGGCGATCGAGCAGCTCCACCGCCGGTTCGCGCAAAAGATCGATCCCGAGGCCGAGCTCGATGCAGCGGCAACGACCGCGTTTCACCGCGAGCCCGAGATCGAAATCATCTTCGAACCGGCGCTCTGACACGAATCATGGATTGTCGCGATGATGCTGCGTAGTCATTGCAGCTACTGACCGACGTTCTTTGCACGATCGGCGCAAAGCATTCGCGTGCGATTCGTGACTTGCTGCCCGCAACGAGCCTGTGCGATGTTTCGCCCAGTCTCATGTTTAGGCGGTAGGTTGTGGAGAAGGCTTTCTGCGAGCAACAAACGACCGTGATGGCGCTCCCGATGGAGCAGTCCCGCCGCGGCCGCCATTACCTGCTCGTTTTCGAAGGCGATCTATCGACCCGCATCTTTCCGCTCCCCGCCAACGGCAAGATCGTGATCGGGCGCGGCGACGATGCATCGTTGCAGCTCCGCGATAGCTCGGTGTCGAGACGTCACGCGACGATTACGCATGTCGACGGTCACGCGCAGCTCGAGGATCACGCGAGCCAGAACGGCACGCTGGTCAATCGCGACCGCGTGAGTACGCCCCGCCCGCTCGCGTCGGGAGACACGATCGCGATCGGCACGGTCACGCTGGTCTATCACTCGAGCGCATGGCGCGACACCGGCGTGAGCGAGCCGAAGAACGACCAGACCGCCGTACGCACGGTCGCGGTCGGCGACCGCAGCGTCATCGTCGCCGATCCGGCGATGGCGCGGCTCTACGAGCTGCTCGAGCGGCTCGCCGCATCGGAGCTACCCGTGCTCGTGTGCGGCGAGACTGGAACCGGCAAGGAAGTCGCCGCGACCGCGTTGCATCAACAGTCGAAGCGCGCCGCGCGGCCGCTGGTCAGCCTCAATTGCGCCGCGATTCAAGAGAACCTCGTCGAGAGCGAGCTGTTCGGCTACGAGCGCGGTGCGTTTTCGGGCGCCGTCGCGGCGAAGCCCGGTTTGCTCGAGACCGCGAATGGCGGCACGGTCTTCCTCGACGAGATTGGCGATCTCCCACCGAGCGTGCAGGCCAAGCTGTTGCGCGTGATCGAGACCAAGCGCGTGCTGCGACTCGGCGACGTGCGCGACCGCGCGATCGATATCCGCATCGTCGCGGCGACGAACCGCGATCTCGTCAAGGACGTCGTCGCCGGTCGATTCCGCCGCGACCTCTACTTCCGACTCAGCGGTGCGACGCTGTGGCTGCCGCCGCTGCGCGATCGGCCGCGCGAGCTGCCGTTCCTCGCCGAAATGTTCTTGCGCGATGCGTGTCGCCAACACGGCCGCACCGCGATGCAGCTCTCCGCCGCGACACAGCGCAAGCTGCTCGCGATGACGTGGCCCGGCAACGTGCGCGAGCTCAAGCACCTGATGGAGTACGTGAGCGCTGCGGTCGATGCGCGCATCGTCGAGCCGCATCACCTCGACCAGGGCCTTCCGGCGCAAGCACCGGCGCACGACGTCAGCTTCGAAGAGCTGCCGAGCACGGCGCAGTTCCGACCGCTCGCCGACGAGATCCGCGAGCTCGAGCAGGCACGGATGGCAGCGGCGCTTACTGCGGCGAACGGAAATCAGCGCCTCGCCGCGCAGCTGCTCGCGATGCCGCTGCGCACGTTCGTATTCAAGCTCAAGCAGTACGGCCTGCGGCGCGTCGACGAAGATCGCTAGAGCAAGAATTGCCGAAGCCGACGCGAGCAATCGTTGCGTCGAGCAAGCATTGCGTCACGCCTGCGCGCGCAAGTGCTGGAGCAGACTCTCGCCGCCGTGTACGTGCACGCGGCACATCACGTGCTGGGAGGACGCGTCTCTACCCCCGCATGAGGAACAACATGAGAGTAGCTCGAACGTGTGCAGTCGGTTTGGTCGTAGGTGGGCTCGTGGCGTGCGCCGGCGAAACCGGTGGCGATGAGGAGCTCAGCGAGACCGCACAAGCCGTGTCGATCCAGAACGGCGCAGTCGTCTCCGCTGTCGAAAGCAGCACGAACCCGCTCGGCGGCTTCCCCATCATCGGCATCGAACCGGTCACACTCACCGTGTTCGATCTCGACGTCGTCGCGCAAGCGAAGTGGACGGCCGCGTTCACGACGAATCTGTCGTGGGACGGCGACAAGGTCCGCCAGGGCCAAACGCTCGACGTCCAGCGCAGTGGCTCGTCGATCGGCGTGCTCAAGGTGCTGTGGACCATCACCGGTCAGCTCAGGCCGCTCGGTCTGTTCGAAATCAACCTCCCACCGATTCCGCTCGACGTCGATCTCGCAGGCTGCGCGCCGCCGCTCGACGGCAGCGCGTTCAGCTGTTCGGCCGATTCGCCGCACCTCACGTTGTTCGACGGCCTACTGCCGACGACGCCGTTCGTGCGCATCGCGATCGGTGTCGAAGTGACCGGCGAAGGCGCCGCCGCACAGACGACGCGCACGCTGTTCTTCGGCGACGAGCAAGGCCCGCAGGGCGAGCTCGAAGTCACGCCGGAGACGCTCGGCGACGCGAACCCGATGCCGTGCAGCAAGCCGGTCGGCACGACCGTCGACTACGCGCTCGATCCATTCTCGTACACGCCGGTCAACGTCACCGCGCGCCAGCAGCCGAAGTTCATCATCGGCTTCCACGACCCGTTCTTCTCGATCCCGATCACACTGTTCGAAGCGCCGTTCGGCCCGGTGATCGAGACCACGCCGGACTTCACGCTCGAAGGCGCTGGCAACACCGTCGCACTCGGCGAGCTGCTGGCGAACAACGTGCTGCCGACGATCGCGCCGCTCGGTCCGTTCTCGGGCCAGGAAGGCGCGCCGGTCACGTTCTCGCAGAGCACCACGTCGGCGTGCCCGGTCACGTCGTTCGTGTGGCAGTTCTCCGACGGCACGACGTCGTTCGGTCCGCATCCGCAGCGCTCGTTCGGTGACGACGCCGTGTTCAACGGTCAGCTCACCGTGACCGACTCGACGAGCCTGTCGGCGACCGGCAGCTTCGAGGTCACGATCACGAACCGCCCGCCGGTCGCGAACGCCGGCCCGAACACGTCGGGCGCATGGGGCACGCAGATCGCGCTCAACGGTCAAGCCGTCGATCCGGGCAGCGATGATCAAGCGACGCTCAGCTACGAGTGGGACTTCGGCGACGGCACGCCGGGCGCCGGCAGCGCGGCCACCTCGCACGCGTACACGGCGCCGGGTGACTACGTCGCGACGCTGACCGTGTGCGACGATCATGTTTGCGATACCGACACGACCGCGGTGCACGTTCGCCGCCGCACGGTCGCCGTCGCGTACACCGGCAGCAACGTCGGTACGTTCTCCGCACCGGCGACGCTGATGGGATCGATCGTCGACGAGCTCGGTCAGCCGGTCGTCGGCGGCACGCTCGAGTTCTCGCTCGCCGGCGCAGGTGCCGGCTCGGCGCAGACCAACGCGGGCGGCAACGCTGCACGCACCGTCGACGTCGGCATCGCGGCCGGCGCGTACGCCGTCGGCGTGTCGTACGGCGGCTCGGGTCTCTATGAAGGCGGCAACACCGGCGAGGTGTTCAACGTCGCGCACATGGCGTCGGCGCTGCAGTACACCGGCGCGCTGTCGGGCGGCTCGAACAAGACCGTCAGCCTGAGCGCAAAGCTCGTCGACGGTCTGAATCGTCCGCTCGCGGGCAAGACGATCGTGTTCAACCTCGGTGCGCAGACGACCGCGGCACAAACCGCTGCGAACGGCATCGCGAGCGTCGCGCTCAAGCTGAATCAGAAGGGCGGCACGTATCCGCTGACCGCAGCGTGGGATCCGGCAGGCGGCGAAGCTGCGCTGTGGACTGGATCCTCGGCGTCGGCGACGTTCACGCTCGGAGGCAACGGCGGCAAATAGTCGGTCCTGAATTAGAGTACCGACCGGTCGGTAGGTGAGAAATGCGTTTTTTCTTACCTACCGATTTTCTTTTGTGCATAGATAGTTATCTCGTGTTTCGGCACCGTCCCACATTGACGCACAGCGCAATGTCAGTTGACGCGCTGCGCAAGTCGCGCGTAGAGTACGTCGCGATGATGGAAACCACGAAGCTCGCGATGCCAGCTTCGGGGTTGTCTGTCGAGGCGCGCGGTTTTGGAATCTCGGCTGCGAGCGTGGTTGCGCTCGCGATTCTGATCGTCGGCGTACGCCTCCTTATTACGGGCTGCGGGCCCCCGATCTAGCGGACGACCAAGTCCCCAAAATCGGCCCCCGCCCCGGAAACGGAAGCGGGGGCTTTTTCGTTGGCCTCGAGTGGGAGTGACGTGAAAGCGATGCGCAGTGACAACATCAAGAAAGGACCTTCGCGAGCACCGGCTCGCGCGATGCTCAAGGGCGCAGGGTTTAGCGATGCGGATCTCGAGCGCCCGCTCGTCGGCGTCGCGAACACGTGGACCGAGGTCACGCCGTGCAACGTGCATCTGCGCGGACTCGCCGAGAGCGTAAAGGCCGGCATACGCGCGGCGGGCGGCACGCCGATCGAGTTCAACACGATCGCGGTCAGCGATGGCATCACGATGGGCACCGAGGGCATGCGCGGCTCGCTCGTATCGCGCGAGGTGATCGCGGATTCGATCGAGCTCTTCACCATGGCGCATTCGCTCGACGGGGTCGTCGCGCTCGCCGGTTGCGACAAGACGATCCCGGCGACCGTGATGGCGCTCGCGCGTCTGAACGTGCCCGGCCTCGTGCTCTACGGCGGACCGATCGCACCCGGTCGGTTCGAGGACAAGGACGTCACGATCCAGGACGTGTTCGAAGCGGTCGGCGCGCACGCAGCGGGCTCGATGACGGCGCAGCGGCTCAAGGTGCTCGAGGACAACGCGTGCCCCGACGCCGGCGCGTGCGGCGGCCAGTTCACTGCAAACACGATGAGTGTCGCGCTCACGCTGCTCGGTATGTCGCCGATGGGCGCGAACGAAGTCGCCGCGACCGATCCGACGAAGCACGCCGTCGCGCGCGAGTGCGGCGCGCTCGTGATGAAGCTGATCGCGAACGACGTGCAGCCACGTGCGCTGCTCACGCGCACCGCGTTCGACAATGCGATCGCGAGCGTCGCGGCGACCGCCGGCTCGACGAACGCCGTGCTGCACCTGCTCGCGATCGCGTACGAGGCAGGCGTGCGGCTCGGAATCGACGACTTCGATCTGATCTCTGCACGCACACCTGTGCTCGCCGATCTCAAGCCCGGCGGCCGGTTCACCGCCGTCGATATGACCCGCGCAGGCGGCGTACGCCTGCTCGTCCAGCGCATGCTCGATGCCGGCCTCGTCTCGGATGCGCCGACCTGCACCGGCCGCACGCTGCGCGAGGAGTGTGCGAGCGCGCGCGATCCCGCAGGCCCACCCGTGCTGCGCACCGTGAGCGACCCACTCAAACCGCGCGGCGGCTTCGCGATCCTGCGCGGCTCGCTCGCGCCCGGCGGCTGCGTCGTCAAGCTCGCCGGTCACGACCGCAACACGCACACCGGACCCGCGCGCGTGTTCGACGGCGAAGAGGCGGCGTTTGCCGCCGTGCAGGCCGGCGCGATCAAGGCCGGTGACGTCGTCGTGATCCGCCACGAAGGTCCGCGCGGCGGGCCGGGCATGCGCGAGATGCTCGCGGTCACCGCGGCGCTCGTCGGCCAAGGCCTCGGCGATTCGATCGCGCTCGTCACCGACGGCAGATTCTCCGGCGCGACGCACGGCCTCATGGCCGGGCACGTGTCACCCGAAGCCGCCGACGACGGACCGATCGCGTACGTGCGCGACGGCGATCCGATCACGTTCGATGTCGCCGCGCGCCGGCTCGAGGTCGACGCCGATGTCGCCGCTCGTCGGCGCGCACAACGCGCGGTTCCGCGCGCGCACCCATACACGCGTGGCGTGATCGCCAAGTACGCCGCGCTCGTGTCCTCCGCTTCAGAAGGCGCTGTCACGCGCCCACGCCATCCAACCCAGGAGCCCACATGAAATCGGTCGATCACAGAGCTTGGTCCGATCCACTGGCAGGTGCGTTCACGCTGCGCGGCACGAAGGTCGTCGTGCTCGGTTACGACGACGATGCGCGCGAGCATGCACTCGCGCTGCGCCGCGCGAACAACTCGGTGCTGATCGGTGTCAGGCCCGACACCACGTGCTGGATGCGCGCGTGTGCGGACGGCTTCGCGGCCGATCGCCCGAGCGCGATCGTCGGCGACGCCGAAGTCGTCGTCATGCTCGTGCGCGAACCGCAGGTGACGTGGCGTGTCGTCGAGCCGTTACTCGCGCCCGGTGCGCTCGTCGTGTTTGGCTGCGCTCGCACGCTCGAGGCAATGACGTTCACGCGCGGCGGATTCGACAGCGTGCTCGTCACCACCGTCGACAACGCACACACGGGCTGCCGCGTGGCCGCGCATCGCGATGCCACCGGCAAAGCGCTGCTGCGTGCGGTCGCGTACGCCCGCGCCGCGTGCGGCAGTGATGTCGCGCTGCGCGTGACGTCGATCGAGGCGGAAGCCGATCTCGAGCTCGCATCGATCGGCGAGCGAGCCGGCAGCCTACTCGCGCTCGCGGCGTCGTGCGATTGCTTGCCTGCGCTGAAACCGCAGGCGGTGATCGTCGACGACGCAGATGACGACGCCGAGCCGAGCTGGCTCGAGTCGATGCTCGCGTGGCGGAGCCGCATGTGAGCACGCGCACCGGTGCACAGATCTTGTGGGAAGCGCTGCACCGCGAAGGCGTGCGCGTCGTGTTCGGCTATCCCGGCGGCGCGATCATGCCGGCGTACGACGCGCTGCTCGACAGCGACATTCGCCACGTGCTGGTCCGGCACGAGCAAGGCGCTGCGCACATGGCGGATGGTTACGCGCGCGTCTCCGGCAAAGTCGGCGTCGCGATCGCGACGTCGGGACCGGGCGCGACGAACCTCGTCACCGGTATCGCGACCGCGATGCTCGATTCGGTCCCACTCCTGTGCATCACCGGGCAGGTCGGCTCGCGGTTCATCGGCAGCGACGCGTTTCAAGAGACCGACATCACCGGCGTGACGCTGCCGATCACGAAGCACAACTATCTCGTCACTCGCGCCGAGGACATCGCGAAGACGATCCGCGAGGCATGCTACGTCGCGACGTCGGGCCGCCCCGGGCCGGTGCTCGTCGACATCACGAAGGACGCGCAACAGCACTCGTGCGAGGCGGTGTTTTCCGACGAGGCCGTGCGCCTGCGCGGCTATCGCCCAGACCACAAGGCGCGCCGAGATGACCTCGCGAAGGCGGGCGAGCTGCTCGACCGCGCCGAGCGACCGGTCATCCTGTGCGGGCATGGCATCGTGCGCGCGGAAGCGACGACGATGCTGCGTGCATTCGTCGTCAAGACCGGCATCCCGGTCGCGTCGACGCTGCTCGGCCTCGGCGGGTTTCCGGCGACCCACCCACTCAGCCTCGGCATGATGGGCATGCACGGCGAGGCGTGGGTCAACCAAGCGATCCAGGAAGCCGACCTGCTGCTCGCGCTTGGCATGCGGTTCGACGATCGCGTCACCGGCAAGCTCGAGACGTTCGCGACGCGCGCGAAGAAGATCCACTGCGAGCTCGATCCCGCGGAGATCAACAAGAACGTGCGTGCCGACGTCGCGCTTGTCGGCGACGTGCGCGAGACGCTCGAAGCGCTGCTGCCGCTCGTCGAGCCGCGCGATCACCACGCATGGCTCGCTCGGATCACCGAGCTCAAGGGCAACGCTGCGGTGCGCGACATCCAACAGATGCCACATCAGGGCCGGCTGTTCGCCGCGCACGTGATGCACGACCTGTGGCGGATCACCGAGGGCAAGGCGCTCGTCGTCACCGACGTCGGCCAGCACCAGATGTGGGAAGCCCAGTACTACAAGCACGACATCCCGAAGAAGCTCGTCACGTCGGGCGGGCTCGGCACGATGGGCTTCGCGCTGCCGGCCGCGATCGGTGCGCGGTTCGCCGCGCCGAGCGACGAGATCTGGGTGATCGCTGGCGATGGTGGCTTTCAGATGACCGCATGCGAGCTGTCGACGATCGCGCAAGAGGGCGTGAAGCTGAACATCGCGATCATCAACAACGGCTACCTCGGCATGGTCCGCCAGTGGCAGCAGTTCTTCTACAACGGTCGCTACTCGGCGACGCCACTCAAGAGCCCGGACTTCGTGAAGCTCGCCGAGGCGCACGGCTTGTTCGGGCTGCGCGTGACGTCGCGCGAAGAAGTCACGCCCGCGGTGATGAGGGCGCGCGCCGCACGCGGAACGGTGCTGATCGATTTCCGCGTCGAGCAAGAAGACAGCGTCTACCCGATGGTGCCGGCCGGCGCGGCCCTCGACGAAATGATCCGCCGGCCTAGTTCCATCGTGGAGACAGCGGAGGACGACTAATGAACGAGCCAGTGAACCCCCGACTACGTACGTTCATCATGCACGTCGAGGATCTGCCCGGCGTGCTCAACCGCGTGACGTCGCTGTTTCGACGTCGCGGCTACAACATCGAGTCGCTCGCGGTTGGCCGCACCGAGGTGCCCGGCGTGTCGCGCATGACGATCGTCATGGAAGCGGATGACGATGCCGCGCGCCGGATCGAGGCGAACCTCTACAAGCTCGTCAACGTGCTGCGCGTCGAGGACACGACGTGGCGGCCGACGGTGTCGCGCGAGCTCGCGCTCATCAAGGTGCGCACCGACCAGGCGACGCGCGCACAGGTGCTGCAGCTCACCGAAGTGTTTCGCGCCCGCGTGATCGACGTCGGGCCGGAAGCGGTGATCTTCGAGATCACCGGCACGCGCGACAAGATCGATTCGCTCGCCGACGTGCTCGCACCGTTCGGCGTGCTCGAGCTCGTGCGCACCGGTGCAGTCGCGATGGTGCGCAGCGCCGACACGCTCGAAGCCACCCCCTGCGTTCAAGACCAGCCGCAATCAAACGCGGCGTGAAAGGAGTCCGACGATGGCAACGATCTATTACGACAAGGACGCCGACCTCTCCCTGATCCGCGGCAAGCGCGTCGCGATCGTCGGCTACGGCTCGCAAGGCCACGCGCACGCGCTCAACCTCACCGACAGCGGCGTCAACGTGAAGGTCGGCCTACCGCCGACGAGCAAGAGCCTCGCGAAGGTGAAAGCTGCGAACCTCGAGGTCGCGCCGGTCAGCGAAGTCGCTGCATGGGCCGACGTCGTCATGGTGCTCGCGCCCGACACGGTGCAGCCCGCACTGTACGAGAGCGAGATCGCGCCGCACCTCACGCCCGGCAAGACGCTGATGTTCGCGCACGGGTTCAACATCCGATTCGGCACGATCTCGCCGAATCCCGATGTCGACGTGTCGATGGTCGCGCCGAAAGGCCCGGGCCATCGCGTGCGCGAGACGTTCCAGGCCGGCAATGGCGTGCCCGCGCTGATGGCGGTGCATCGCGACGCGACCGGGACCGCACGTCACGTCGCACTGTCGTATGCATCCGCGCTCGGCGCCGGCCGCGCGGGCGTGCTCGAGACCACGTTCGCCGAGGAGACCGAGACCGATCTGTTCGGTGAGCAAGCCGTGCTGTGCGGCGGCGTCAGCGCGCTCGTGAAGTCAGCATTCGAGACGCTGACAGCGGCGGGTTACCAGCCCGAGGTCGCCTACTTCGAGTGCCTGCACGAGCTCAAGCTGATCGTCGATCTGATGTACCGCGGTGGCCTCAGCTACATGCGGTATTCGGTGAGCGACACCGCCGAGTACGGCGACTACGTGTCGGGGCCGCGCGTCGTCGACACGCGTGTCAAGGAGACGATGCGCAAGGTGCTCGACGACATCCAGAGCGGCGCGTTCGCGAAGCGCTGGATCGACGAGAACCAGCAGGGTCGCCGCTGGTTCGACGAGGAGCGCAAGCGCGAAGCCACGCACTCGATCGAACAGGTCGGTGCCCAGCTGCGCTCGATGATGCCGTTTCTGGATCCGGTCACGATCAAGCCCGGCGAGTGAGAGCCATGGACTACGTACGCATCTTTGACACGACGCTGCGCGACGGCGAACAGTCACCCGGCGCGACGATGACTTCGGCCGAGAAGCTCGAGGTCGCGAAGGCGCTCGCGCGACTGCGCGTCGACGTGATCGAGGCCGGCTTCCCCGCGGCGTCACCCGATGACCTCGCCGCCGTGCGGTCGATCGCCGAGCAAGTCGGCAGCGGCCCGCAGGCGCCGATCATCTGCGCGCTCGCCCGCGCGGCGCAGGGCGACATCCTGGCGGCGTGGGAAGGCGTGCGTGCCGCGACGCGGCCGCGCATCCACACGTTCCTCGCGACGAGCGACCTCCACATGCAGCACAAACTGCGGATGACCCGCGCCGAGGTGAAAGCGCGCATCTGGGAGATGGTCGGCTACGCGAAGCTGCTCTGCGAGGACATCGAGTTCTCGCCGGAAGACGCCGGTCGCACCGATCCCGAGTTTCTCCACGAGGTGCTCGACATCGCGGTGCGCGCCGGCGCGACCACGCTCAACATCCCCGACACCGTCGGCTACACGACGCCCGACGAGTTCGGCCCGCTGATCGCCGGCATCCGCGCACGCGTGCCGAACCACGTGATCATCTCGGTGCACTGCCACGACGACCTCGGGCTCGCGACCGCGAACGCGCTCGCCGGCATCCTCGCCGGTGCGCGTCAGGCCGAGGTCACGATCAACGGCATCGGCGAGCGCGCCGGCAACTCGTCGCTCGAGGAAGTCGTGATGGCGCTGCACACGCGCGCCGCGAAGTTCAAGCTCACGACCGGCATCGACACGACGCAGCTCACGCGCGTCAGCCGGCTCGTCTCGACCTCCACCGGCATGACCGTGCAGGCGAACAAGGCCGTCGTCGGCGCCAACGCATTCGCACACGAGTCGGGCATCCACCAAGACGGCATGCTCAAGCACGAGGCGACCTACGAGATCATGCGGCCGGAGACGGTCGGCGCGACGCAGACGCAGCTCGTGCTCGGCAAACACTCCGGGCGGGCGGCGCTCGCCGCACGGCTCGGCTATCTCGGCTTCACGCTCGATGCCGCAGCGCTCGATCGCGTGTTCGCGCGATTCAAGGAGATCGCGGATCGCCGCAAGCACCTCACCGACGCAGACCTCGAGGTGCTCGTGCGCCACGATGCGCCTCTGCTCGACGACGCGTTCACGCTCGACGCGCTGCACGTCGGCTGCGGCACGCTCGGCATGCCGACGGCGACGCTGCGGTTACGCGATCGCGAAGGCACGGTGCGCGCGCACGCGTCGATCGGTACCGGTCCAGTCGATGCCGCGTACAAAGCGGTCGATTCGCTCGTGGCCGCACCAGCGCAGCTGCTCGAGTACTCGGTACACTCGGTGACCGAAGGCATCGATGCGCTCGGCCACGTCACGGTGCGCGTGCGCGACGACCGCGGCCGCATCTACTACGGCGCCGGTGCCGACACCGACATCATCGTCGCGAGCGTGCAAGCCTACCTGCGCGCGCTCAATCGGATCTGCGCGGCCCGCAAGCCCGCCGAGGAGAGTCATGAAGCGCACGCTGTTTGACAAGATCTGGGACGCGCACGTCGTCGCCGAGGAGGCCGGGCGACCGGCGGTGCTGTACGTCGATCTGCACCTCGTGCACGAGGTGACATCGCCCCAGGCATTCGCGGGCCTCGCCGCACGCGGCCTGCCCGTGCGCCGCCCCGAGCGCACGGTCGCGACGATGGACCACTCGATCCCGACCACGAAGCTTGTCGTCGTCGACGATGCGGCACGCGCGCAGCTGCGCAGGCTCGCCGACAACTGCGCGAAGCACAGCATCACGCTCTACGACACCGAGTCGCACCAGCAAGGTATCGTGCACGTGATCGGGCCGGAGCTCGGCCTGACGCAGCCGGGCATGACGATCGTGTGCGGCGACAGCCATACGTCGACGCACGGCGCGTTTGGCGCGCTCGCATTCGGAATCGGCACGTCCGAGGTCGAGCACGTGCTCGCATCGCAGTGCCTGCTCCAGCGCAAACCGAAGACGCTCGAAGTCCGCTTCGAGGGCGAGCTGCCGGCGGGCGCGTCGGCGAAGGACCTCGTGCTCGCGATGATTGCGGAGCTCGGCGTCGGCGGCGCGACGGGTCACGTCATCGAATACACCGGCCCCGCGATCCGCGCGCTCGACATGGAGGGCCGGATGACGGTGTGCAACATGTCGATCGAAGCGGGCGCACGCGCCGGTATGATCGCGCCCGACGAGACCACGTTCGCGTGGCTCGCCGGCAGGCCGCACGCGCCGCAGGGTGCTGCGTTTGCCAAAGCGGTCGCGGGCTGGTGCGAGCTGCATACCGACGACGGCGCGCAGTTCGACCGCACGCTCGTGATCGATGCGTCGCAGCTCGCGCCGATGATCACGTTCGGCACGAACCCCGGCATGGGCATTCCGATCACGTCCGCGGTGCCGTCTCCCGATGACGCCGAGCCCGCGCAGCGCAATGCGCTCGCGAAGGCACTGCGCTACATGGGCCTTCAGCCCGGCGAGCCGCTGCTCGGCCGGCCGATCGATGTCGTGTTCATCGGCTCGTGCACGAACGCGCGGCTCACCGACATGCGAGTGGCCGCGAACGTGATGCGCGGCAACAAGGTAGCGGCAGGCGTGCGCGTGCTCGTCGTGCCCGGCAGCAAAGACGTCAAGCGAGCCGCCGAAGCCGAGGGCCTCGACCAGGTGTTTCGCGACGCAGGTGCCGAGTGGCGCGACCCGGGCTGCTCGATGTGCATCGCGATGAACGGCGACGCGATCGAGCCGGGCCAGTACGCGGTGAGCACGAGCAACCGCAACTTCGAGGGCCGGCAGGGCCGCGGCGGTCGCACGTTCCTCGCCTCGCCGGCGACCGCAGCAGCGGCGGCGATCACCGGGCGCATCACCGACGTCCGTACCCTGATGCCTACGACGGGAGGTGAGCGATGACGCCGTTCAAGACACTCACGTCGCGCGCCGTCGTGCTTGCCGCCGACGACGTCGACACCGATCAGATCATCCCGGCGCGCTTTCTCAAAGGCACGGCGAAGACTGGGCTCGCGGCGCACCTGTTCGCGGACTGGCGCACGCAGCCGGGATTCCCACTCCTCGGCACGCCCGACACGAGCGGCGCGCAGATCCTGATCACCGGCATCAACTTCGGGTGCGGCTCGTCGCGCGAGCACGCGCCGTGGGCGCTCGTCGACTATGGCTTCCGCGCGATCATCGCGCGCTCGTTCGCCGACATCTTCAAGGAGAACGCGACGAAGAACGGCCTCTTGCCGATCGCGCTGCCGGCCGCCGCCTGCTCGCAGATCGAACGCGTGGTCAACGCGCAGGCCTCCACTCAGCTGCACGTCGATCTCGCAAGCGAGCGCGTGTCGCTGCCCGACGGCACGTCGTTCACGTTCCCGATCGATCCATTCGCGAAACACTGCCTGCTGGGCGGGCTCGACGAGCTTGGCTACATCCTGGCGTTCTCGGAACGCATCACCGCATATGAGCAACGCTGACGTCACCATCTACGACACCACGCTGCGCGACGGCACGCAGCGCGAAGGCATCTCGCTCGCGTGCACCGACAAGCTGCGCATCGCGAAGGAGCTCGACGCGCTCGGCGTCGCGGTGATCGAAGCCGGCTGGCCGGGCTCGAATCCCAAGGACGCGGAGCTGTTCCGCCGCGCGCGCGACATCGAGTGGAAGTACGCCGCGCTCGCCGCGTTCGGCGCGACCCGCCGATCGGGTTGCACGGCCGACGACGACGCGAACCTCGCCGCGCTGCTCGACTCCGGCGCGCGCGTGTGCACGCTGTTCGGCAAGACGTCGCTGCTCCACGTCCGCGACGTGCTGCGCACGACGGCCGAGGAGAACCTCGCGATGATCGAGGACAGCGTGCGCTACCTCGTGACCGCGGGCCGCCGTGTGATCTACGACGCCGAGCACTTCTTCGACGGCGCCCGCGAGGACGAGCTCTACGCGCTGGCGACGCTGGACGCGGCGGTGCGCGGCGGTGCCGAAGCGGTCGTGCTGTGCGACACGAACGGCGGCACGATGCCGTGGGACGTCAAGCGCCGCGTCTGCACGGTCGTCGCCGCGCTCGCGGTTCCCGTCGGCATCCACGCCCACGACGATACCGGCTGCGCCGTAGCAAACACGCTGGCGGCCGTGCGCGCGGGCGCCACCCACGTGCAAGGCACGCTCAACGGCTACGGCGAGCGCTGCGGTAACGCGAACCTCACCACGATCATCCCGACGCTCGAGCTCAAGCTCGGGCTGCGCTGCCTGCCCCCGGGCGCACTCACCGACCTCGGCCGCGTCGCACGCTACGCCGCAGAAACCGCGAACCTCGCATTCGACGAGCACGCGCCGTACGTCGGGCGCAGCGCGTTCGCACACAAAGGCGGCGTGCACGTCGCGGCGATCCGGCGCACGCCGCGCGCATACGAGCACGTCGATCCGGGGCTCGTCGGCAACCGCACCCGCGTCGTGATCAGCGAGCTTTCCGGTCGCGGCAACGTACGCGCGGTCGCAGAAGCGCACGACGTCGGCATCGATCTCGAGCTCGACGCCGCAGTGCTCGAAACCGTCAAGCAGCGCGAAGCACGTGGCTACGCGTTCGAGTCCGCCGAGGCATCGGTCGCGCTGATGATGCGACGCGGCCAAGCCGACTACACCTCGCCGTTCGAGCTCGTCGACTACAAGGTGCTCAGCACGCAAGGCCAGCCATGCGCCGACGCCGCCGTCAAGGTGCGCGTGCGCGGCCAGCTCGTGCACACCGCGGCCGACGGCAACGGCCCGGTCAGCGCTCTCGACGCCGCGCTCCGCAAAGCGCTCGTGCTCGCCTATCCCGAGGTCGAGCACATTCACCTCGAAGACTACAAGGTTCGCGTCATCGACGGCCGCGCCGGCACCGCCGCCACGACCCGCGTTCTCATCGATCACGGCAACGGTAACGACCGCTGGACCACCGTCGGCGCATCTCCCAGCATCATCGAGGCGTCGCTCGTCGCGCTCGTCGATGGCATCGAGCACGGGCTCTGGCTCGCGCGAAAGGAAGCACATGCAGGCAACGATCGTCTTGCTGCCGGGTGACGGCATCGGCCCCGAGGTCGTGCGTGAAGCGCGCGCGGTGCTCGAGCTGGTCGCCGCGCGCTACGGCCACACGTTCGAGTTCACCGAGCACCTGATCGGCGGCGCCGCGATCGACGCGACGTGCGAGCCACTGCCCCGCGCCACGCTCGTCGCATGCGAACGCGCCGATGCGGTCCTGCTCGGCGCGGTCGGCGGCCCGAAGTGGGACGACCCGAAAGCAAAGGTGCGCCCGGAACAAGGCCTGCTTGCGATCCGCAAAGCGCTCGGGCTCTACGCGAACCTGCGCCCGGTGCGCGTACACCCTGCCCTCGCCGCCGTATCGCCGCTCAAGGCCGACCGCATCGAAGGCGTCGACATCCTGTTCATCCGCGAGCTCACCGGCGGCCTCTACTTCGGCACGCCGCGCGGCCGCTCGGTCAGCGACAGCGGGATCGAGCGCGCGGTGGACACGATGGTGTACGACGCCGTCGAGATCGAGCGCGTGGTCGAGCTCGCGTTCCGCCTCGCCGGGCCGCGCAAGAAGAAGGTCACCAGCGTCGACAAGGCGAACGTGCTCGACACGTCGCGCCTGTGGCGCGAGGTCGCGGTGAAGGTCTCGGCGCGTCATCCCGGGATCGCGCTCGAGCACCAGCTCGTCGACTCCTGCGCGATGCGCATGCTGACCCACGCCCAGAGC
>DATDCH010000034.1:0-6930 GCA_036524455.1 Kofleriaceae bacterium | reverse complement strand
GAATACCCGCCTTTCTCGTTTGCCGCACGCACCCCCAACTTTCCCACCGCGATGGTGAACCAATGAAAGATCGCCCCCCTCACGTGCTCGTCGCGTATGGCTCGACGCGCGCAGGTACGCGCGAAATCGCCAGCGCGATCGCGGAGACCATGCTCAACGAGGGGATCGATGCCGAGCTTGCCGACGCCACACACGTGGAGGACGTCAACGAGTACGACGCGGTCATCATCGGAGGCGCGCTGTACATGAACCGGTGGCACCGCGCAGCGCGCAAGCTCGTCAACGACCACGTCGAGGAGCTCCGCGAGCGGCCGGTGTGGCTGTTTTCGAGCGGACCACTCGACGACTCGGCGAACCAGCGCGCGCTGCCGCCAACCCATCAGATCGAAAAACTGATGGCGCGCATTGGTGCGCGAGACCACATCGTGTTCGGCGGCCGACTCACGCCCGACGCGGAGGGCTTCATGGCGGGGGCGATGGCCAAGAAGATGGCCGGCGACTGGCGCGAGTGGCACAAGATCCGCGCGTGGGCGAAGCAGGTCGCCCACGAGATCCTCGACGCAGAACCACGGCCCGTCGTGATCATACCTACGCCACCGCGCGCGCAGCGCTTCCTGCTCGCTGCCATGTGCCTGTTCACCGGCGCCACCGCGATCGCGGGCGGCGCGACGCTGATGATCCGCCCAGACGGCTCCCTGATGGAAGCGCGACCGAGCATGTTGCAGCACTCGCCGTTTGCGAGCTTTCTGATTCCGGGCTTGCTCCTGCTCGCCGTCGTCGGCATCGGCAATGCGATCGCCGGTGTGGCCGTCGCGCGCAACACGCGACGCGCGCCGTACTTCGCGCTGCTTGCAGGTTCGGCACTGCTCGTGTGGATTACCGTCGAGATGATCCTGCTGCGCTCGCATCACTGGTTGCAGATCGGATACCTCTCGCTCGGCGTGCTGATCCTGGTCGAGACCTGGAAGCTGTTCGCCGTGCCGTGGCAGCACACGCGCGGCACCCCACGCTATGCCGTCCGCTGAGCTTCGCGGCGGCGCGTCGCACTCGACCTCGCCCGGGTGGCGGCTGAACGGCGCTAGCTCAGTTCGGTCCCCATGCCTTGATGTCGTCGCGCAGCCGGCGCAGTGCGCCGAGCAGCGAGGTCAGCTGCCTCTCTACCGCATGGCTCACTCGAGCACCCGATGCTTCGAACAGTCGTTCGAGCTCCTCGATCTCTGGCTGCAACGCCCGCCAGCGGTCGCGGGCTTCCATGCCGGCGAGGTGCAGTTGGAGCTCGAGCTCGTCCGCGAGTTGGCGCATCTCGTCGATCGTCGAGAGTCCGTTCTTCATGGCGTTCTCCTGCCACCTCGATCGTGCACGCGCCATTCCATGCGGAATTGCGCCGAACCACCGAGCGTCGCGGCAAGCCTCGCGCGATGTGGGTCGGCGACGGCATGAATTGCGCGATCGCCCACGCTACTGCCCGTGGGCACCGGCACGTGACGTGCTCTTGTCTGTCCTGTGGATGCGATGACGCAGCCGCCCCCCGGCATAGGAGGACTGACGACGGCAGAAGCCGCTCGCCGGCTCTCGGAGGGCCGCAACGAGCTGCCATCGCCGGATCGGCGCAGCGCAATCGGCCATCTCGGTGGCGTGCTGCGCGAGCCGATGGTGTTGTTACTGCTGATCGCGTCCGCGCTCTACGTGATGTTTGGAGATGTCGCCGAAGCGGCAGCGCTTGGCGTGTCCGTCCTCGCGATCATCGTCATCACGATCGCGCAGGAGCGACGGACCGAGCGGGCGTTGGACGCGTTGCGCGAGCTCGCGAGCCCGCATGCGCAAGTACTGCGCGATGGTCGTTGGCTCGATATCGACGCGCGCGAGCTCGTGCCAGGTGATGTGATTCACCTCGGCGAGGGCGACCGAATTCCCGCCGACGCGCTGATCAGAGCCGGGACGCCGCTTGCGGTCGACGAGTCGCTGCTGACCGGCGAATCGGTTCCTGTCGTCCACCATCCCGACCCGGCGGCAACGGCGCTCGACCGCCCTGGTGAGCAGAGCGCGTCGGTGTTCGCCGGGACGCTGGTCGGGTCGGGAAATGCGGTCGCGGAAGTGTTGCGGACAGGACCGCACACAGAAGTCGGTGCGATCGGCGCCGCGCTCGGCGGCATCGAGATCACGCGCGCGCCGCTGCATCGCGAGGTGGCGCACGTCGTCAAGCGAGTCGCGGTGATCGCGATAGCGCTCTGCATGATGCTCGCCGTGATCAAGCTGGCGACCGGTGCCGACCTGCTGCATGCCGCGCTCGCCGGCATCACGCTCGCGATGTCACTGTTGCCCGAAGAGCTACCACTCGTGCTCACGATCTTCCTCGCGCTCGGCGCATGGCGGATCGCGCGTCACAACGTGCTCGCCCGGCGCGCGGCCGTGATCGAAACACTCGGAGCTGTGACGGTGCTCTGCGTCGACAAGACCGGGACGCTGACCCAAAACCGCATGGCGATTCGCCGCGTCGTAACCGAAGACTCGCGTCACGACATCGGGCTCGACGACCGCGAGCTTCCGGAATCCGCGCACGATCCGATCGAATACGGTCTGCTCGCGTGTCCGCAGCAACCGGCGGATCCGATGGACAAAGCATTCGGCACGCTCGCGGCGCGCACTCTGGCAAAGACCGAGCACGTGCACCCGGGGTGGCGGTGGGTTCGCGAGTATCCGCTCTCACCCGGCCTGCTCGCCGTCACGCACGTGTGGCGCGACGAAGCAGGCGCACGCACCGTCGTCGCGACCAAGGGAGCACCCGAAGCGATCATCGACCTCTGCCATCTCGACGAGGCGCAAGCGTCCGCGTGGCGCGCACGCGTCGACACGATGGCACGTGAGGGTCTGCGCGTGCTCGGCGTCGCACGTGCACGCGTCGCGACATCGGAGATGCCAACCGATCCGCACGACTTCGCGTTCGAGCTCGTCGGCATGGTGGGGCTCGCCGATCCGCTGCGTGCCGAGACCAAAGACACGATCTCGCTGTGTCGCGATGCCGGCGTGCGGATCATCATGATCACCGGTGATCATCCAGTGACCGCCAAGGCGATCGCGCACGCGGCCGGGCTGCGCAGCGACGAGGTGCTCACCGGCGCCGAGCTCGAAGCTCTCGACGAGCGCGCGCTCACGACGGCGACCGAACGGGTCGAAGTGATCGCGCGCGCCGCGCCCGCTCACAAGCTGCGCATCATCCAGGCGCTACGCGCCGGCGGCGCGATCGTCGGCATGACCGGTGACGGCGTCAACGACGCGCCCGCGCTCAAGGCCGCCGACGTCGGCATCGCGATGGGCCACGGCACCGATGTCGCGCGCGAGGCCGCCGGTCTCGTCATCCTGGACGACCGGCTCGGCTCGATCGCGTCCGCGATCCGAACCGGCCGCACGATCTACGACAACCTGCGCAAGGTCGCGACGTACCTGCTCGCCGTCCACGTGCCGATCGTCGGGCTCGCGCTATTGCCACCGTTGCTCGGCTGGCCGCTATTGCTCGGACCGATTCACATCGTGCTACTCGAGCTCGTGATCGATCCGACATGCTCGATCGTGTTCGAGGCAGAGCGCCCCGCGCACGATGCGATGCAGCGACCGCCGCGTAGTCGCAGCGAGCATCTGTTCGACGCCTCGCGCGTCTCTCGTGCGCTGCTCCTCGGCTTCGCCGCGCTCCTCGGGCCGTTCGTCGTGGCCGCGGTTGCGCATCACGCCGGCGCCGACACCTCGGTCACGCGCGCTCTCGCGTTCGTCAGCCTGATCGCCGCCGACCTGACCCTGGTCGCGGGAACTCGCGAACGCTTCGTGCGAGGTAGTCACGTCGGCGGCAATCCTGCATCGGTGTGGATGGTGGCGAGCGTCGTCGGGCTGATTGCAGTCATACTCGCGGTCCCGTGGCTACGCCAGCTGTTCCAGTTCGCGGTCGCGGCACCGCACTACCTGGCCGCCGCCGTGATCGCAGGCGTCGTCCCGGTCATGTTGATGTCAGCGGTACGCACTCGCCGATCTCGGGAACGCGCGCGGTCCAACCGAATGCCTCCTGCAGGCGACGCCGGAATTCATCTGACGCCGCGGACTCGCCATGCGTGACGAACACCTGCCGCGGTGCAATCCGCGATAGCCGCAGCCAATCGACGAGCTCGTTGTAATCGGCATGCGCGGAGAGCCCCTCGAGCTGGACGATCCGCGCGCGCACTTGTACGTACTGCCCGAGCAGCTTGAGCTCGCTCGCGCCGTCGAGCAACGAGCGGCCGCGCGTACCCGCGGCCTGAAAGCCGACGAACAAGATCGTGGCGCGCTCGTCGGGAAGAAACCGCGCCAAGTGGTGCAGCACGCGCCCGCCCGTGCACATGCCGCTCGCCGATATCACGATCATCGGTCCGCCCCGCCGGTCGATCGCTTTCGAGTCCTCCGCGGTCTGCGAGTACTTTGCGAGCTGAAACATCGCAGCGCACTCGGCGTGAGACAGTTTGTGCTCGCTCGCGTGGCGGAAGAAGATCTCCGTCGCGTCGATCGCCATCGGGCTATCGAGAAACACGGGACATTCGGGGATGCGCTTCTCAGCGCGCAGCTTGGCGAGCAAGAACAGCAAATGTTGGGCACGGCCGACTGCGAACGACGGAACGACCACGACGCCGCGTCGTTCGATGGTCTCGGTGATCACGCGCGCGAGCGCGTCGGCCACATCCTCGCCGGTGTGGCGGCGATTGCCGTACGTCGACTCGACGACGAGGTAGTCGCACGCTGCGAGTGGCTCGGGCGGCTTCATGATCGGATCGACCGGCCGGCCTACGTCGCCCGAGAACGCGAGCCTCGTCCCATTCACGTCGAGCGTCGCGCACGCAGCGCCGATGATGTGACCTGCGCGGCTGAACGTCGCCGCGAAGCCCGGCGCCGGCACGAAGCGTTCGTGAAATTCGACTGGCCGCAGCAGTTCGAGACAGCGTTCGGCGTCGTCGCGTGTATAGAGCGGCAGTGCGGGATGATGGCGGGTGTAACCGTAACGGTTCGCGTGCTGCGCTTCCTCCTCCTGGAGGTAACCAGCGTCGGGCAATAGGAGCTGGAGCAGATCACGTGTGCCACGCGTGCAGTACACGGGGCCCGCAAACCCTGCGTTACGCAGGCGCGGCAAATAGCCCGCGTGATCGATATGCGCGTGGGTGAGGACCACCGCGTCGAGCGCTGTGGCATCGAACGGAAGCTTGGCCCAATTGCGCTCGCGCAGCTTCTTGGGGCCTTGAAATAGGCCGCAATCAACGAGGACGCGATGGCCGGCGGTCTCGGCAAGGTAGCGCGAGCCCGTCACCGTATCGATCGCACCCAAGAACGTCAGCGTGGTCGAGGGCTTCACGATTGCAGTACCAAGCAAGCGACGTGCACGCATAGAGCGAACCATTCGCGCACGCCTTGCGGCAGCCCAGCCGCGCGGTTGCGCATGCGATGGACCACGACGTGCAAACGACCTCGTTCGTGGTATCGGGGTCCCGCGCAACACGCCGAAGTTTCGGGCACCGCCTGTACAAACCTCGCACGTTGTACCTGTTCGTCGCTTGCACACTCGCTCTGAGCGCCGGCTGCCTCGGCGCGATCACGGACATGGGCGACGAGGTGCCGCCGCCGAATAGCGAACCGCTCGCCGGTTGCGCGCTGAGCTGCCACGGCAGCGACACGAGTAACGCACCGCCGAAAAGCATCTCCGGATCGACCGAGACGTCGGCGACCTCGGTCGGCGCCCACCAGCAGCACCTCGATCCCGCATCGACCTGGCACCGCAAGGTCCAGTGTGCAGACTGCCATGTGGTGCCGAGCGACGTGAACGCGCCGGGTCACATGGACGGTGACAACAAGGCCGAAGTGACCTTCGGCGCGGTCGCGAACGTGTCGATGTGGAACGGCACGACGTGCACCACCGGCTGTCACGGCACCGCGGCGTGGGGAGGCACGAAGCCGACGCCGACGTGGACCGTAGTCGACGGCTCGCAGAGCACGTGCGGTAGCTGTCATGGCGCACCGCCGCCGCCGCCGCACCCGACGGAGACGAACTGCGCGAGCTGTCATCCGACGATGGAGGAAAACTCGCTGACGTTCCGCGATCCGACGCGCCACATCAACGGCATGATCGATCTAGTGGGAGCCGACGCGACGGGCGGTTGCACGACGTGTCACGGCTCGACGAATTCTGCGCCACCGAAAGATCTATCCGGCAATACCGCACGCACGGCGCGCGGCGTCGGTGCCCATCAGATTCACCTCGCATCATCGACGTGGCATCGCACGGTGACGTGCTCGAACTGTCATGCCGTGCCCACGACCGTCGATGCACCGGGCCACCGCGACGGCGACAACCTCGCCGAGGTCAAGTTCGACACACTCAACCCGGCGGGCACTTACAACGCCGGCACCTGCGCGACGCAGTACTGCCACGGCAACGGCCGCGCCAGCAACGGCACGATCGCGTGGCTGCAGACCGGTCCGCTCGCGTGCGGTGCGTGCCATAGCGTGACCGGCACGAACATGTCGGGCGATCACAACCGGCACATCAACGAAGAGAACATGCAGTGCAGTCAGTGCCATGGCACGGTCGTGAACCAAAACCTGACCATCATCGGAGCTGCGCTCCACGTGAACGGCGTGCACGAGGTGAAGATGGCTGCCGGCACGTACAATCCCGCGACGCGGCAGTGTGCGAATACCGGCTGTCACGGTACCGAGACTTGGTAGCGCCGGGCGAGCGCGTGATCCTGCATCCCGTCTTCGGGCGGGTAATCGCTCGCGTGTGCGTGCAACGCAGATGACGGCGCCGTTCTAGCCGTGCGCACCGATCGAAGTCTTCACACGTCGCCGCCAATGCGCACGCAGACTTCGCTGCCTCGGGGCGCGGTGCGCTTCTTGCTGCTACGCCCCGCGATGTACAAATCT
>DATDCH010000033.1:0-5018 GCA_036524455.1 Kofleriaceae bacterium | reverse complement strand
CTTTCGAACCGCCGTCGAGCCCGGGGAACGTGGTCTCGGTGATCAGCGCGTCGGAGAACTCGTGCTCGAACACCGTCTCCATGTTGAAGTTTGCGTGGTTGATCTGACCGCTGCGCGTTTGGTAGTTGCGGTTCCACGAGTCCTGGATCCACTGCAGGATGCTGGTCGAGCCCGACATACCGACTTCGAACGAGACCGGATCGATGTCGCCGAGCGCCGAGTGGCGGATTCGCTTCGGGTCGCTGCCGATCGACTCGTCGACGAGGCTGTGGTTCATGAAACCGCCGTCGATCGACTTCAGAAACGACGTCGTTTTCGCGCCGTCGATCAAGAGCTCGAAGTGCCCACCGGTATACGCAGTCTTGGGATTGCCCATTACGCGAGCCTCAGCTTAACGCGATCCTTTTACGGCACTGGCGCCTGGATCCCCCCGAAGGAACTGTTGACCCCAGATTTCGTCTACGAAAACGACGTAATTTCGCGTCATTGGATCCGGCATGGCGCTTGTACAATAATGGAGGCCATGCGGGTGAGTGCCCTGATCCTCTTCGTCGTGCTCGGCGCCGTCTCGGTGGCGAACGCCGAGAAGGTGAAGACCAACCAGAGTACGAAGCTCTACGCCGGCCCCGGTGAGCAGAAGAAAGTGCTCGTGAAGGTGAAGTCCGGGCAGAACATGACGCTGCTCGCCCAGGACGGCCGCTGGCTCAAGGTTCGCGTGTCCGGCCGCACCGGTTACGTGCCGCGCAGCAAGGTCGACATGGCCGACGACGGCGAGATCGCGCGCAACACCCGCCGGCGTCCGTTCGTCGATGGCCGTAGCCGCAAGCGCGGGTTTGGCGGCGAGGCCGGACCCGATGATCGTGTCGGCGCCGATGCGCTCGGCGAAGGCCGCGAAGACGAAGACGCGGGCGATGAAGAGGAAGAAGACGACGAGCCGACGCCCAAGAAGGCATCTGCAAAGAAGGCGTCGAAGAGCAGCGACGACGAAGACGAGGACGAGCCGCCGGCCAAGAAGCCGGCGAAGAAGCCCGCGAAGTCGAGCGACGATGATGAGGAAGAAGACGACGAGCCCAAGAAGGCGTCGAAGGGCGGCGACGACGACGAGGACATGGAAGAAGACGACGAGGAGATCGTCGACGACGAGAAGACGCCCGAACCCGAAGAAGATGCGCGGCCGACCGCGCGTGTCGCCAAGAAGGTGAGCGTCTACGAGGACGCCGACAACGAGTCGGAGGAGCTGTTCATCGCGCGGCCGACCGACGTGCTCTATCCCATGGAGGAGAAGGGCAAGTGGACCGCGGTCGAGAACGAGGAAGGCGACTACGGTTGGGTCGAGAGCGAGTACCTCGAGCGGGAAGACGGCGGCGGCAGCGGCGGCATGAAGAAGCGCCAGATCGATCTTGGTGCGCGCCTCGGCCTGATGTTCATCCAGCAGGGCATGCGCGCGGCCGGCGACAACCTCAAGGTGCCCGACAACTACAACATCGGGACGTCGTCGGTGACGTTGTCACTCGGCGGCTCGTACATGATGCCGTTCAAGAAGAAGTACATCCTCGGCGGCGAAGCCACGTACGACTACGCGAAGACACTGCTCGGCGGCGTGTTCTACGATCCCGACGGCGGGCAGATGCCGATGCCCGGCGTCAACACGGGCCTCACGATCCACAACATCAACATCCGCGGCATGGCCGGCTACGACCTCAAGAAGAAGAGCGGCGCCGCGGTGTTCGGCCGGCTCGGCTACCGCTATCAGAGCTACCTCGTCGACAACTACGCCGATCCGGCGAAGAACCCAGCGCGTATTCCGCAGGAGATCATGAAGGGCCCCGCGATCGGTGCCGCCTTCGTGATGCCGCGACTGACGAACAAGATCGGCGTGCGCGCCTCGCTCGACGCGATCCTGGTCGGCGGCAGCCTGACGCAGACGAAGGGCCTCGAGGACGGCAGCGCGCCGACATTCAAGGCGGTCACGATCGGCGCCGGCTTCGTCTACAAGTGGAAGAAGAAGATGGACCTGACGGCGACGTACGACCTGCGCTACACCGGCATCAGCTTCGGCTCGCCTCCCGCGACCTCGATGCGCGGCCACATGGGCACGAGCGTCACGCGCAGCGATTTCTTCCACGCGCTCGGTGCCGGTATCGCGATGCCGTTTTAGCGCCGCGCGTCGCGACGGAGCGCCACGACGCTCGCCACGATCGCAACGCCGATACAGCCCGCGATCACCAACACCGAGACGAGCGGCGACACCTTCACCCAGCTCGCTGCGAGCATCTTGATGCCGGCGAACGCGAGCACAGCGGATAATCCGAAGTGCAAGTACCGCAGCCCGTGCAGCGCGTTCGCGAGCACGACGTAGAGCGCGCGCAAACCGAGCACGGCGAACACGTTCGAGCTGTAGAGGATGAACGTGTCCTCCGAGACTGCGAACGCCGCCGGGATCGAGTCGATCGCGAACACGACATCGGTGAGCTCGATCGCGATCAGCGCCATGAGCAACGGCGTCGCGACGAGTCGGCCTTTGAGCCGGGTGAAGAAGTGATGGCCGTGCAGGTCGCGTGTCCACGGCAAGTGGCGCTCGAGCCAGATCAGCGACTTCGGCGGGCCTTCCTCTTCCTTCGGCGCGCGCAGCAGCTTGAGCGCGGTGACGACGAGAATCGCGCCGAAGATGTACGTGACCTCGTGCCAGCGCTGCAGCGCCGCGGCGCCGAGCACGATGAAGATGCAGCGCGTGATCAGCGCACCGAGGATGCCCCACGTGAGCACGCGGCGTTGCTCGGCGCGCGGGATGCGCAGCTCGCCGAAGATGACGAGGAACAGGAACAGATTGTCGACCGACAGACTCTTCTCGAGCAGATAAGCGGCGAAGAACTGCTCGCCGGCCTCGAGCCCGAAGCTCACCGCCACGAATCCGTTGAACACGAGGGCGACGGCGATCCAAATGCAGCTCCACACGATCGCCGATCGTTTGGAGTCGGTGCCGTCGCCGCGATGCGCGATTAGATCGATCGTGATGCAGCCAAGAACCAATGCGGCGAGTAGAACCCATGCCCAGGTGGGCACGTCGATAGCTGACATGGACACTCCACGTACGAGATGCGTTGACGTTCGATGGACTACGTCGAACGCAAACCGGGGGCCTACGCTCGACGCTCAGTTGAACGCGTAGGTGCGCGGAGGTCTGAACACGGACCGGCAAGGCTCGTAGTGCGGCCGCCGCTGGTGCGCGGCCTGCGTGCAATCCTTGCGGGATTCTTGGAGAGACTCGTCCTCGACCACGACGACCTCGAGCTCCGAGCTCTCATCGACCTCGTCGACGACGATCGCGATCGCCGGCTGGGCGCCTAGATCGTGCGCCTGTGCTGAGCCGATACACAGCCCGAGCACGAGTAGCGCTGCCAGCAAGCGGACGAGCACCGGCCCACTATAAATCGTGCCGTTGCCGTGTCTAGGGGCTACGTGCTGGTCTGAGTCGTCGACGGTGGGTCGGTCGACGCCGGGCGGGTCCGCGGCTGCTTGAATGGCAACAGCACGGTGAACTCTGTGAACACGTCGGGTTGCGAGTCGACCGTGATGAGACCGCCGTGCAGCTCGATGAGGCCGCGCGCGATGTAGAGACCGAGCCCGGCTGAGTCGGGCCACGCCGAGGTGTGGTGCTTGACCGGCTTGGGGTGCGCAAACGGATCGAAGATGCGCTGGCGGTCTTCCTCCGAGATACCGACGCCGTTGTCACGCACGCGCAGGCGCGCCCAGCCGCCCGCGTAACGCTCGCGGGGTGCTTCGTCGACACCGATCGTGATCGCGCCCGCCTCCGGCGTGTAACGGATCGCGTTCGACAATAGATTGACCGCGATCTGGTGCAGCTTGTCGCGATCGGCGTCGAGCAGCTGCAGCGGCTGGATGTCGGTCTCGACCGTCTGGTTGCGTTGGCGCGCGAGCGGTAACAGCTCGGTGACGACATCGCGTACGACCTCGCCGAGATCGACCGCTTCGCGACGCAGCACGACACTGCCGCTCTCGATCAGCGACACGTTGAGCATGTCGTCGACGAGGCGCTTGAGCCGGTGCGCGTTGCGCCGCACCGAGCTCATGGGCCGCACGATTTCGGTCGGCAGCTCGCCGAACCGGCCTTCGGAGAACAGATCGAGATAGCCGACGATGCTGGTCAGCGGCGTACGCAGCTCGTGTGCGGCGATCGAGATGAAGTCGCTCTTGATGCGGTTCTGCTTGTCGAGCTCGAGCATCTTCGTGCGCAGCTGCGTTTCGGACTCGGCGAGCGCGCGCGTGCGCTGGCGAACGATCTGATCGAGGTTCGCGCGCAAGGCACGGAACTCGGCGCGCGCCGCTTCGACTTCGCGCGTGCGTTCTTCGAGTACGTGGCCGAGCCGCACGGCGGCGTCGAACAGCTCGGCTTGCGTTGGTGGTGTGGTGCCCGCGCGCTCGAGGCGAGCGATCAGGACCTCGATCGTGCGTTGCGCGGCAGCGAGCTCGATCTCGAGCTCGCCGATACGGTCGGCAGACCGATCCTCGGCGGGCTTGCCCGCATCAGTCACGCACGCGCTCCGATCGCGAGGCCGGTCAGCGTGTGGTTGACGAGCAGCATGCCGGTTTGCTCGCCGAAGCTCTGAAAGCCGATCGTCGGGTACGCGGCGTAGGTCTCGGCGAGCTGGCGCTCGAGCCCTCGTGCGGCGGCATCCCAATGCCGGCCAATGCACGAGAACGCGAACAGCGCCGCGAGGTCACCGCCTAGCCGGGCGCGCACAGCGGCGAGATCGCGCGAAGTCTGACCGATCAGATCGCCGGGTCTCATCAGCCGCAGCACGTGACCGACTTCGACCGCGCACGCGAGATGAATCTGCGTGCCTTCGATGTGCGTCATCGAGCGCACGTACGGCATGCCGTCGATGAACCGCGCAAACGAATATTCCGACGGTCGCGACTCGTCGCCGATCTGGCCGACCAGCTCGCGCAGCCGATCGGCCGCCGGCCTGCCGTCGAGCTCGTCGATCGTGCGGCCA
>DATDCH010000032.1:0-30669 GCA_036524455.1 Kofleriaceae bacterium | reverse complement strand
TGCGCTGGTACCCTGTCACGGTGAGCCGAGGGTGGTTTGCGCTGCTGGTCGCGGTTGTCGCGTGCGGCGATGACGCACCGGGAGAGGACCGCCAAGGCGGCGCCACGACCTTCGACGATCGCACGCGCACTGCATTTCGCCATCCCGCTGCGAACCTCGACGAGGATCAGCAGTTCCGTTGGGAGGCCGGGCGCAGTCCGTTCGACTTCGTGTGGGAAGTACCGAAGCTCGGCCCGCTGTTCAACAACGCAGCGTGCCTCGGCTGCCACGGCGGCAACGGGCGCGGGCTGTCGCTGATCAGCCCGGAGGAGTCGCAAGCGCTCGTGCGCGTGAGCTTGACCGAAGGCACGCCCGGTGACCCCGGCGGGCCAGTCCCGGTGCCTGGCTTCGGCACGCAGCTGCAAGATCACGCGACGGTCGGCTTCGCCGAGGTGCGCGTGACCGTGCGGTGGATCGATTCGACGGTCGAGCTCGGCGACGGCGAAGTGGTCGAGATGCGCGAGCCGCGCGTCGACGTCCTGACGCCGATGGGTGACACGCTGCCCGCGAACACGCGGTACTCGTATCGCCAAGCGCCGCCGCTGATCGGACTTGGCTTACTCGAAGCGATTCGCGAAGCCGATCTGCGCGCGCTCGAAGATCCCGACGATGCCGACGGCGATGGCATCTCGGGTCGACTCAACATCGTGTGGGATCCAGTCGAGAGCGCGAGCATCGTCGGCCGGTTCGGCTGGAAGGCGAATACGTCGCGGCTGCCGATCCAAGTCGCGGGCGCGTTCGTAAACGATATGGGTTTGACTAGCTACATCTTCCCCGAGACCGACGGCAACCGAGACGTGAACGACCAGCAACTCGACGACACCGTGTTCTTCACGTCGACGATCGCCGTGCCCGCCGCTGCACCACGCGACGACGATGCCTGGCGCGGCCGCGAGTTGTTTCGTGACTTCGGCTGCGAGAGCTGTCACGTGTCCGCATACGTCACCGGCTCGCACCCGATCGCCGAGCTCGCGAACCAACGCATTCATCCCTATACCGATTTGCTGCTCCACGACATGGGCGATCGGCTGACCGACGCGCGCGTCGATTTTCTCGCCGAGGGCGTCGAGTGGCGCACGCCGGCGCTGTGGGGCATCGGCCTCACGCAGGTCGTGCTCCAGGCCGCGACGTTCATGCATGATGGACGTGCGCGCACGCTGCCGGAGGCGATCTTGTGGCACGGCGGCGAGGCGATGGCCGCGCGTGAAGCGTTCCGCACGGCTGCGCGCGCCGATCGCGATGCATTGATCGCGTTTCTCCTCACGCTTTGACCTACTATTTCACCGTGGAGGACGGAGACGATCAGCGGACCGCAGTCGATGTCCCGCCCTCCTCGGCCGACGACCGGATGAACGAGGGCGATCTGATCGGCGTCGACGTCGGCGGCTACGTGATCGACGGCGAGCTCGGTCGCGGCGGGATGGGCGTCGTCTTCAGCGCGACGCATCCGGTGATCGGCAAGCGCGCCGCGATCAAGGTGCTCAAGCCTTCGCTGTCGAACAACCCGGCGACTGTCGAGCGGTTCGTGCAGGAAGCGCGCTCGGTCAACCAGATCGGTCACCCGAACATCGTCGACATCTTCGCGTTTGGCCGCCTGCCCGACGGCCGCAGCTACCTCGTGATGGACATGCTCGAGGGCGAGTCGCTGCGTAAGCGCGTCAAGCGCGGACCGCTCACGATCGCCGAAGCGATCCACGTGATCGATGAGGTCTCGTCCGCGCTCGCCGCCGCGCACGCCAAAGGTTTCATCCACCGCGATCTCAAGCCCGACAACGTATTCCTCGTCGCGCACGAAGCTCGCACCGAGTGCAAGCTGCTCGATTTCGGACTCGCAAAGCTGTTACCGAACGCGACCACGTCACGCGCGTTTCGCACCGCGACGGGCGCGCAGCTCGGCACACCCGATTACATGTCACCAGAACAGCTCGCCGGGACAGGCAAGGTCGACACGTGCACCGATGTCTACGCGCTCGGCGTGCTCTCGTTCGAGATCCTCGTCGGTGAGCGGCCGCGTCGTTACAGCGACGGCACGTTCGAGCTCGAGGGCAAGACCGTCGGCGAAGCCATCATCGCGAAGGCCAATCCGCCCGGAGAGCTCGTGCAGCTCGTCGAGGCGATGCTCGCGTACGATCCCAAGCGGCGACCGTCGCTGACCGCCGTGAGCGCCGTGCTCAAGCGCGCGCGAACCGCGGTGCCGGCCACGTCTGTGATCGGCCTCGAGGTCAGCTTGCCGCCGGTGCGCGTCAACGTAGCGACACCTCCGACCGGTTCACCGACCGTCGACGAAGGTCCGCGCGCGCGGCCCTCGCAACCGCCGGTCTCGCACCAGCCGTTCTCGTACCCACCCGTCACGCAACACCCGCCCCCATCACTACGCCCGCCATCGCAACCGGCGCCGAGCACGCCCGCGTTACGCCCCTCCGGTGTCGGCGTTGGCTCGACACGACTCGGCGTCGCACCGCCGGGTGCGCAGCCCAGCCGGCCCCACCCCGTGGTGTCGCAAAGCCTTGCCGAGCAGCGCAGTTCCGAGAGCAAGACGTGGCTTATCGTCAGCGTCGTGCTCGTCATCGTGCTGGGAGCTGTGCTCGCTTACGTCCTTTTCTCACGCTGAGTCGGGATACAATCGGGGCAAGTGCGGGACGACGACGAGCGGCCCACGGATGCGCATGACGCCGTCGCCGCGCACGGACCGGAAATGGAGGGGGACGGATTCACTCCGGCCCCCGGGGACGACGATGACGGTGACACGATCACCACCGTCGAGAACGATCGGCTCGAGGCCGGCACCGATGTCGGCGGTTACCTGATCGACGGCGTGCTCGGGCAAGGCGGCATGGGCACGGTGTACAGCGCGACGCATCCGGTGATCGGCAAGCGCGCCGCGATCAAGGTGCTCAAACCGGAGCTGTCGAAGACGCCCGCTGCGGTGGAGCGGTTCGTGCTCGAGGCGCGCGCGGTCAATCAGATCGGTCATCCGAACATCGTCGACATCTTCGCGTTCGGCGCACTGCCCGACGGCCGCAGCTATTACGTGATGGATTTGCTCGTCGGTGAATCGCTGCGCGCGAAGCTCAAGCGCGGTCCACTGCACGTCAGCGAAGCTGTGTCGGTGATCGACGACATCACATCCGCGCTGATGGCGGCGCACGACAAAGGCATCGTGCATCGCGATCTCAAGCCCGACAACGTGTTCCTCGCGGCGGTGCCGGGACGCTGGCCCGAAGTGAAGCTGCTCGATTGGGGCCTGCTGAAGCTGACCAGCGTGCAGAGCTCGGTGTCGAGCGGCCGCTACCGCACGCTTGCCGGCTCGGTGATGGGCACGCCGGTGTACATGTCTCCCGAGCAAGCGCGCGCGAGCGATCAGGTCGATGTGCGCACCGATATCTATGCGCTCGGCGTGGTGTCGTACGAGCTGATCGCCGGCACCGTACCGTTCAAGAAGGGCAGCTCGATCGACACGCTGCTCGCGCATCAAGACGAGCCGGTGCCGTCGCTCGCCGCAAAGTGTCCGGCGCTCCCCGACGAGCTCGTGCAGCTGATCGAAGCGATGCTCGCAAAGGAAGCGCAAGATCGCCCGACGCTCACCGCCGTGCGCGCCGTGATCAAGCGGCTGCGCAGCAGCGTGATTCCGTCGATGACCGCAGCCGGCTTGCAGGTCGGTCCGGTGTCGTCGCCGTTTGTCGATCCGCCGACCAACAGCCACCCGACGCTCAACGAGCGACTCGATAACAGCGAGCGCCTCGATAACGACCGCACGATCCCGCGGCTCAGGACACCCGCACCCGGCTCGTTGCCGCTGCCCCCACCACCGCGCAGTCAGAGCATGCCGCAACAGGGCCCGGCGAGCCTGCCCGGTCAGAGCATGCAGAGCCTGCCGTATCAGAGCATCAACATCTCGGCCGGAACGAGCACGCTCGCGGGCCACAGCATGCCCACGGCGAACGCACCGAGCTCGCGCCCGCCAACGTACCTGACGCCCAACTCGGGCTCGCATGTGGGACACCACCCGGGCTCGATGCCGATGGATCCAGGCTCGATGCGGCCGGGATCGAACCCGGGCTCGATTCCTCCGCTGTCGTATCCGCAAGGATCGTTGCCGCCGCAGTCGCAGCCCGTGTCGCAGGCGAGCCGCAGCGGACGCGTCATTGTAATTCTGGCGGCGGCGATCATCGTGTCGACGATCGGCATCCTGATCGTCCTATTGACATAGTGCTGTCGGAAGTCCGTACAGGACACTGTTTCTACATATACAGGTGTCAGGTTTGATGGCCCTGGCGGGTTGCTGCCTCCGCGAATCGATGGAACGTTTGGCCTCGGTTATTGCAAGAGGCGTAGATGATGCTTCGTTGGATTTACGTGGCCTGCCTGGGTAGCGCGGCGTTGGCCGGACCGGCAGCGGCCCAGTCGCCGACTCCGCTGTCGTTCGAAGACGCGGTCACCGCCGCGGAGCGTACGGCCGAGTCGGTCGCGGTCGCGCGCGCCGACGTCGATCGAGCGCACTCGCAGGTAACGCTCGCTCGCTCGGGTTACCTGCCGACGATCAACGGCGCGCTCGTGTATCAACGCACGCTGGCATCGGAGTTCGACGACATCATGTTCGGTCCGCCGCCGGATCCCGACGCGCCCGAGCTCGAGTTGCCGTTCGGTCAACCGAACAACTGGCGCGTGAATCTGCAAGTCACGCAGCCGTTGTTCGATGGGTTCCGCACGAAGGCATCCGTCACCGCGGCGAAAGGCGGCGTGCGCGTCTCGCAGCTCGGCGTGCAGTCGATGCGGGCGCAGGTCGCGTTGCAGGTCGCACAAGCGTACTTCGATGCCGCCCTCGCCGTACGCCAGGTCGAGATCGCCGAAATCACCCTCGAGCAGGCGGAGCAGACGTTCCGCGAGAACGAGCTCGGCTTCAAGCAGGGCGCGACGCCCGAGTTCGATCTCGTGCGCGCGGAGGTCGCGCGTGACAACCAGCGCACGTTGGTCGTGCAGTTTCGCGTGCAACGAGACGTCACGCTCGTGCATCTGCGCCGGTTGATCGGCGTGCCGCTCGATCGGCCACTGCAGCTGACGTCGAAGCTCGACGCGAACGACATCGACCAGCTGCTCGCGACCGTGCGGTCCGCCGCCGGAATCTCGTCGAGCAACCGCGTTGCGGTCGCACAGGCCAAGGAAGCGGTCGGCATTGGCGAAGCGACGGTGAGCCGTGCGCGCGCCGAGTTCCTACCGATTCTGTCCGCCGGTTCCGACCTCGGGTTCGTCGATTACGAGAACACGCCATTCAACTCCGAGTGGCGCACGAACTGGACGATCGGCGTCACATTGTCAGTGCCGATCTTCGACGGCCTTCGCCGCCACGCCCAGCTGCGCAGCTCGAAAGCCGAGCTCGCGGCGGCGCGCGCGCAGCTCTCGTTGACCTCGAAGGTCGCGAATGTCGAGACCGCGCAGGCACGCGCGAGCGTCGAGGCGAGCAAGCAACAACTCGAGAACAGCGTGCGCACCGTCAAGCAAGCAAAGCGTGCCTACGAGATCGCGGAGCTGAGGTTCTCGCAAGGTGCCTCGACGCACCTCGAGATGGTCGACGCTCGCGTGCAACTCGAACAGGCGTTGCTGATCCAAGCGCGAGCCGCGCGCGATCTGCGCATGGCTCACTTCCGCGAGGAGCTCCTGCCCGCGCTTCCCCTTGGTCTACAGCTGGTGCTTTAGGAGTCGTATGCGTTCATTGCTTTCTGTCGTCATCATCGTCGCGACCGCCGCGGTCGGCGCATGCAAAAAAGGCGCGGAGCAAGCGCCGGCCGCTTCCAACGAGGCGCCGGTGATCAGGCTCGCACCCGAGGACATCGTCACGATCGGCCGCGGCGAGCTGCAGACCGGTCCGCGGATCTCGGGCACGCTGCAGGCGGCGAATCGCGCGGTCGTGCGTGCGGAGACGCCGGGTGCGGTGGTGGCGATCGGGCCCGAGCTCGGCCAAGCCGTGAAGAAGAACGATCTGCTCGCGCGGATCGAGGCGAAGGCGCTCGGCGACGTCACCACCTCGGCGCGCTCCGGTGTCCAGTCCGCGCAAGCGCAGTACGAGCTCGCGCAGCGCGAGGTCCAGCGCACCGAAGCGCTCGTCAAAGGTGGCGCGATTTCGCAACGCGAGCTCGATCGCGCACGCAGTCAGCTCACGGCGGCGGCCGCGGCGGTCACGCAAGCACGCGCCCAGCTCGCATCGTCGCAGTCGCAGCTCGGCGATGCCACGGTGCGCGCACCGTTGGCCGGTGTCGTCGCGAAGCGCGCGGTGAGCGTAGGAGATGTCGTATCGCCGGGTAGCGAGCTCTATGAAGTGATCGATCCGTCGACGATGCGGCTCGATGCGAGCATCGCGTCGGATGACCTCTCGGTGATCGCGCCGGGCAAGGAAGTCGACTTCGAAGTACGCGGCTATCCGGGCCAGAAGTTCGCCGGCAAGATCGCGCGCGTCGCGCCCGCCGCCGATCCGGTCACGCGCCAGATCCAAGTCCTCGTCGACATCCCGAATCCCGGCGGCAAGCTCGTCGCCGGCCTCTACGCGGAAGGCCGCGTCTCCGTCGAGAAGCGCGAGGCACTCACCGTGCCGCTCGGCTCGATCGATACGACGGGTGATCAGCCGAGTGTCCTGCGCGTCAAGAACGGCGTCATCGAACGTATCGTGATCGCACTCGGCGTCCGTGACGAGCGCGCCGAGGTCGTCGAAGTGACGAGCGGGCTCGCGCCCGGCGACGTGCTCGTGCTGTCGCGTGCGCAGAAGAACGTCGCGCCCGGCGCGAAGGTCCAGCTGCCGCCGCCGACCACGGCGAACCCGAGCGTGCCGACACCGAGCGGAGAGCCCAGCTCGCCGCCGAGCGAAGAGCCGCCGCCGAGCAAACAGCCGCCGAGCGAGGAGCCCCCGCCGAGCAAACAGCCGCCGAGCAAACAGCCGCCGAGCAAAGTGCCGCCGAGCGCGCCGGCGCCACGCGGCTCCGACAGCGCGAAACCGGTTGTCCCTGAGGGCAAGTAGATGTGGATTTCAAACTACGCGATCAAGAAACCGATCATCACGACGGTGACCATGGTCGCGCTCGTCGTGTTCGGGCTGATCGCGCTGCTGCGCCTCAAGACCGACGAGTTCCCCGAGGTCACCGCGCCGGTCGTCAACGTCGCGGTCATTTATCCCGGTGCTTCGCCCGGCGTGGTCGAGCGCGAGCTGATCAACCCGCTCGAGGAATCGTTCCGGTCGATCTCGGGTGTCGACCAGATCATGTCCACCGCCGTCGACGGTTACGCGAACATCCTCGTCGTCTTCACGTTCGAAAAGGATGTCCAGCAGGCCACGCAGGACATCCGCGACAAGATCTCCGAGTCGCGCGCTGACCTGCCGATCGAGATGGAGGAGCCGATCCTGACGCGCTTCGCGTCGACGGACTTCCCGATCATCTCGCTCACGCTGACCTCGCCGACGATTCCCGCGGTCAAGCTCACCCAGCTCGCCGACACGCGCATCCGCCGCGAGCTCACGGCGCTGCAAGGCGTGGCGAGCGTCGACATCATCGGCGGCCTCGAGCGCGAGCTCACCGTCGAGGTCGAGCCCGATGCGTTGCGCGCATCCGGTGTGTCGATCTCGCAGGTCGTGCAGACGCTGCAGGCCGAGAACCTCGCGGTCCCGGTCGGCAAGCTCTCCGGCAAGCTCGAAGACCGCACGATCCGCCTGCGCGGCAGGCTGTCGAGCCCGTCGGAGTTCGAGCAGCTCGTCGTCGGGCGCAGCGGAGACCGTGTCGTGCGCCTCGGCGACGTCGCCAACGTCAGCGACGGCCAAGAAGAGCCGCGCACCGCGGCCTACTTCAACACGACGCCCGCGGTCGGCATCGATATCAAGAAGGCGATCGGCTACAGCACCACCGACGTCAGCAAGCGCGTGCTCAAGCGCATCGCCGAGCTGCAGAACGAACCGGCGCTCAAAGGCACGAAGCTCGAGGTCGTCAAGGATTCGGGCGCGCGCGTCGAGGAATCCGTCGCCGACGTGCAGACCTCGCTGTTCGAAGGTGCGCTGCTCACGATCCTCGTCGTGTTCATCTTCCTCAAGTCGTGGCGCTCGACGGTGATCACCGGCCTGGCACTGCCGGTCTCGGTGATTGCCTCGTTCATCGTCGTGCTCGCGTTCGGCTTCACGCTCAACGTGATGTCGCTGCTCGGCCTCTCGCTCGCGATCGGCATCCTCGTCGACGACGCGATCGTCGTGCGCGAAAACATCGTGCGTCACATAGAAATGGGCAAGGACCACGTCCAAGCCGCGCGCGAAGGCACCTCCGAGATCGGTCTCGCGGTCGCCGCCACCACGTTCTCCATCGTCGTCGTGTTCGTGCCGATCGCGTTCATGGGCGGCATCGCACAACAATGGTTCGCGCCGTTCGCGCTCACGATCGCCTGCTCGGTGCTCGTCTCGCTGTTCGTGTCGTTCTCGCTCGACCCGATGCTGTCGGCCGTGTGGTACGACCCCGAGGCCGCCGGCAAGCACTCGTGGCTGACGCGCCGCCTGATGTTCTTCGATCGCGCGTTCCAGCGGCTGACGCGCCGCTACAAGAAGATCATCGGCTGGGCGCTGCGCCACCGCTTCATCATGGTGGTGCTTGCGCTCGCTGCATTCTTCGGCGCGCTCGCGATTCCAGCGACCGGCCTGGTCGGCAGCGGGTTCTTCCCCGTCGAAGATCGCTCCGAGTTCCAGATCACGCTCGAGACGTCGCCGAGCAGCAACATCGAGTACACGAAGAAGAAGGTGATCGCGGCGGTCGACCTCGCGCTCAAGCGGCCCGAAGTCATGTACGCGTACTCGACGGTCGGCGGCCAGACCGGCGCCGACACCGCGCAGATCTACGTTCGCCTCAAGCCCAAAAAGGCGCGCTCTCTCCACCAGGACGTGGTCGCGCAGGCGCTACGCAATGACATCCGCCAGCTCAGCGGCGTCACGGCGTACATCACCACCGGCTTCGGCGGAGGCGGCTTCCGCCAGATCCAGGTCCAGCTGATCGGTCCCGACACCGACATTCTCAACGGCATCGCCGAACGCGTTGCCGCCGAGGTGCGCCAAGTTCCGGGCGCGGTCGACGTCGGCCTCTCCAGCAAGGGCCAACGCCCCGAGGTCGAAGTCATTCCCGATCGCGACCTGTCGGGCCAGCTCGGCGTCAGCGCCGGCCAGCTCGCACAATCGGTTCGCCCCGCGTTCGCCGGTCTCGAATCCGGTCACTGGATCGATCCCGACGGCGAAACGCGCAACGTGGTCGTGCGCCTCTCACCTCATTGGCGCGAGCGTCCCGAAGATCTCGAAGCGCTGCCGATCAGCCTGCCCGGCGGCCGCGCCGTGCAGCTCGGCCAGATCGCGAAGGTCAAGCGCGGCTACGGTCCCGCGCAGATCGAGCACCTCGACGGCAACCGCGTTGTCACCGTCGGTGCAAACGCCGAAGGCATGCCGCTCTCCGCGGTCGTGAGCGAGATCGAAAAACGGATGACGAAGATCACGATGCCCGACGGCTACTCGCGCAAGCAGGGCGGCGAGACCGAAGACCAAAAGGAAGTCTTCGGCCGCATCCTGATCGCGCTCGCGACCGCGGTCATGCTGATGTACTTCATCCTCGTCGTGCAGTTCGGTTCGTTCCTCGAGCCGATTCCGATCATGGCGTCGCTGCCGATGTCGCTGATCGGCGTGATGCTCGCGATGCTGGTCACCGGCTCGACACTCAATCTCATGTCGATGATCGGCGTGATCATGCTGATGGGCATCGTCGCAAAAAACGCGATCTTACTCATCGACTTCGCGAAGCAGGCCGAGAAGAACGGCATGTCGCGCGAGGAAGCGATCGTCGAAGCGGGTGGCGTGCGGCTGCGGCCGATCGTGATGACATCCGTCGCGATCATCGCGGGCATGATTCCAGTCGCGATCGGCTCGGGCGAAGGCGGCGACTTCCGCGCACCGCTCGGCCGCGCCGTAATCGGCGGCGTCATCACGTCGACGGTGCTGACGCTGCTCGTGATCCCGACGTTCTACGACATCATCACGCGCTGGCGCGATGCGGTGACGCGGCGGATCCGGCGCAAGAAACCGACGAGGGACGCGGGCCCGCACTGAGTACGAGCGCCGCCTCTAGATCTTCGTCAGCTGCACGGTCTCGGGATACGCGAGGCCGTCGGTGCGGTACAGGAACAGCTGGTCACCGACGAGCTTCACCGCGACGATCTGGTCGGGCAGCCGGCGCGCGGTGCAGTAGCTCGAGTCCGCGCCGACCGGGGACGCCACCTTCTCGGGCGTGCCGATCACGACGCCGTTCTCGAGCGTACCGACGAAGCTCTGCGCGAGGCCGACCTCCATCGTGCCCTTGCGGCTGCACGCGAACGAGCTGCGCTTGCTGACCGCGAAGTACTTCTGCGTCGTCGTGAACAGGATCGACACGCGGTTCTCCTCGCCGATCGAGATCGAGACTTTCTCCTCGGACTCGACCTCGGCATCCTTGTCCACGGCGTCGGTGACGCGCGGCCGCTTCATCTGCCACGTGCCCTGCAGCGCAGCCTTCGACACGGTGCGCGGCGAATCGATCGCGTACAGGTTCTCGGTGGTGTCGAACAGCTTGAGGCGCGGTGCGCCTTGCTCGATACCGAACCACAGCTCGACGAGGTTCGACGCGCCCGAGATGCGCACCGAGGCGCGGTAGATGCGGCCGTCGTCGTCCATGCGATCGATCTTCGTGACCGAGTACTCCTTCTCCTTGCCGTCCCATTGCAGCGTCGCGGCGGCGAGGTCCCACGCGAGTGGGCGCACGCCGAGCGCGTCGCACGTGTCGATCGCCGCGTCGCTCCGCTGGTTGCGGCGCTTGCTGGTGTCGAGCTCGCCGAAGAAGCTGGCGAGGCGTTGGTTCGCGAGCGCGCAGCTCATGATCGCCGACTTCGTCGACGTTGCGCGGTAAGTCTCGAGCAGGTTGCCCGGCAGACGCGCGAAGTACATGCCGAGCGCGGCTTGGCCGGAGAGGCGCAGCTTCGCGATGAACGCGTTGTCGGTGTTGCGCTCCTCGCGGCGAATCTCGTTGACGAAGCGGCGCACCGCAGGGAGGTCCGACGCGGCGAGGAAGTCTTGCTCGCGCACCCGGCTGCGCTCCTCGATCGGCAGCAGCAGGTATTCGCTCTGCACCTTCTTGAGCAGCGCGACGATGTCCTCGGACTTCGGCTCGGTCGGCGCGCTCGCCGGCTTCACCTTTTTCATGAGATCGCGCAGGGCGGCGACGCTGACCGCGCCGTTCTGGCCGACGTGCGCGCGGTCCTTCGTGACGTTGATGCCGACCACTTCGCCGGCTTCGTTCGTCGTCGGGCCGCCCGAGAAGCCGGGCTCGATGTCGGTGGAGACGAGCAGGCCGTCGACAGCGTTCTCGCGCAGCACGCGCGAGTAACGATCGTCGTACGCAGGGAAGCGCACGATGCTGAGGATCTTGCCGTCCTTCGAGACGAGCCCCGCCTTCTTCGCGAGGCTCGAGCCGGGGTAGCCGTACGAGAAGATCTTCGCGTCCTTGACCGGTTCCTTCGCGAGCGGAAGCCGCGCGAAGCGCTTCGCCTCGACGTTCTTGATGCGGATGATCGCGAGGTCGGCGTCGGGATCCGTCGCGACGATCTCGGTCTCCGGGTACGCCTCGACGTAGTGCTTCTTGTCGCTGACCGCGACGTCGCGCTCGACGAGGATGCGCTCGCCGCGATCGACGAGGTGATTCGCGGTCGCGACGTACGTGTATTGATCGGGACCGTCGATCAGAAAGCCGGTGCCGGTGTTGCCGCCGGTGCTGACGCGGACGAGTGCGTCCTTGACCGACGTGTCCTTGCCACCGCCGACGATCATCGCGACCGCAACGCCGCCGACCGCAAGCGCGGCAACGCCTGCGCCGATCGCGATGAGCTTGTTGCGCGAAAACCGCACGGGCGGCGCGTCCTCGGCCGGCTTCGCGACGGGCGCGAGCTGCGGCGCTGGCTCCGCGAGCTGCGGCTGTGGCTGTGGCTTCGCTTTGCGGGGCTCGGACTTGCGGCGCAGGTTGTCGGGGATGAGCGCGAGCGACATCGATGGCTGCGTCTGTGCTGCATCGTGCGTCGAGGCCTGCGTCTGAGCGGAATCGTGCGTTGCGGGCTGCGCCTGCGGCGACTCGGACCACGCCGGTGGCTGCGACGGCGACCATGCGGACTGGGGAGACTCAGACCATGCGGGTTGCGCCGACTCGGACCGTGCTTGCTGCGCCGATTCGGACCATCCGGGCTGCGCCGATTCAGACCATGCCGGCTGCGACTCGGACCACGCGGGCTGCGAATCGGACCACGCGGGCTGCGAATCGGACCACGCGGGCTGCGCCGACGCGGTCTGCGCTGAGGACGACGCGGTTCGCGATGAACCGGTCTGCACCGAGGACGACGCGGTTCGCGCTGAGCCGGTCTGCGCCGAGGACGACGCGGTTCGCGATGACGCGGTCTGCGGTGACGCGGACTGCGTGGACGCGGACTGCGAGGACGCGGACGCCTGCGGTGGGGCCGGCCATGCGGTCTGCGATGCGACCGGATGCCCGTTCTGCGGCTGCCCAGGACGGTGGTGCGGCTGCGAGCCTTGCGGCGCGACGAACGACGGTGCACCCGACGCTGGCATGGGTGGCGGCCCGAGGTGCGCGGGGGCTTCGTCGTGGATCTCGGTCTCGCCTTCCCAGCCTTCCTCGAGCTGCTCGACCCGGTTCGTCACGTCGAGGTTGATGTGGACGTCCTCGAACGACGGCTTGGTCTCGACGACAATCGTCGGCGACGGAGCTGGCGGCCGCGCGGACGTCGGCGCATCGGATGTCGACGCGACGGGCGTCGGCGACGCGACTGCGGGCGGCGCGATGGGCTTCGACGCCACTGCTGGCGCAACGGAGCTCGGCGCCGGCGGAGCGACATGCTTGGGTGGTGCGGTCGGCTTCGCGACCGGTTTCGGTGGTGCTGCGGGTTTCGCCGGTTTCGCGGGCTCGATCGGCGCCACGTCGATGACGGTCGGGCGTGGCGGCGCACTCGGATCGCCGGCTTTCTTCAGAACTGCGCGCGCGGACACGGTTCCTGCGGCAAGCAGGTTGGCAATCTCTGGTAGCGGAAAGGGTCCGATGGGGTCGGATCCCGGTTCGACGACAAAATACTTGTCCTGTTCCCTCATTGCGCGCCCGCACAGAGCACCCTCCATGCCAGACGCAACGCCGCGAAATAGCTGCGAGCCCGCCTACACTGCCGCAGGTGCACTTTATTCATTGCCTAGGTGCACCGCATCGCTAGTATCCGCGCCTTCATGATCGTCGAGAGCACGCTCGAAGCTGCCGAAAGCGATCGCGTAGAGGCGCTGCCCGCATTCGCACCCGGCTCGACGATCGGTCACTTCCGCGTCGTGCGCGAGCTCGGCGCCGGCGGCATGGGCGTCGTGTTCGAAGCTCACGATCCAGATCTCGATCGCCGCGTCGCGATCAAAGTCGTGCGCGATCGCAACGCGGGTTCAGCCGCGGGCGTGCGTCTCATTGCCGAAGCGCAGGCGATGGCGCGGCTCGCGCATCCGAACGTCGTTGGCGTGCACGAGGTCGGCACGATCGACAACCAAGTCTTCCTCGTGATGGAGCTGGTGCGCGGCGACACGCTCGCCGGCTGGCTCGATCGCAGCCAGCGGCCGTGGCGCGACATCGTCGCCGTGTTCGTGCAAGCGGGCGAAGGTCTGCTCGCCGCTCATCACGCTGGCCTCATCCATCGCGATTTCAAGCCAAGCAACGTGCTCATCGATCAATCGGGTCGCGCGCGCGTCTCCGACTTCGGGCTCGCGCGTGGCGACGACCACGAGAAGCGCAAGCTCGCGCAGGGCTCCGAAGCCTCGACGGTCGCGGGCACGCTCGCGTACATGGCTCCCGAACAGCGCGCCGGCGAGCCCGTCGATGCGCGCGCCGATCAATACGCGTTCGCGATCTCGCTCCAGCAAGCGCTCGCGCCCAAGCACGCGCTCGGCAAGCCGTCGCGGCGCGTGAAGACCGCGATCGCACGTGCCCTCGAGATCGATCCCGACGAGCGCTTCCCCGCGCTCGATGCGCTGCTGCACGTGCTACGCGCCGCTACGCGGACGCGCCGCGCGATGATCGCGACGATCGGCGGTGGCGTCATCATGGCGGGTCTCGCCGCATCGCTGTTCGTCACGCGGCCCGAGCCCGACGACTGCGAAGACGGCGCGCGACTCGTCGACGACGTATGGGGCCCGAGCACGCGCCTGTCGCAGCTCGCAAGGTTCCTCCAGGTGCGGCCCGGCGCGGTCGTCACCTCGGCGTCGACCGCGCAGCTCGTCGACGACTGGGCCGACCGCTGGAAGCTCGGCCGCAAAGCCGCCTGCGCCGTCGAAGGCCCGCAACGTATCGAGCGACTCGGTTGTCTCGACCGCGGTCTGCACGAGCTGCGCGCGCAGGTCGCGCTGTGGCAGAACGCCGATTCGTCGATCGTCGATCATGCCGTCAAAGCGGCCGCCGCGCTGCCCCAGCCGCAAGAGTGCGCGACGCATCCGGCCCCCGCGCTCGACGACGACCTCAAGACGCGCATTACCGAGCTACTCACGCTCGTGCGCTCGGGCCGCGCCCGCCAAGCTCACAAGGGCATCGCCGCGATGCTGAAAGTCGCCGAGGGCCAGAACAATCCGCGCGCACTCGCGGCCGCGCTGATCGCCGCCGGACGTGTCGAGCGCGAGGCTGGCAACTTCCCGGTCGCACGCGAGCACTTCTCGCGCGCCGCGCGTGAAGCCGGCCGTGGCGGCGACGACAAGCTCCTGATCGAAGGCCTGCTCGAAGAAGCGGTCATCATCATCGACCTCGGCCGCCCGCGCGACGCGCTCGGCCTGCTCGATGCGGCCGAAGCGCTCGCGCACCGCTCGAAGCTCGACGAACGCGAGCGCATCGCGCTCATCCGCGGCGACGCCTACGGTCAAGCCGGCCGCGCAAAAGAAGCGATCGCCTCCATCATCGGCGTGCTCCCCGGCCTCGAGGCGCGTGCGATTCGTGATCCGCAAGCGCGCTTCCGCCTCTCCACCGCCCTCGGCCAACTCGCCGGCGCGCAAGCCCAAGTCGATCGCGAGACCGCGCGTAAAACCCTGCTCCGCGCGCTCGCGATCGACGAGCAATCCTTCGGCCCCGATCATCCCGAAGTGGCCAAGACGCTGCACGACCTTGGCCACATCGAGCTCCAACTCGAGATGTACAAAGAATCTGACGAGCACCTGCAGCGGGCGATGAAGATCTTCATCTCCTCCTATGGCGAGCGTCACCCGATGGTAGGCGCCAACTTCATGACGATGGCGAACCTCGCCACCAACCAGGGCAACCTCGAGCAAGGTCGTCAGATGTACATGCAGGCGAAAGCCGCACTGACCGGTGTCCTCCCCGACGACAATCCGTACTTCTCCGCGATCGAGCAGGGTCTCGGCGACATCGCGCGGTCGCAAGACAACTGCAAGCAAGCCATTCCGCACTTCCAAAAGGCGATCGAGATGAACGAGCAGAGCGGGCACGGAGAAAACTCGCGTGCGCTGCAGCTCACGAACCTCGGCTTCTGCCTCGCCGACGTCGGCCGCACCGCCGACGGCAAAAAGTACCTCCAACAATCGATCGACGAGATCGAGCGCCTCGACATGCCGAAGCGCTGGCTCGCCGAACCCTATGCCGCGCTCGCCGATATCGAGCACGCGGCCGGCAACAAGGCCAAGGCGATCGAGCTCGTCAAGAAGTCGATCGCGACGATCGCCGACGAAAAGGGCAGCGACGTCGTCGCGCTGCGCCAGTACGCCGAAGAGTCGCTCGCGATGTGGACGAAACCCGCGAAGCAGAAGAAGTAGCGGTCACCGCGAGTCCGCTGAAGGCGAAGAAGCAGTCGCCATCCGGCCTCGCGGCCACGTTCGGCCGGCGCTGGACGTGGCCAAGCAATCGAGCGGCGACGGCCTCGTTCATGCCTGCTCAGTTCGGTAGCTGCGCTGGTGTCGGTGCATAGACGATGAACGAACGGCGCAAGGACTGAAGGCGCGGTTCACAGTCCGTAACAGATCATCGGCGCGAATCGGCCGTCGACAGCGGCATGCGCTATCTCCTGTTGATCTTCTGCGTTGCCTGCGGCATCCGCGGAAGCCGGCCCGAGACACCGTCGACACGGGACGAGCACCAGGCCACGTGCGCGGGCACCGACTTCGTGGTGAGCACATCGGCGCAGTGCGACGGGTCGGGAGCCTGTTACCAGCTACCGAACGGCAACTGGTGCACGAGCACGACCTACTGGCGGGATTGACGCGCGCGTGGAGCAACCGACGAGCCTTTACGCACGCGAGCGAACCCGGTGTCTCCCACTGCCGAGCGCGCGCCCGCGTGTGCGCGTTGATAGTCCGTCTTGCCAACGACGGCTCCGCCGGTGATTCCCCGCCATTGCGCGCGCGTGTTCCGGCATCAGGACCAGCGGGCCGCCAGCTGACTCGATCCAGCGCAACGCTGCGTCAGTGGTCCACGACATCGGATCGCTATGCGTCTTTCGCGACCTGAACTCGTGCGTCGTTGAACGCAGCTTGCCCGCCGAGGTCGGCGAACGTCGGCGGGATGAGCGCGTTCGCGGTGAAGCCGTTGCGCGAGTGTTTGCGCCACAGACCTTTGGGCATCAGGCAGACGCCTTCGCGCATGTCGGTCGTGACGCGCGCGACGCAACGCACTTCCGCTTGCGCGTTCCACACCCGGATCGGGTCACCGTTCTTGATGCCACGCGCGAACGCGTCGGTGGGGTGCAGATCGAGCGTTGCGGGCGCGGTGCGCAGCTGGCCGAAGTACGAGCTGATCTGCGTCGAGAGCGCGGGCGAGATGAGTGCGAGCGGATAGTCGTCGCTGCGCGGATCGGGCTTGTACGTGTAGAGACCGTGCGCTTGCTCGTCGAGCGCTTGCGAGACGAGGTGGATCTTGCCGTCGGGCGTGGCCGGGAAGACGTCGACGAACGCGAGCGGGCGCGGGTTGCCTGGTGGATGCGCGACGTGGTTCTCGGCGAGCTGGGCCTGCAGCGTGGCGCCTTCGCCGGAAGCGAATGTTTTGGCGACGAGCTCGTCGTCGCTCATCGCGTCGCCGGGACGGACGAGATCGAGGCGGCGCAGGAGTGCACCGAACAGCTCGTTGTTGCTGCGCGCTTCGCCGATCGGCGGGATGACCGGCGGGCTGTCGTACATGCGCATGTTGCCGTAGCCGCGGCGCAGCTCGCGGTGCTCGAGGAACGTGGTGGCTGGGAGCACGACATCGGCGAGCTGGCAGGTGTCGGTCCAGACTTGCTCGTGGACGACGGTGAAGAGGTCTTCGCGTGCGAGTTGTTCGACGAGGGTGCGCTGGTCGGGGGCGGTTGCGACCGGGTTGCAGTTGTAGATGAAGAGGTGCTCGATGCGCGGGTCGCGGGTTTCGGCGAGCACGCGACCGATCTCGCTCATGTTGATCTTGCGCGTGGGCGGCGCCGGTTGATCGATCGCGAGTTCGGCGCTGACGGTCCAGTTGATGTCGGAGTTCGACATCGTGAAGCCACCGCCGCGGACGCCGAACTTGTTCGCGACCGCCGGGATCGTGAGGATGGCCGCGACCGCACTGCCGCCGTTGCGGTTGCGCTCGATGCCGTAGCCGAGGCGAATGCCTGCCGGCGAGGAGGCGACGTAGAGAGCGATGAATTGGTCGAGGAGTGCGGCGTCGATGTTGGCTTCGCGCGCGGCGGCTTCGATCGACCACGTGGAGGCGCGCTCGCGCAGCTCGGCGACGTGGAGGGCGTGCTTGTCGAGGAACGCGAGGTCGGCGTGGCCGCGCGTGAACAGGGCGTTGATGATCGCGAGGGCGACGGGGAGATCGGCGCCGGGTCGCACGGGCAGGTGCAGATCGGCGCGACGGGCGAGTGGCGTGCGGCGCGGATCGATGACGACGAGCTTCGCGCCGCGTTCGATCGCGCGCTCGATGACGGGGACGAGGTGGATGCCGGTTGCGGATGGGTTGACGCCCCACAGGACGATCAGCTTCGAGTGCTCGTAGTCTTCGAGCGCGATGCCCGGCATCTTGCCGTAGACGCCGTGCGTGGCGGTCGAGGTGGCGGAGGCGCAGAACGTACGCTCGAGGTTGGAGGCGCCGAGGCGGCGGAAGAAGCGGGTGGCGAGTGCACCTTCGGTGAGCCAGCCGTTCGAGCCACCGTAGTGGAAGGGGAGGATTGCTTCGGCACTGACGCGCTTGCGGATCGTGTCGATGCGATCGGCGACGAGGTCGAGCGCTTCGTCCCACGTGGCTTGTCGCCATTGGCCCGCGCCTTTCGCGCCGGTGCGGATCATGGGGTGAAGGACGCGCGCGTCGCCGTGCACGTGATCGGCGATCTTGCGGACCTTGCCGCAGATGAAACCGTCGGTGAATTGCGAGCGGTGATCGCCTTCGACCTCGACGATGCGGCCTTGGTCGACGGTGACGGTCAGGCCACAGACGTCGGGACAATCGAGGGGACAAGCACTGCGACGCTGCTCCATGGCAGGTCACTTTATACCGCTAGAAGGCGCCGCCGAGACCGAATGTTGTCGTCGAGGAAGTGCTGGGACCAGCACTGGTCTTGCTGATCGTGGGGGATACAGAGAGCTTCGGCGCATCCATGTTGCGGGTGAGCACGCCCGCGATGATGAGGCCGGCCGCCATACCGCCGAGCGAGTAGTTCGCAGTGCGTTCTTGTTCGGATTGCGTGTCTTGGTTTGCGGCCTGGCTCACGACGTTCTCGATCGCGATGCCCACGAAGATGCCGACCGTGCCGCCGACGTCGATGAGGGCGGCGCGGCCGCGGCTGACCGTGAAGAAGCGCGACATGAGCGCGCCACCGAGCGTGCCGAGGCCAAGGCCCGAGAGCACGATGCCCGCACCGACTTTTGGCGAGCTCTCGGCGCCGAAGCTGCCGACGAAGAGTCCACCCGCGACGCCGCCCCACAGCGCGCCGGAGTTGATCACCGCTGCATCGCCGGGGCGGATGCGCACGGCGGTGCCCGCGTAGTAACCGATGCCCGCGCCGAGGATCATGCCGCCGCCGATCGCGGGAAGCACACGCTGCGCGTCCGTCGTGAACAGGACCGAGGTCGCGCCACCTGCCGCGCCGCCGATCAGCGAGGACGTGATGGTGAGCGAGCTCGTGCCGAGCGGCACGTCTTTCGGCGTGGCGAAGTAGGCGCCGAGGAATCCGGCTGTGGCGCCCGCGCCGAGACCACCGACGACGACACCTGGACTGTTCGACGCGACAGCGAGGAAGCTGCCTGAGATGCCACCACCGATCGCCGCATAGCCGAGTAGCTGGCGGCGGCCGACCTGTGGCTGCGGAGGCAGCTCGAACGAGATCGGCGTGTCGCGATTGGGGAACACTTCGATTTCGCGCGAGACCGAGAGTCGCCCCGGTGCTTCGGCGAGCAGCGTGTAACGACGGCCCGGCAGCTCGGCTTCGTAGGCACCGGTGCCGACCTGGCGATTGTCGAGGAACAGGCGAGCATCGGCGGGCACCACGCGTACGCGCAGCTTGCCTTTGAGCGGATCGAGCTTCGTGAAGATCGTGTAGGGCTTGCCGATCTTCGCTGGCACTTCCTGGGTTTCCGAGTGATAGCCGTCGCGCTCGATCAAGACCTGGTAGCGACCGCCCGCGACTTCGAGCTCTTGGCCGGAGCGGCCACGGCCCGCGATGCCGGCGTCGTTCGAGAGCGTGATCTTCGCGTCTGCGGGATCGGTGTTGATCAGGATTTTGGCCTTGAGTGCGCCGAGCACGTTGATGCGCGCGAGCACATTCTTCTTTTCGTCCTGCGGATCGGCCGCGCACGCGTTCGCGCGCGTCGCGTTCGGCGGCACGCTCATCACGAAGCGCTCGAGGTACGCGATCGCTCTTTCGTAGTCGAGCTCGCGCTCGTACGCTTGGCCGATGTCTTTGAGGATCGTGTAGAACGGCGAGATGCAGTACGCGGCGACGAGCTCGTTGACCGCGCCGCGGTAGTCGCCTTGCACGTAGAGGATTTCGCCGCGCTCGAAATGTTCGGAGCCGATCTTGCGCAGCTCCTCGGCGGGAACCTGCGGCAGCGGCGGGCAGTCGTCGATCTCGAGGATCGGGATGTCTTTGCCGATGTAGCCGGCGTCGCGCGTGCGCGGGTCCCCTTGCTGCGCATGCGCGGGCGTGACGGCAGCCGCCGACAGGACGATCACCACGATCGCGACGATCGCGAACCAGACCCTCACTTCTTGTTGACTGTACCACTGCCAGTGGCGAACGGATTGGTACCCAACTCGCCACCTGTGTGGTTCGCTGGGCCGGTGCCGTTGCCCTGATTCGTGCCCTGATTCGTCGGCTTGATCTTCGTCGTCTTCGGCGGGCCTTTGACCGGCTTCTTGAGCGTCAGATGGAGCTCCTGCCCGTCGGTGCGTTCCTCGGGATTGATCATCAGCGTCGCGTCATCGTAGCCCTCGATCTGCGCCGTGATCTTGACCTCTTTGTTGTTCTTCACGAACAGGATGTTCTGCGGTGCGCGGCCGATCTTTTCGGACTCGCGATAGATCATCGCGTTCGGCGGGTCGGTGACGATGCGGAGCTTGATCTTCGCAACGGCGGGCTCAGCGACCGTCGCGTCGACGGTGGGCGCGACGGTTCCGACACCTGCGTCTGAGACCGCACCGGCGATCGGCTGCTTCGCGCGTTCCTTCTTCTGTTTGCTGCCCATTAGCAGCACGACGATGATCGCGGCAGCGCCGACCGCGACGCCGATGCCGCCGACCGCGAACGCCATGCGCGGAATCTTGGGGCGCGGCAGCAGCCGGCGCGGGCCGGTGATCTTCGCGCGCTCGGTCGAGTGCGTGGGATCATCGAGCAGCGCGGAGAGGTCATTCGCCATCTCGGTCGCGCTCTCGTAACGATCGTTGCGATTCTTCGCCATCGCGCGGCTGACGATCGCTTCGAACTCTTCGCTGAGCTCGGGACGCACTTCGCGCACCGGTTTCGGATCCTCGTTGAGGACCTGCGAGATGACGGACAGGTAGTTGTTGCCGGAGAACGGCACGCGGCCCGCCGCCGTTTCGTACATGATCACGCCGAGCGCGTAGATATCGACGCGATGATCGAGATCCTCGTCGCCACGCGCCTGCTCGGGCGACATGTAGAGCGGCGTACCGAGCACCATGCCGGTCTGCGTCAGCCGCACGGCCTCTTCCTCTTCGCTCGACTGCCGCAGCGACTTCGAGATGCCGAAGTCCACGACCTTCACGAAGTCCATCTCCTTGCGCTTCAGCAAGAAAATGTTCTCGGGCTTGATGTCACGGTGGACGACGCCCTTCGCGTGTGCGGCGGCGAGCGCGGATGCGGTTTGCTGCGAGACGCGCAGGATGCGCTGCTCGGGCAACTTGCTCTCGCGCGACAGGCACTCCGCGAGCGACTCGCCCTCGAGGAATTCCATGACGACGAACGTGCGGCCGTCCTCGGTGTTGCCGAAGTCGGTGATGTCGATGATGTGCTCGTTGCCGATCGACGATGCGAGCTGCGCCTCTTGCTTGAGACGTTTCACGATCGCTTCGCGCTGCGCGTATTTCTCGAGCAGCACCTTCACCGCGACGCGCTTGCCGATCAGCGTGTGGGTCGCTTCGTAGACCGCGCCCATGCCGCCTTGGCCGATCTTGCGGGTGACGAGGTAGCGACCCGATAGCGTGCTGCCGACGATCTCGCTCCTCTCGAGCTGCAGTACGCCGGCGAGCGGTGTGGGCCGGCCGCCGATCGTCTCGAGCACGCCGCGGTCACCCTTCTCTTTCGCGACTGCGACCGCGGTGTCACCAGCGCCCATCGACGTGTCGGTCGCGCCGTCGAGCGAACGAACGACGAGGCGGCCCGGCGTATCTGCCGCAGGCCGACCCGGCGAAGAACCGCCGCCGGGCTTGTCGCCAGAACCCGTAGACATCGCCCGTACCGATCGTAGGGGTCCGACCGACCCAAGTCAAACCGGCCGGATCCACTCACGCTGCCGAAACGTTTCGGGGTTTGCCCACATATCGGCATAGGACGAGCCATCTTGCCAACATTCGAATGATGGAATATATATCTTCTCGTGCAGACCGGACGCGCTGATCTCTTTCGTCTTCTCGGGGACGAGGACCGTCTGCGCCTTCTCGCGCTGTGCGCCGAGGAGGAGCTGACCGTCGGTGAGCTCGCGCAATTGCTCGGCGAGAGCCAGCCGCAGGTGACGAAGAAGTCGCAACCGTTGCGCGAGGTCGGGCTGCTCCATGCCCGCCGCGATGGCACCCGCACGCTGCTCAAGGTCGACGCCGATCCAGACCCCGTCATCGACGCTGCGATCGCAGAGGGCCGCACGCTGTGCAATCGCGATGGCTCGCTCGCAAAGATTGCGCGCGTCGTGTCGCAGCGCGAGGATGTGTCGCGCCGCTTGTTCGAGCAGTCGAGCGAGTCGGGACCGGCACCTTCGGCGGACGCATCGCTGCTCGCTTGGACTCCACTGCTCGCGCCGCTGTTGCCCGGCCGCGCACTTGCTGTCGATATCGGCACCGGCGAAGGCGCTCTGCTGCCGCTGCTCTCGCCGCTCTACGAACGCGTGATCGCGGTCGACCGCAGCCCGGCGCGGCTCGCTCGCTGCGGCGCGCGAGTCGCCGAGTGGGGCTTGCCGAACGTTCGGCTGCGCGAAGGCAGCGTCGACGACGCGAACCTCGCCGAAGAAGTGCAATCGCGCGGCGGCGCCGATCTCGTCGTGATGGCGCGCATGCTCGTGCACGCGAGTCGTCCGCAAGATGCAGTCGCTTCTGCAACGCGTTTGCTGCGTGCAGGTGGCCATCTCGCGATCGTCGATTACCTGCCGCACGACGACGAATCGTTGCGCGAGCAAGGTCACGTCTGGCTCGGTTTCGAGCCGGCCAAGCTGCGCAACTGGCTCGAAGCTGCCAAGCTCGCGCCGCTCGCGCTCGCGCCATTTCCCAACTCTCATCAACCCGCTTTGCAATTGGCTGTCGGAAAGAAACCTGGAGACCATCATGGATACGCGCACTGAATTCCCCGCCTTCAAGATCAAAGACCTCACGCTCGCGGAGCTCGGCCGCAAGAAGATCCGCATGGCCGAGAAGGAGATGCCTGGCCTGATGGCGCTCCGTGCCGAGTACGGCGCGCAGAAGCCGCTCAAGGGCGCGCGCGTCGCGGGCTGCTTGCACATGACGATCGAGACCGCCGTGCTGATCGAGACGCTCATCGCGCTCGGCGCTGAAGTCACGTGGACGTCGTGCAACATCTATTCGACGCAGGACGAGGCGGCCGCCGCGATGGCGAAGGCCGGCGTGCCGGTGTTCGCGTGGAAGGGCGAGTCGCTCGAAGAGTACTGGCAGAACATCGAGCTCCAGGTCACCGCGTTCCAAGGTGGCAAGGGCCCGAACCTCATCCTCGACGACGGCGGCGATCTCACGCTGCTCGTCCACAAGGGCGTCGAAGTCGAGAAGAAGGGCCAGGCTCCGAACCCGGCGAGCGCGACGAACGAAGAGATGCGCGTGATCTTCAACGTGCTCGGTGCGAGCCTCGCGAAGAGCAAAGACCGCTTCACGAAGATGGCCGCCGAGATCAAGGGCGTCTCCGAGGAGACCACGACCGGCGTGCATCGCCTCTACGACATGGCGAAGACCGGCTCGCTGCTGTTCCCGTGCATCAACGTCAACGACAGCGTCACGAAGTCGAAGTTTGACAACCTGTACGGCTGCCGCGAGTCGCTGTTCGACGGCATCAAGCGCGCGACCGACGTCATGGTTGCCGGCAAGGTCGTCGTCGTCGCCGGCTATGGCGACGTCGGCAAGGGCTGCTCGCACGCCGCGCGCGGCCTCGGCGCCCGCGTGCTGATCACCGAGATCGATCCGATCTGCGCGCTGCAGGCGGCGATGGAAGGCTACGAAGTCGTGACGATGGAAGACGCCGCTCCGCTCGGCGACATCTTCGTCACCGCCACGGGCTGCATGGACGTGATCAAGAGCGAGCACTTCATCGCGATGAAGGACGAAGCGATCCTCGCGAACATCGGCCACTTCGACAGCGAGATTCAGATCGCGTGGCTCGAGAACAACAAAGAGATCAAAGAAGAGAACATCAAGCCGCAGGTCGATCAGTTCATCTTCCCGAACGGGAAGCGGATCACGCTGCTCGCCCGCGGTCGCCTCGTGAACCTGGGCTGCGCGACGGGTCACCCATCGTTCGTGATGTCGAACTCGTTCTCGAACCAGACCATCGCGCAAATGGCCCTATGGGCGAACGCGACCAAGGGCAAGGACGACATGACCGGCATGAAGTTCGAGGCCGGCAACGTCTACGTGCTGCCCAAGAAGCTCGACGAGAAGGTCGCCCGTCTGCACCTGGCAAAGGTCGGCGTCAAGCTGACGAAGCTCTCGAAGGAGCAAGCCGAGTATCTTGGCGTTTCAGTGGACGGACCGTTCAAGCCAGATCACTATCGGTACTAATGGCGCTGGTTACGCCCCCGCGCGCACCGTCGCGGGCCACCGGCGAGATCGAGAAGCTGCTCGTCGATCTCGGGCATCCGCAACTGCCCGAGCGCGACGACGAGCAGGACTCGCTCGCCGACCAACACGACGAGCTGTTCGAAGAGATCGCGGCGTTCGCGCGCCGCGGCTGGGCCTATCGCTTCGATGCCGAGAGCGGCATGGACTACACGCCGCGCGAGTACGAGCTCGTGCTGCAGGAGATCTTGCGCCCGCTCGGTGTCAGCGAAGTCGAGCTCGATGACAAGGCCGGCATCCTGCACGTCGATGCGCGCAAGATCCACGTGCAGAAGCCCGACCAAGACGACGACTGGCTCGACGTCGGCTGGATCTTCGAAGTCGCGAACCTCGCGGTCTCCGAAACCGGTTGGCTCCTACTCGGGATCGACGATACCGATCTGCACGAAGTGATCGTCGGCGTCGTGCCGAGCGACGTGTGGAGCGCGATCAACGAGCGGCACCTCGGTGGCGTGTGGCGCGCGATGACGCCGGTCGAGACGCTGTTCAACTAATTAGTTAGAACGTGCAGGTCACCGGCGCCTGGCACAGGCCGATGGCGAAATCGCAGTGCCCGCTCTGGCATTGCATGTCGGCCGTGCACGGCATGCCCTCGGCGCGCACCGCCACGCACGTCAGTGTCGTCGTCGTATCGCAGAACGTGCCCGCGGCGAAACAGCGGTTGGTCGACGAGCACGGTTGGCCGAGCGCGGGCCCCTGCTTGCACATGCTCGTCGTGAAGTCGCACGGATAAAACGACGAGCACTGCGTCGACGACGTACACGCCGTTGGCGGTAACCCGACCTGGACGCACACTGCACCGGTGCACACGTTGCCGTCGTCGCGGCACAGCGCTTCCGGACACGGCTGACCCACGGTCGGCAGCGCCTTGCACGTGCGCGCACCGGTCGTGCCCGAGCAACCGAGACCGTACGCGCACTCGTCTGCGCTGATGCAGGTCTGACCCGCCGGCTTGAGTGCGGTGCAGATATCCAGCGACGTATCGCAGAACGCGCCGTCGACGCAGCCGAACAGGCCGCTGCACGGTTCGCCGACGTTCGCCGGCGAAACCGTCGGAGCGATGTCGCCGACGCATTGGCCCATCGAACAGGTGGTGCCGGTCGAGCCGCCGACGCAGTTCTGCGAGATGCACTCCTGATCGACAAAGCAGGGCTGGTTGCTCATCCGTGTGCCGCGGAAAAAGCCCTCGCACGCGGCGACGCGCATGCGGCCGTTCTGATCCGTGCGATCGCACGTGTTGTTCGCGAGCGCCGCGAAGCACGCTTTGACGCTGCTGCCGCTGTAGCTCACGCGGCCTGCATTTGCCGCGGCGACGATGTTGGGGTCGACCTGCATCGCGAGCGGAATCGCCGCGCCTTCGCACGTCGCTTGATCGGGGAACTGCCCGCAGCGCACGAGGTACGTGCAGTACGCCGTGCGATACGCAGCCTCCATTTGATCGATCACGACCCAGTTGCCGGGATCACCGTCGTCATCGCCGAACGGACATCCCGTTGAAGTCACCGCAAGGACAATGGCGAGCGCGATCCGCATAGACCGATGACAACACCTGTGGCGGCCCCGGGCAACGTTTAGTCGGCACAGCGCGTGTGCGTTTGATCGCGTTGCGATCCGGGTTCGCTAGTCGTCGCCGCGGCGGTTCCGCTTGATCTCGGAACGATGTCGCTTGGCTTCGACACGGCGGCGCTTCGAAGCGCGGCTCGGCTTGGTGGCGCGGCGCGCCTTCGGTCGGTCGAGCGCGCTCTTCACGATCAGTGTGAGCTTGCTCATCGCGTCGTCGCGGTTCTTGAGCTGATCGCGCGTGGCAGTCGACGTCACGATCAGGGTGCCGTCGGTGGTGAGCCGATTGCCGAGTCGTGACAGCAGATAGGTGCGGTCGTCGGCGGTGAGCGCGGCCGACGTGGTCGGGTTCCAGCGCAGCTCGACCTTGCTCGACACCTTATTGACGTTCTGGCCACCCGGTCCGCCCGAGCGCGCGAACGCGAACGCGAGCTCGCCTGCGGGAATCGTCAGCCGTGGCGTGACGACAACGTCTCTGGTCCCAGACATGGCACTACTCGCAACCTCGTGCCTTTTAGCCCGTGCTGGACTTCTTCGTGCGCTTCTTCGTCGGGGCCTTGCCGGCCTCTTCGTAGACGCGGAGCTCGGTCTCGGCGGTGGTTTGCACCGCTTCGAGGTAGAGCGAGGTCAGCCCGATGTGATCACCGCGCAGCGCCTCGTAGTAACGCTGGCGATCGATCGAGTGAATGATCGCGATCGGATAGCCAGCTTCCTGCAGCAGGAGGTTCGACGCGATCCGAATCGTGCGGCCGCTCTCCTTCGCCCACGGGAAGATCGCCATGAACTTGGAGTGGAGCGACGCGACCTTCTCGATCACGTGCATGTGCTTGTTGGCGGGATCGTCGATCCACTCGCTGAGCTTGCGCATCGCGGGGACGATTTTCTCCGGCGGCGCGATGTCGTGATAGTAGAGCCGGTGCAGCGGGTTCTCTTTGCGGAACGGGAGGCCCTTGGCCTTCTCGTCGGGCGCGAGGATCGCGTAGATGTCGCGAACCGTATCGAGCTTGAACGGCTTCTTCTTGTTCGCCGCCGACTCCGCCGCGAAGTTGCAGGCGTCATCGAAGCGACGGATCTCGTCGTACGATGGGATGAGCGACGGATCGGAGATGATGCTCGGATCGACTGCCGCTTTGATCTCGCTGTAGCTCAGGACCTCGCCTTCGAGCGCTGCATCGTGGTGGATGAGCGAGATGCGAAGGCGGTTGTTGAACTCTTGGCGCGCGACCTGGTTCGCAGTCGTGATCGCTTGCCGCCATGCTGTGACGGTGCGCTCGACCTCGCTGAACCGCGCGTCAATGTCCTCGGTTTCTTTGTACCTGAGCACAGTTATCCTATCCCGCGAACCGGTGGAGTCTACGGGACACCATCCGGATCGTCAAGCAAACAGGGTCACACTTCCTTACACGTAACTGCACATCAGTTGCAATTCAACCGCAAGATTTCTGCAAGCTTGCGAGGCGTGCGTGGTAGAGACGCCACGTGCCGGACTTCGTGCACGAGTCGGTTCTGGTCGGCGAGGTCCTGCAGTACCTATCCCCACGAGAAGATGGGGTTTATGTCGACTGCACGGTGGGCGGCGGCGGCCACTCCAGCGCGATCCTCGGCGCGCTTCCCGCGGTCGATTTGACGACCGGCGGCGGGCGTCAGCTGATCGGTATTGATCGAGACCCGTCGGCACTTGCTGCAGCGAAAGTCCGGCTCGGCGATCGGGCGACGCTGGTGCACGGTGAGCTCGGCGATATTCGCCGCATTCTCGCGGACATCGGCATCGAGAAGGTCGATGGCTTCCTCGCCGACCTCGGCGTGTCCTCCCCGCAGCTCGATCAAGCGGAGCGCGGCTTTTCGTTCTCGAGGCCCGGTCCCCTCGACATGCGAATGGATCCGACCCGCGGCCAGACCGCGCTCGAGCTGCTCCATACGATCGATGTCGACGCGCTCGTCACGGTGATCGGCGAGCTCGGCGAGGAGCGCTACGCGAAGCGGATCGCTCGCCTCATCAAGGAGGCGGTGCGCGAGGATCGGATCGCCACTACCACCGACCTCGCCGCAGTCGTCGCGCAAGGCATTCCAGTGATGGAGCAGCGCAAGTCGAAGATTCATCCGGCGACGCGCACGTTCCAAGCGCTGCGCATCGCAGTCAATGCGGAGCTCGATCAGCTGACGAGCTTCCTCGCTGCATTCCCAGATCTGCTGAAGCCCGGTGGTCGCTGCGTGATCATCTCGTTCCATTCGCTCGAGGACCGGCTCGTCAAGAACGCATTTCGCGACCTGACGTGGACGTCGTCGCTGCCGCCGAAGCTCGCCGCCGGCGCAGGCGAGCGGGTCGAGCCCGTCGTCGAGCTACTCACGCGCAAGGCCGTGTTCGCGACCGACGAGGAAGTCGAGAGAAACCCGCGCGCGCGCTCGGCACGCCTCCGCGCGTGCATGCGGACTTCCGCGCCGAACGTACCCGCGCGGCGGTGACGCTAGCGCTTGCGCGTAGGCTTCGCGCGTTGCGGCTCGAGGCAACGTTTGATCGCGACATCGCGGGCGAACACGACCGCGTGAAAGTCTTCATCGAGGGCACGCACTTTGACGTCGAGCTCGCGTACCTCATCGCAGCGGTCCGCGCGCGCCGCGGCTTGCGCCTGCTGGGTCAGTGCCCACGGCGGGTTCGGTTTTGGCGGCGGCCCTGCCGGCTCCGCGGCGGTGCTCGCGTGCACGACGGCGTATGCAACGGTGCTGGCCACCGCGAGCGCGCCGAATCCGATCGTGATCCCGATCAGCACAGGTTTCTGCGCCGGCCAGGCGGCCATCGTCAGCGATCCGGCCATCACACCGACCAGCGAGCCACCGATCGCGTACTCCGCGCGCCGGCGCTTCTGCTTCGGCGTACCGGCACACGCGGCGAGCACGCAAGCCGCGAGCGCCAGCCGCATTACTCGACGAACGAAGCCGAGCTTCCACGCGACCATCGCGCGACGGTATCACCGCTCGCGCAGGCAGCGCTGGATCGCGACGTCGCGCATGAACACGCTAACGTGGAACTCGAGATCGAGGTCGCGCACGCGCGGTGCGATGGCCTGTACTTGTGTGCAGTCCCGCATCCGCGCGGCGTCGGCGGCTTGTTTCGTCATCTCCCACGCGGTCGCCCGATTGCGCTCGCGACGCGTCATCGTCGGCCCGGTGTCTTCGTTCGCGCGGCTCGTGGTTCCGACGTAGAGCAGCGCGCCGAGCACGCTGATCGGAACGAAGCCGAGGCCGACTGCCATGATCGTGTCTTCGTGCGCCGGATCGAGCGCTGCGACCACACCACACGCGAGCACTCCGATGAGCCCGCCTGCGGTCGCAACTTCACCGACCCGATTTGCCTTGCGCGCCTGCGTCTGCGTGCACCCACACGCGAGCAACAGAACAGCAGCCAGCGCGCGCATCATTCTCAAGTATGGCGATTTCGTCGGGAGTGTCCGCTGAAAAATTGCCCATGCGATAGCGCGGGGTTGTAGTGGAGCGACGCATGACGTCGTCGGCGGGGACTCCGCTTTACCGGATTTTCAAGCGCGCGCAGGGAGCTGCGCCGGTGCGCTCGATCGTGATCGCGATGATCTTGACCGCGGCGATGCTGACGACCGTCGGCGTCGTACGCGTGCGGCGTCAACATGACGTGCTGCGTCTCGGCTATCAACTCGATCGGCAAGCCGAGCACGTGCGCCAGCTGCGCGAGGTCAAGCGCCGGCTCGAGGTCGAGCTCGCAACGCTCACCGCGCCGGAACGGATTCGCCGGCTCGCGACCCAGCTCGGCATGACCACGGTCGAGCCCGACAAGATCCGCATCGTCGACGTCCCGCACCGCAACAAGGTCGCGCAGCAGTGAAGGTGAAGATCAAACCGATGACGCCGGGCGTGCCACGTGCGGCGCGCGTACGTGCGTACGCGGCATGCGCGGTGATCACGCTCGGGCTCGCCGGCGCTGCGATGAAAGCATGGGCGCTGCAGATCGACGACGGCGCGCATTACCGCTCGCTCGCCGAGCGCCAGCACGCGATCCGCGAAGACATTCCGGCACCGCGCGGCGAAGTCACCGACGTGCACGGCCGACCGCTCGCGGCCAGCGCCGATGCAGACTCGGTGTGGGCGAACCCGCGCGAGGTTCGCGACGTCACCGGTACCGCCGAGAAGCTCGCAAAGCTGATCGATGGCGACGCTTCGACGCTCGAGTCGAAGCTCGGGGGTGATCGCCGGTTCGTGTGGATCGATCGCCATGTCACGCCCGAGGTCGCAAAGGCGGTGCGCGATGCGAAGCTGCCCGGCATCGAGGTCGCAACCGAGCCGCGGCGCTGGTATCCGGCGAAGTCGGTGGCGGGCCCGGTGATCGGTCGAGCGGACATCGATGGCAACGGACTCGACGGCATCGAGCTGGCGATGAACGACCTGCTGCACGGCAGGCGTGGCGCCGCCCGAGCACTGCGCGATGCGCGCGGCCGCAAGATGCTCGCCGGCGAGCTCGCACCCGCCGAGCCCGGCGCGA
>DATDCH010000031.1:0-3142 GCA_036524455.1 Kofleriaceae bacterium | reverse complement strand
CGTCGCGAAGCGCGCGGCCGGCAAGCGCAGCCTCTGGCAGATCAATCGACGGCAATACAGCCCCGAGCACGGGAACCTCGACCTCGGCGTCGACAACCTCGACTTCGCCGCCGAGCTCGCCGCGAAGAAGGGCCAGACGATCGCATCCAACAAGAAGCTCTCGCGCACCGCACGCACGCTGATGAAGGGCGGCATCAAGCTCGCCGCTCGGCAGGCGAAGCTCGGCGATTCCGACGGCGCGTGGCGGCTCCTCCAGAACGCCGCGGTTGCCGCCGACCGTGGTGGGTTATCGTTCCCCGAGCCGACCGCACGACGAATCCTCGGCCAAGCGTTCGAGCGCGATGCGCAGCGACGCTACAAGGCCGGCGCACACGACGACGCGGCGGCCTCGCTCTACCAGGCCCTCGCGATCCAGCGCTCGATCGACGAGCGGCCGAGCCGCGCAATGCGCAAGCTCCAGCAGAAGCTGATGCCACGCATCCGCACGCTGGTGGCAGCACAGCGCGCAGCCGAGGAAGCTGCGGAATCGACGACTGACGAAGCTTCCGCCGACGCAAACGCGTCCGAGGCCGTCGCCTCGGCACTGGACTAAAGCGGCTTCCATGCGCGCGGGCAGCACCATCGTCGTCGCTGCGCTCGCGCTCTCGGTTGCCACGCCGGCGGCAGCGCAGTTCGCCGTCGAGAACGTAAGCCCGGCGTTTCCACCGGGCCCGTACACGGCGCTCACCGTCGATCGGAACAACCCGAGGCGCGTTGCCGTCGGGACCTCGTCGGGGCGCGTCGCGTGGAGCGACGACGCCGGCCGCACGGCGCACGAGTCCAGCGCGCTGCAGGCTCGCGACTACGATGTCATGTCGATGCGCGGCACGGGAACGCGCTTTCTGTTCTCGAGCGCACAACGGACCAACCGCGCGATCCGCCTGTTCAACGTGGCCGGCGCGAAGGGCGTGCAGATCCCACGGTGGGCGTCCTGGATGGCGCTCAGCGATCCGATCACCGACGTCACGGCGATCGCACTGCCGAGTGGCGATGGCCGGATGGTGCTCGCGTCCGCCGCGGGCGTCTATCTCTCCGACGTCCAGCGCACGATGTGGACGCGCATGCTCGGCGGGCCGGCGCCGATGCCGAAGAAACACGATCTCGTTGGGACCTCGGTCGCGATCAGTCCGAAGGACTCGCGCGTCGTGCTCGCGGGCACGAGCCAAGGACTCTACGTTTCCCGTGACGGCGGCTTCACGTTCTCCCCGCACCGGCAGCTGACCGACGCCATCGTCGGTGTGATCTGGGACGCAACTCGTCCCGAGCTGATTGTCGTGATCACCACGGAGGCGGTCATGCAGTCGGCGGACGGCGGCGAAAAGTTCCAGCAAGCATTCGCGAACGCCGACGTGCGAGACATCGCGCTCACCGACGACGGCGCACTGGTGGCCACCGCCGACGGCCTGCACGTGATCGAAGCAAGCGGGGAGCGCAAGCTGCTCGCGGGGAAGTCCGTCGTCGGCGTCGTGCCGTGGCAGGACGGCACGACATTGGTCGCGACCGACACGGCACTCTTCGTCCTCGGTCGGGACGGCGGCCGTATCGACCTGCTTCACGCGACCGAACAGGACCCGTTCCTTCGGCTGGTCGGGCGTCCCCCGCTCGCCTATGCGCTGACGGCATCGGGTGTGTTTCGCGTGGGGGAGCGCGAGCAGCGCGTCCGCGCACAAACACCGCCGCGCTTGAAGCTGTCGCTCGTCTCGCTCGAGCGGATCGTGATGCGAAACACGATCGAAGATCCCGAGGACACGCGCATGCAGGATCGCTGGTACGCGCGCCTGCTGCCGCGCGTCATCGTCGAGGTGCGCGGCTACGTGGATCGCAGCGACCGCATCATGTTCGACGGCACGTTTCCGGTGCGCTATCGCTTCGCGGAAGCGACCGCGGACGCACGCACCGAACGGATGGTGTGGGCGATGTGGGATCTGTCGAAGGTCGTGTTCGGCAGCGGCAACGTCACCAACCCGAACCTCCTCATCGAGTCGCAGCTGCGCACCACGCGCGAACGGATCGCGAAGGAAGTCCGCACGCGTTATCGCGAGGCGGCGGCGCTCACGAACCAGCTCGCGCGGCCTCCGGCCGATCCGCTGACCGCGATCTTGTGGCGCATGCGCCTCGAAGAACTTTCGGCCTACCTCGAAGCCCTCGCGGGCCGCGAGGTCGTCGACCTGGGAACTAGCCCTCTGACTGACCAAGGAGAACTGCCATGACACTGCGAACCTTGCTTGTCCCCTTCATCCTCTGCGCGGCCGCGAGCTCGGCGCACGCGCAGCCGAAGCCTCCGGATGCTGTCGCGCCGAAACCGGAGCAGGCGGCGAATCGAGGCGGTGTGAAGAAGCTCTTCGAGATCATCAAGCAAGAGCCGACGATCAAGGACGTGCAGGGGGCCGTGCTCAGGTACTACCAGCTCGAGCCGTCGCGGATCCATGGCATGGCACGGGCGGCGCGGCTCAAGGGTCTGATCCCGGAGCTCGAAGGCAGCGTCGACAACATGATCGGGCACACGTTCACCAACATGAAGGACGGCCTGTATCCGGTCCTGCCGAGCCCCGCGACGAACCCGAACCCGAACAACTACAAGGAACGGACGCAGTTTGACCAGGATCAGCTGACGTGGCGCGTGCGTGCCACGTGGAGCCTCGATCGCCTCGCGTTCAATGCCGAGGCGCTCGATACGAAGTCGCTGAACAGCATCAGTGAGAGCCTCGTGCGCGAGGTGACCGCGCTCTACTTCGCGCGCCGTCGTCTACTCGCGGCCATCATGCTCGCACCGCCGGCGGAGGATCAGGAGCTGTTCTTCGACCTGATGCGCCTCGACGAGCTGACCGCGACGCTCGACGCGATGACCGGCGGCTCGTTCGCCAAGAAGGCGTGGAAGTGGGAAGAGCTGCTCGGCCAGTAGACGCGCCTGGCGGCCGCCGTAGCAGCGATCCAAGCGACCCGCTCAGCGGAGCGCTTCGAGCGCGTCGATGCGAATGCCGCCGACGCCCGTATCTGTGATCCGCACGAAGCGCGCGGCGGTCAGTGTCGTGCGCGCCAGGTCCAGGTCCAGCGTCATCGCGTCGAGCTCGCCGAGCACCTCGTAGCTCGAACCGTCGAGGCT
>DATDCH010000030.1:0-8963 GCA_036524455.1 Kofleriaceae bacterium | reverse complement strand
GTACACGCAGTTAGGGTCGTTCGTGTCGGAGCACATCTTGGCGATCAGCTCGCGAAAGCGAGTGTCACGCCGCATATCCGAGAAGTCCGGATCGAGCGCCTGTTTACGACCGAGCAGGCGATCTATGACGTGCTCGACCTCGGCCTTCTTGCTGAAGTGCGGGCGCATCTGGAGCAGGCGGGTGAGCAGATTGATCGAGCACTGCTTGCGGCCGATCTTCGCGTAGGCGGCGGCGAGGCCGTAGGTCGCCTTGACGTTGTACGGATCCGCGGCGAGCGCGGTGAGGAAGTCGTTGACCGCATCGGTCTGGTACTGCTCGCGGGTCATTCGATCGACCTCCGCACTGTTCGCAGAGGAGAGCTTCGCGTAGGCCTGGTCGGCGAGCCGCGAGCCTTCCGGGATCGAGCGTTCGTCGAACGCGACCGGCTTGAGCTCGAGGGTCGGATCGGTCGGCTCGCAGTCCTTGGCGATCTTGACCTCGGGCTTGGGCTCGGCCTCCGGGCGCAGCGGCGCCGGCGGCGCGGTGATGGCTTGTTTCTCGTGGCAGCCGGCGAGCGCCAGCCCCGTTGCGATGACGAGCAGCAAGGACTTCATCGCTAACGTCCCACCGCGGCCATCGCGTCTTTGCGGTAGCCCTTGAACCATTGCGCGTTGGTGTCGATCGTGTCGATGTTGCGATTGGCCTCGTCGCGCCACTTGGGATTGCCGGACAGCGACGCAAGTCGCTTGAGCATCGCGATCGCACAGCCCTTGCGCAGCACGCGATCGTACGCGACCGCGAGCTTGAGCGTGGCGGGCACGTTGTACGGGTCCTTGATCAGCGCGTTGCGATACTTGTCGATCGCTTCCTTGATCAGGCTGACCTTCATCGAGTCTTCCTTCGCCTTGTCGGCCTGATCGAGCGCGGTCTCGGCCTGCGCGGTCAGCTGCTGCGCGAGCGCCGTCTGCGCGCGCACCTTCTTCGGATCGTCGTTGAAGATCGCGCTGCAGTCGTCGACATACTTGATCTCGACCGCGACGACCTCCGCCTCGGGCGGCTTCTTCTTCTTCTCGGGGTTCTTGAGCTTCTCGGGGCGATCACCGTAAAGCGGTTTGCACGAGACCACACCAAACACGAGCGCGAGAGCCACCAACCAGCGCATAGCTCCAGACGGTAGCGCGGCGCGCTCGCCAGATCAAACGGCCGAAACGCCAACGGCCCCGCCGAAGCAGGGCCGATGTAGTTGCGATCGTGCTTAGCGGCGGATCGCGCGCGCCAGCGGCTGCGCCCACGGCCACGCCGCGAACACCAGCAGCGCACCGGCGAGGGCCGGCTGCAGCGCCATCGCGTCGTTCGTCATCATCTGGACGCCGGCGAGCGCCAGCATGAGGCCACCCGCGCTGCCGAGCGCGAGCACGCCCCAGGTCTTCATCTTGACCAGGGCGCGCAGGCCAAAGCCGGCGAGCAGCACCGCGCCGATCGACACGACCATCGCGGCCGGCTGCTTCGGCGCGAGGCCGTAGATCAGCACCATCGGCAGCGACACGCCGGCGCGAATCACCGAGCGGCCGAGCCGCTGCACCGCGTGCTCGTCCATGTGGAAGCGCTCGCGCCACGCGAGCTGACCATCGTAGAGCTCGCTCATCCCGTTGCCCCACAGCATGATCGTGGCCGTGAGGTGCGTGATGCCGATGAACAGCACCTGGAACTCGGGCCCCATCTGCCACAGGCCGATACCCGCGACGATCACGCCGAACAGGCTGAGGCCGACCGCGTACCAGCGGGCCCAGAAGTAGCCGGCGACCAGCGAGAAGAACGCGAGGCCGTAGCAGCCTGCGAGGCCGTAGAGCAGCTTCGCCAGCGGGCCACCGCCGAGCAGCGCGTTCATCAGGTACATGACGAACCAGAACGCAAACATCAGGGCCGCGAGGGCACGGCGTTCGCCGACGAGCTTCATAACATCCACTATAGCTCAGCTCGTCCGTCGGGCTACTTCGGGCTCAAAACGACAGCCCAGCGACGGTTTGTCACTTCGGGGGCTTAACCGCGAAGTTCTTCTGGACGATCAGTCGGAAATGTTTGTAGCCGGCTTCCTTCTGCTTCGCCGAGAACATGACCTCGATGAGGAGACGGTAAGGCGTCGTGCGATCGGCAATCACCAGCAGCTCCGGAGGCGGGGCTTTCGCTGGATCGATGCCGGCCTTCTGCATCAACTTGAGGTCTTCGCTGCGCAGCGTCGCCAGGAAGTTCGTCAGGCGCGGGATCTTGATGCCCATCGCGCCGCCTTCCTTCTCGGACGGATCGACATCGCCGTTATTGACGCTGACGATCGACTTGCCCTCGACGACGATACCGGTCGGCGTGATGATCATCGTCCACGCCTTCTCGGGCAGCGGCGCGTCGGTGGCCGTGCGCGGCAGCGCGACGGTGCCTGCGGTCAGCTCGAGCGCGCTGGTCGCCATCTGGAAGATGAATGCGACGAGCAAGATCGTCATCATGTCCATCATCGGCATGATGTTGAGGTGACGGATCGCTTCGCCCTCGGGGACGCGCGCGAGCGCCTTGCGAATGAGGCCGCGCGCTTCGCGCTGCGTAAAGCTCATTCGAATCCACTCGAGAAGAGGATGTCGCTGAACAGCGCCATCGTCTTCGGGTCATAGGTTGCGCGCGTGGTGTCGTACAGGCGCTTGTCAGGCGAGATCGGATCCTTCGCTTTCTTGAGCTCGGGATCTTCGGTCGGCAGTGCGCAGCCCTGCGTATCTTTGCCGAAGTCGGGCATCTTGCAGCGCATCGCGCTCATCACCGACGCGATCGTGTTGTACGGAATCGCGCCGTCGGCCATCAGGATGATCTGGTACGTGTCGGCCTTGCGCTGCTTGCCGACGTACCGCCGATTCGCGATCTCGAACAGCGCGTTCGACAGCGCGCGGTAATCGAACACCGGCAGCGGCACTTCCTTCGCGGGGCTCGGCTCGCACTTCTGCGTGGTGTCACGGCAGAAGTTGCTCTCGCACATGTAATTGCCGTCGCACGACTCGCCGTCGCGGCCGGTACGCGGGAACGTGGCCTTCGGAGCGGGCAGGGTGCCCTCGAGGCCCGAGATCGACCACAGCATCATGCGATCGCGCGTGATCGACACGACGAGCTTGAGCGGTTGCTCGTCGGGGTTCTGGTTCGGATTAGGCTGCGTCGTCGACTGCGGCGGTGCCTTGTCGGGCAGCGACGTATCGATCTGCGTGAAGATGATGCCCGCCGAGATCGAGAACAGCAGGAACAGCATCAAGTTCGTGACGATGTCGAGATACGGAATGAGGTTGAGCTCGCCGCCCTCGATCTCATCTTGCTCGATCTGCTCCTCGCGCCGCCGAACCGCGGTGCGGGTCTTCGAGCGTACGCGCTGTGCGGAGAGGTTCCCCACGCCGGCGCCCTACGACTCCAGATCCTCAGTTGGAGCCGCTGGTGCGCGGCTCGCAGCCGCCGAGCCGCCATCGGACAACAGATTTTCGAACCGCAGGCTGAACGCCTCGAGGTCCGACACGACCTTCTTCATCGCCGCCGACAGCAGCAAGTGACCGAGCATGCAGATGAGCGCGATCGAGAGACCGAACGCGGTGTTGTACATAGCTTCGGCGATACCTTCAGACAGCTTCGTGCGCTGCTCTGCCGGGTTCGCTTCGCCGATCGCGTCGAACGTGGCGATGAGACCGGTGATGGTGCCGAGGAGACCCACGAGCGTGGTGATGTTCGCGAGCGACCACAGTGCGCCGATGCGAGTCTTCACCTCGGGCAGTGTGTCGGTCATCGTCTCTTCCATCGCCTGCGCGACGGCCGCTTCACCGCGGTGCAGACGATTGAGACCGGCCTTCGCCACGCGGGCGACGGGCGCGGTCGTTGCGTCACACAGCTTCTTGGCGCGATCGACATTGTTCGCACTGAGCAGCTTGCGTAGCTGCTCGAGGAACGCCTTGGCGTTGAGATGTCCCCGCCCGAGGAAGTAGATCGCACGCTCGACGATCAGGCCGATAACGACCGCCAAGAAGAACGTGTTGACGATGAAGAAGGGCCCGCCCTTTTGGAAGACATCGCTTAGCCAGCTCATCGATCGGTTCCTGCCTTTTGGGCGCGGGGGGATCCCCCTACGCTGTTGCCCGATGTTGTAGCGAGCCCTCTCGCATGGCGTCAAGCAAACCCATGGCGATTTAGGCTTGTCGAACGAAGACTTACTGTCGAGATCGTGCGCTTAGTTGTTCATCGCGCCGGCTGTGATCCAGCGTTCGATCGCGTCGATCTTCTGGCAGCAGAGCGTCGAGTTGCTCATCGGCATGTAGCCGACGTTTGCGGGTGGGTCGCTAAATGGGCCTGGGTTGTCGTCCAGACCATGGATGATGAAGAAGAGATAGCTGGCCGCCGGGTCTCCTGCAACGACCCGCTTGTGCCCCGGCGCCAGGTTGGAATCCGTGCCTGTGCCACCAGCGCCCATCAGCGCCGTGTAGGGGTCATCGGTCAGGTCGAGCTTGCCCGAGGCGGTCGAGCCAGAATGGCACGACGAGCCAAAGCAGTTCGCCGCGAAGATCTTGCCCTTGATCCACGTGAAGTCGGAGACGTTCATGGTCTCGGCTTCCTTGCACACGGTGGCGGTCGACACCTTGCAGGTACGGCCGGAGGTGTTCGCATCGACATCGGCTTTGTCGAGATCGATCTTGCAGCCTGAAGCGAGCAGGGCGGCAAACAGCACGGCGCGCATGGGCGAGGAACCTACCACGTGGTCGCCGAGCCGGTGTGTGACTGCACGCTCACGACTGCGCGCAACGGTGCGTTGCATAGCGCACGCCGCGTTACAAACAGTCGAGCGAGGCGCACTTCGCCGGGCGCGGCACGGTCGGCGTCGCGACCAGGTCGTCGAACGCGCGCACCGGCAGGCCGGCGAGAAACCGGTACGGCAGGGTGCCGCGCACGAACGGCATCCACACCGCGTCGACCCGCGGCCCGGTCGGATCACCGCTCCATGGCTCGACGCGTGCGAACGTCACATTCGGCGGCGGTGGGAAGTCACGCACCTTCGTGCGCGGATGCGCTTTCGTCATGAAGTCGACCCAGATCGGCACGGCCGCGCCGCCGCCGGTGATCTTGTCGCCGATCGGCGTCGAGTCGTCGCGACCGATCCACACGCCAACCAATAGATCGGCGGTGAAGCCGGTGAACCACACGTCCTTGTAGTTCGCGCTCGTGCCGGTCTTGCCCCCGGCGGGCCGGCCGATCGTCGTCGCGTACTTCGCGGTGCCGCGCGACACGACCTGCTTGAGCATGTTCGTCACGACATACGCGACCTCGGGCGAGATCACCTGCGGCCCCGGCGGCGCGTTGCGCAGATCCTCGACGACGGTGCCGCCGGTCGACGTCACGAGATCGAAGAACCGCGGCGTGACCTTGCGCCCGCCGTTGGCGATGCCCGCGTAACCGGCCGCGACCTCGAGCGGCGTGAGATCGGGCGTGCCGAGGCTGATCGAGATGTGGCGCGGGATCGCCGACGCGATGCCGAACCCGCGCATGATCTCGATGATGCGATCGAGACCGACCTGCACCGCGATCTGCACGCTGATCGTGTTGAGCGAGTACGCGAGCGCCGTCATCAGCGTGACGTTGCCCATGTACTTGTTGTCGTAGTTCGCCGGCATCCACGTGCCGGTGGCCGTCGATACCGCGAACGGCCCGTCGTACATCGTGTCGATCGGTGTCTTGCCCGCTTCGATCGCGGCCGCGTAGATCCACGGCTTGATCGACGAGCCGACCTGCCGGCGGGCCTGGGTGGCGCGATCGAACTGCGACGCGACCCAGTCGTAGCCGCCGACGAGCGCGACGACGCGCCCCGTGCTCGGCTCCATCGCGACCAGCGAGCCTTGCACCGCAGGACGCTGTGCGAGCGTCACGGCACTACCGTCGGCATTGAGCCGCACCGGCAAGAGGTCGCCGAGCTGCACGCGTTTGTCGTAGTCGATCTTGCCGTCCTTGTCGTTGGGACGCCACGCGAGCACGTCTTTGGCGTCCTTGTCCTCGACGGCGAGCCGTTTCGGCCCGAGGTCGACGATGACCGCACCCTTCTTCGAGATCTCGACGATCATCGCGCCGTAGCGCTGCTCGGGCAGCAACTGATCGGCGAGCGCGCTGGTGTCATCGGAGGCGCCGGTGATCGGGTGCGCGGGGCCGCCGGTCCACGCACCGCGCTTCTTCGTCGCGACGCTGCCGATCGGGCCGCGGAAGCCGAGCCGGCGATCGAGCGACTCGAGTCCCTTCTTGAGCGCGCTCTCCGCCACGGTCTGCATGTGCATGTCGAGCGTCGAGTAGAACCGCAGGCCACCTTTGAACAGCTCGGTGTTGCCGTACCGCTTCGTCGCGAGCTTGCGGACGTGCTCGACGAAGTACGGGGACGCGAGGTGATTGAGATCGCCCTCGTCGACGAGCGCGATCGGCTCGATCAGTGCGGCTTCGTACTCGGCGTCGGAGATGTACTTGTCCTCGCGCATGTGGCCGAGCACGTAGCGCTGGCGCTCGCGCGCGAGGGCCATGTTGCGATGCGGCGCGTACTTCGTCGGCGACGCGACGAGCCCGGCGAGCATCGCCGCCTCGGCGATCGTCAGGTCCTCGACCTCTTTGCCGAAGTAGGTCTCCGCCGCGGCGCCGACGCCGTACGCGCCGTGGCCAAGGTAGACGTGGTTCAAGTAGATCGAGAGGATCTCGGCTTTGGTGAGCTCGCGCTCGAGGCGATACGCGAGGATCACCTCCTTCATCTTGCGCTTGTACTTCTGCGCCTTCTTGTTCGCCGCGACCTGCTCGGGCGATAGGCCGAGGTCGGAGAGGTCGCCTTCCTCGCCGACGAGCAGCGTCTGCTTGATGATCTGCTGCGTGATCGTCGAGCCGCCTTGCTTGATGCCACTCGACCGGAAGTTCTTCCACGCCGCGCGCGTGATCCCGACGAGATCGAAACCGGGGTGGCGGTAGAACCGGCGGTCCTCCGCCGACAAGAACGCGGCCGGTACATGCGGCGGCATGCGATCGAGATGAATGATCCGGCGGTTCTCGATCGAGAACGTGCCGATCTCTTCGCCGTCTTGCGACATCACGATCGACTTACGATTCGGCTGGTACTCGAGCAGCTTCGTCAGGTCCTGGGGCAGGTCTTTGTTGACCTCCTTGACCGCGAAGTAGATCGTCGCGGCTCCGAGCGAGACTCCGTAGACGATCAGCATGATGATCACCCGCATCACCGAGGCTCGGCCGAGACCTCGCCGCCAGCGCCGCAACATGTACCGCCCGGTGAGCATGATGATGATGCCCGCCGCCAAGGTCGTGTACCCGCTGTAGTCGCGCACGTCACCGGCGAACAGCGAGAGTCCGATCCGCACGACCCCGCCGATGAACGCGAGGAATCCGATAGCGATATAGATCCAGCCCCGCCGAATGTCGGCGCGGCGTCGCTCTTCACGCGATGCCTTGTTAGGGCGCGCTGGGTTCAGCACGGCTACAATGAGTCTATGAGGTCTCGGCGCTGGCCGCACGTCTTCGCCTGCATGGCGCTGAGTGCCGTCGTCGCCGCCGCAGAACCCGCGCCTGCGCCGGCCCCCGCGCCCGACATCGATGAACCGCCGGTCGCCGCCAAGGCCGCGGTCAACGACGCGAAACCGTCGGCGACCGCGGTCCCCGACTACACGACCGGGCCCGCGAAGTTCGCGGTCACCCCGTTCGAGAACCACGTGCCGAACGGCAAGTCGCTCGAGTGGGTCGTGGCCGAGGCGCCGTTCGAGATCGCGGCCAAATCGGAGAACGTGCTCGGCCTCGAGGCGATGGGCGCACCGCTCTACGTGCCCGGTGAGCGCGTGCCGGCCGAGTCAGACACGGTCGCAGACTTCGCGAAGAAGCTCGGCGCCAAGTACGTCATCACCGGCTGGTTCGATCGGATCGGAGAGCAGCTGCGCCTCGTCGTGCTCGTCTGGGAAGCCAAGGGCGCAACCGCGACGACCGTCGGCGAAGCGCAGCGCATGGGCGCGCTGCCCAGCTATCACAAGCTGCTCGGCGAGGCGACCGCGGAAGCGTGGACCGAAGCGGGCATCGCCGTCGACGCCGCGCATGCGGAGCGGCTCAATCGCCCGCTGTCGCACGACATCTATCCCGTTTTCATGATGGGCCGCGGGCTCGGTCACTTCACCGGTGCGCTGGCCGCGATGAGCTCGGTGTTCGGCACCGGCCCGAGTGCGGGCTCCGCCGCGGCCGCCGGTCCCGACCTCAAAGCTGCCGAGCACGACCTCGAACGCGCGGTGTTCCTCGATCCGAAGCTGTTCGAAGCGCAGCGCCTCCTCGGCGAGCTCTACATGGCGACCGCCGCCGGCGATGTGAAGCGGATGAACAAGGCGACCGGCAAGTTCAACTATGCAGCGGACCTCGCGCCCGACGACGCGCCGTCTCTGCGTGCCGCAGCGCTCGCGATGGCGCGCGCCCAAAAATGGGAAGTGGCGCTCGATCTGTTCAAAAAGCTCGTCACGCGGAGGCCCTGGGATCTCGAGGCGCGGTTTCAGCTCGGCTCGGCGTTGTGGGAGACCGGCGATGCGAAGGGCGCCGAACGCCAGCTCGAGCAAGTCACCCAGCGCGTCCCCGATCACTTGCCGGCGCGCCGCGTGCTCGTGCTCATCCACTCGGCGCACAACGACACGCCGCGCCTGATCCGCGAGCTCGAAGCGATCGCGCAGCGGGCGCCGAACGACCTCGACGTCAAAGCCGATCTTGCCACCGCATACGGCGCGCTGAAGCAGTGGCCCAAAGCGATCAACGCGCTCGAGCAGATCGAAAAACAGCGCCCGAACGACCTCGCGCTGCTCGTGCGGCTCGGCGACGCATACCGCAAGCACGGCACGCTCGCTCCGGCGCTCGCCGCCTATCAGCGCGCCGCACGCGCCGACAAAGACATCAGCTTGCCCGGCTTCGCCGCCGCACA
>DATDCH010000029.1:0-4452 GCA_036524455.1 Kofleriaceae bacterium | reverse complement strand
GCAGCGGTTGACGAGCTTCGATAGTGTCGCCGCGCGTGAGCAATTCGTCGTCGTGTATCCCGACGCGATCGATCATCACTGGAACGATGGTCGCCCCGAGCTCGACACCGGCGTCGACGACGTCGGGTTCATCGCGTCACTGATCGACGAGGTCGCTCAGCGCCATGCGATCGATCGCACGCGCGTGTACATCACCGGTGCATCGAACGGCGCGATGATGACGTACCGGCTCGGCTGCGATCTCGCAGACCGCATCGCGGGCATCGCACCCGTGATCGGCAACATGCCGGCGACGATCAAGTGCCAGCCGCGCGCGCCGCTTGTGGTGCTCGCGATCAACGGCAGCGAGGATCCGCTCGTGCCCTACGTCGGCGGCGAAGTCGCGCGTGGCCGCGGCAGCGTGCTCTCGGCGACGCTATCGACGGCCGCGTTCGCGCAAGCAGCCAAGTGTGGCAACGCTGCACCGACGATCGACGAACCGGACGTCGACACGGGCGACGGTTCGCGCACGCGGCGCACGAGCTACGCCTGCCCTGCCCCGCACGCGGTCGAGCTGCTCACGCTCGCGGGCGCGGGTCACACGTGGCCTGGTGGTCCGCAGTACCTGCCGCGGGTCGTGATCGGCGGCACGAGTCGCGACTTCGATGGTGCCGAGAGAATCTGGGACTTCTTCAGCGCACACCCACCTGCGCCGCGGACTTGAGCGGGAGTCGAGGAATTCGCCGCCTGCCGCGGTATGTTTCCGGGACATGCCTGTTACGCGGACCGGGGTGCTCGCCGTGCTCGCGCTCATGTTCGCGCTGATCGGGCTCGGCGCGAGTGTGGCGAGCCTCGTCGACCACTTCACGCCGGCGCCGACGTTCTGCGCCGAGAGCGGCTGCGAGACCGTGCGCCAATCGATGTGGGCCGCGCCGCTCGGCATCCCGCTGCCGATCCTCGGCATCCTCTACTTCACCGCGATGTCGGTGCTCGCGTTCTGGCCCAAGCCGAAGCTGCGCGTCGCGCTCGGTGCCGTCGGTGCCGCGGTCGGCATCGGCCTCATCGCGCTGCAGGCGTTTTCGATCGGCGCGTGGTGCAAGCTGTGCCTCGTCGCCGATCCGGCCGCGATCTTGTCGGCGATCGCCATCGTCGCCGGCGCCGGCTCGATTCGCGCGACGCTCTCGAACATCGCCGCCGCGCCGATCGTCGCCGGTCTCGCCGTGCTCGCACTCGGGCTCTACTCGCACCGCGAAGGCGGGCCTGTCGTGAACGATGGCCCACTCCCCGAGTCGATCGCGAAGGAGCAGCGGCCCGGCACGGTCACGATCGTCGAGTTCGTCGACTTCGAGTGCCCCTACTGCCGCGCGCTGGACAAGCAACTGACCGCGGCACTCGCACGCACGCAGAAACCGGTCCGCATCGTGCGCAAGATGGTGCCGCTGCCCGGTCACGCGCACGCCGTGCCCGCCGCGATGGCGTGGTGCAGCGCGGACGCGCAAGGCAAGGGCGACGCGATGGCGAAGGAGCTGTTCGCCGCGCCGCCGGAAGACCTCACGCCCGCGGGCTGTGAAGCACTCGCGATCAAAGTCGGCTGCGAGGTCACGAAGTATCGCGAAACGTTCGCGAGCGCCGAGCTGCGTGCGCGAATCGAACAACACATGGCCGACTCGCGCGCCGCACAGCTCAACGGACTGCCGACGATTTACATCGGCACCCGTAAGTTCGAAGGCTCCGAGCACACGCCCGATGTGTTGCTCGCCGCGATCGAGCGCGCCGCGAAGTAGCTAGTTCGTCTTCGCGTTCGCGGCCTGCAGCAGGTGCGTCCGGATCAGCTCGTCGAGATCACCGTCGAGCACGCCACTGACATCCGACGTCTTGAGCTCGGTGCGGTGATCGTTGACCTGCTGGTACGGGAACAACACGTAGCTGCGGATCTGCGAGCCCCACTCGATCTTGAGCCGTGCCTTCGCGTCCTCGGCGGCTTTCGCTTCGCGCTTCGCGAGCTCGTAGTCGTACATCTTCGCGCGCAGCAGCTTGAACGCCTTGTCCTTGTTCGCGTGCTGGCTGCGCTCGTTCTGGCACTGCACGACGATGCCGGTCGGTATGTGCGTGATGCGCACCGCCGAGTCGGTCTTGTTGACGTGCTGGCCACCTGCTCCGCCCGCGCGATACGTGTCGATGCGTAGATCGGCGTCGTTGATGTCGACTTCGATGTCATCGTCGATGTCGGCGGTGACAGTGACCGCCGCGAATGACGTCTGCCGCCGCGCGTTCGCATCGAACGGCGACACGCGCACGAGCCGGTGCACGCCGTTCTCGGCTTTGAGCAAGCCGTACGCGTAGTCGCCAGCCACGGTGAACGTCGCCTGCTTGATGCCGGCTTCTTCGGCCGGTGTCTCCTCGAGCACGTCGACCTTCCAGCCCTTGCGCTCGCAGTAACGGATCAGCATGCGCATCAGCATCTGCGCCCAGTCGCTCGCGTCGACGCCGCCCGCGCCCGACGTGATCTGGACGATCGCGCCGCCGCCATCGAGCTCGCCCGACAGCATGCGCTTGAACTCGAGCTCGTCGATCGACTTCTGGATCTGCGCGACGGTGCCCTCGGCCTCTTTCGCCGATGCCTCGTCGCTCGCTTCTTCGGCGAGCTCGAGCAGCACTTCGGCATCCGAGAGCGCGCGCACCTGCGCGTCCCACGCACCGACCACTTGCTCGAGGTGCTTTTTGTCGCGCAGCACGGTCTGCGCCTTCTTCTGGTCGTCCCAGAAGTTCGGCCGCGCTGCGAGCGAGTCGAGCTCCTCGATCTTCAGGCGCTTGTGGTCGACGTCAAAGCAACCTCCGGAGCTCGGTGACCTTGCCGGAGAGCTCCTTCAATTGCGTGCGCACCGCGCGCACATCGGTTCCTTCGATCGCCATAGCGAACGTTCTATACCTTGGCGCGACGCAGTTGGACAAGGTCGGCGCTTTGGCCTAGCGCGACGGGGTACTTGCCGGTGAAGCACGCGGAGCAGTAGCTCTTGCCAGATTCCGAACCTACGGCCTGCATCATGCCGTCGTGCGACAGGTACTGGAGCGTGTCGCTCGTGACGTACTTGTTGATCTCGTCGACCGAGTGCGACGCGGCGACCAGCTCGCTGCGCGTGGGCGTATCGATCCCGTAGAAACACGGATGCGTGGTGGGCGGCGCGCTGATCCGCAGGTGCACTTCCTTCGCACCCGCCGCGCGCAGCATCTTGACGATCTTGCGGCTCGTGGTCCCGCGCACCAGCGAGTCATCGACGACGACGACGCGCTTGCCATCGACGATCGCGCGCACCGGAGATAGCTTCAAGCGCACGCCGAAGTGGCGGATCGAATCCTGCGGCTCGATGAACGTGCGGCCGACGTAGTGGCTGCGGATCAAGCCCATCTCGAACGGGATGCCGCTCTGCTTCGCGTAGCCGATCGCGCTCGGCACGCCCGAGTCGGGCACCGGAATCACGACGTCGGCATCGACCGGCGCCTCTTGCGCGAGTCGCATGCCCATCTTCTCGCGCGCGCGATACACGCTCTTGCCGTTGACGAGCGAATCGGGCCGCGCAAAGTACACGTGCTCGAACACGCAAAACGTGCGATCGACGATCGTCGAATCGGGCAGCTTGTGCGTGGTCATGCCGCCCTTCTCGATCACCACGATCTCGCCGGGGTCGACCTCGCGCAGCAAATCCGCTTCGATCAGATCGAACGAGCACGTCTCGCTCGACAGCACGTACGCATCTTTGAGCCGACCGATCACGAGCGGACGGAACCCATTCGGATCGCGCACGCCGATCATCTTCGAGCTTGGTCCGTCGGTGGTCAGGATGATCAGCGAGTAGGCACCGCGCACCCGCTTGAGCGCAGCCTGCAGCTTGCCGAGCACGTCGGGCTCGCGCGCCTTCGCCATCAGATGAACGATGACCTCGGTGTCGCTCGACGTCTGAAAGATCGAGCCCGCCGCTTCGAGCTCGCTGCGCAGCTCGTTCGCGTTGACGAGATTGCCGTTATGCGCGATCGCGATGGTGCCGCCCGAGTATTCGAACAGGAACGGTTGCGCGTTGCGCAGCTCCGAGCTTCCTGCAGTCGAGTAGCGCACATGGCCGATCGCGGCGCCGCCCGAGAGGCCGCGCAGCGAGGGCTCGTCGAACACGCCCGAGACCAGGCCGAGGTCGCGCTGGACGGTGACCTGGCCGGAGTCGCTCACCGCGATGCCGGCGCTCTCCTGGCCCCGGTGCTGCAGCGCGTGGAGAGCGTAGAAGGCCAGGCGCGAGACCTCGCGGCCCGGCGCGACGACGCCGAAGACGCCGCACTCCTCGCGGGGGTGGTCGTCGTCGAGGCGGGTCACGCCAGCGCCTCCGGCAGGCCGCGCTCATAGGCGTCGCGAGCGTCGTCCAGGGAGAGGGTGGTCTCGTCGTCGCCGACCCAGGCCGTGAGCGAGTCGCCGCCCACGGTGCCCAC
>DATDCH010000028.1:0-3890 GCA_036524455.1 Kofleriaceae bacterium | reverse complement strand
CTGTTCAATCGCTTCATCCGTGCGATCGCGCAAGGCCGCGGCATTCCGCTCGTGGATTTGCACCGCGACATGGCGCCGCTGCCGAATCGTGGGCTGTCGAGCGACGGAATCCATCCCTCGGTCTCGCCGAACGGCGCATGCGTGCTGACGTCCGCAGGTCTCGCGTACGGCTACAACGTGCGCAACCTGATCTCCGTCGAAGCGCTCGCCCGCGTGCGAGCAGCGTTGACCGGCGCGGCGTCGGATAGCAGCGCGCCGGTTCGCACCGGTAGCGGTACATCGGCCGACCCGTTCCGCACGCCGCTACCGCTCCTCGACATCGGCGATACGCGCAGCGGCGAAGCGCAGCTAGCGATCTATCCGTGCACGGCACGCACCCAGCTTGGACGCGAGCGCGTCTACCGGGTCGACGTCGCCGCGCCGACGACGCTCGACGCGTACATCGTCACGCGTGGCGCGGTCGATGTCGACGTGCATATCCTCGCCGGTTCGGCCAGCGCAGCGTCGTGCGTTGCCTGGGGAGATGCCGGTGCAAGCGCGTCCGTCGGTCCTGGTGCCGTGTACGTCGTCGTCGACGCGCAAGGTCCATCCGTGGACGGCGAGTACCTGCTGGTCGTCGTCGCGCGTTAAGGCGCGCGACACTCGGCGTTCCCCCATCCACGTGTTTCAGAATGACCACCCGACGTTCAAGTGCAGCAGCGGCAGCCAGCGCGACCCGGGCAGCGCGCCCGCTGGCATTTGGCCCGTGAACGGAGGCTCGACCACCAGGTAGCGCGCGCCGAGCTGTGCTTCGAACGTGAAGCCGCTCGGCCGTAACATCTTGTAGCCGGCGAATGCGCCCGCGGTGACTCCGCCGGCGGCAACTCCGATGACGTTTTGCGGCAGCGGCTCTTCGAAGCGCACGTACTCGTCGAGCACCTCGCCGCCGACATGAAGACCGCTGAACGCGCGAAGCGGGTAGTAACGGATCTGCGCGCCGCCCTCGAGCTCGGTGCCGCGAATCGTCATACCGCCGGTCTCGACGTCGCGCTTGCCGCCGCCGATGAGGATCGCTACGCCAAGATGATCGAGCACGCGATACTCGGCCGTCAGCTCGACGAGCGGAACGATGAGCCGCAGCGGCGCCCACATCACAGTGACGCGCTCGTCGGCTTGTCGAACCGGAGCAGGGCTTGCGCTTCCTTCGGGCATGGGCTGCGCGTGTGAAACAGCGGTCGTGACGGCAAGCGTGGCGAGGATCGTTCTCATCGGGGCACCGTAGCGAATCCGAGCGGCGACACGGAAACGGCGCGCTCAGCCCTGCTAACGGAGCGATGCCCTCACTCGTGTGCAGTGGGTGCGCGCGATCACGGCCGACGGCAGTGCGCGGCACTACGACGAGCCGTCACGGACTTCGATCATGGTCATCATCCCGGCTTCGGCATGCTCGAGCACGTGGCAATGCATCATCCAGTTACCTGCATCCAGTGGCACGAGGCCGATGTCGACCGTTTCGCGACCGTGGACCAGTACCGTGTCGCGGAAGAACGGCTCGTCGATGGCGCGGCCATCGCGCGCGATCACTTTGAAGAACATGCCGTGCAGGTGGATCGGGTGCAGGCGCGCGCTCGCGTTCGTGAAGCGCAGGTGCGTCCACGCGTTCGTGCGCAGCGACAACATGGCGTGCGCGTGGTCGTGACCAGCGAACGCTTTGCCGTCCATCGTCCACTCGATCCCGAGCGGACCGCCGCGCCGCGCGTCGAGCACGATGTCTTTCGTCACGGGCGTGGCAGCGGCAGCGGTCCACGACGGAACGCGCGCACGTGCCGGAGAAGGAAAGCGCGCGGTCGAATCGCCGCCTTCGACGAGCAACTCGGCAAGTCGATTCGGCCGCCGCGTGAAGCGATCTGCGACGATGACCGCGCGGCTCGCGCCGCTCGATGTGATATCGAGATCGATTCGGTTGCCGGGTGCGAGCTCGAAGCGCTCGAGCGCGATGGGCGCGCGTAGATACAGTCCGTCCACCGCGATCAGCTGCGGCTCGACGTCGCTGAAATCGGGCACGTACACTCGGCCGTTCGACACATTGAGCAAGCGCAATCGAATGCGTTCGCCCGCCGCGAGGTGCAGCGAGGTATCGGTTCGGCCGTTGACCGTGATGACGTTGCCCCAGCGGCCATCGTGCGCGAGATCGTGCGGCGTGTTGAACGCGGGAACGATCTGTCCCTCGGGTCCGAGCAGCCAATCATCGATCACCCACACGACATCGCGCCCAAACGGCGGTGGGAGTGCATCCTCGACGATCAGCACACCGTATAGCCCGCGCTCTACTTGCTCGCTCGAGCGAATGTGCGGATGAAACCAGTACGTGCCGGCATCCTTCGGGGTGAATTCATAGGTGAACGATGCACCCGGCTCGATCGGTGGCTGAGTCGCGTGCGGCACGCCGTCCATCGCATTGGGGACGCGTACGCCGTGCCAGTGGATCGTGGTCGACTGCGGTAGCCGATTCGTGAAGTGAACGCGCAGCGTGTCGCCGAGCCGAACGCGCAGCGTCGGGCCCGGAACCTGGCCGTTGTACGCCCACACGCGCAGCCGCTCGCTGCCGAGCAGCGGCAGCTCGGTCTCGGCGGCGACGATCTCGAAGGTACGCACCATCCCGTTCGGCGTGGCTTCCACCGGATACGCGCCTTCGAGCGTAGGCGTGGGTTGCGTCGTGGTCCCGCCGCGACACGCCACGAGCAAGCACACAGACAACAGCCAGCGCGGCATCAGGAGCCGGTGATTAGCTCGATACGGCGGGTTTTGCCAGCGCGCATAACCGTCGCTTTTCCCACGGGCTCTTGAGCAGTGGTGTAATGGGCAAACAACCGCCGCGTCATCAGGGCCATGAACACAGCACAACTCCTCATGCTGAACGTCGCGCACTGGATCGCGGGTGCGCTGCTGATCTTTGCCGGTGTCGTCGCGATCCGCAACGCCGGTCGTCCTGTCGCGGAGCGGCGCTGGTCACGTGCTCCGGCGAAGGCAATGCTCGGCCTGGGCGTCGGTCTCGTCGTGCTGGAGATCGTCGATCCGCTGATCCATCGGAAGCTCGGCGGCGAGACCGATCCGATGGTCCTTTACCATTCGATCGTCGGCGTGCTCGCCGCCATTGCGGGCGCCGCGGAGCTGTATCGCCTGCGACGCGAGGCCCGTGGCATCGCGCTTGTCGTCTTCCCGCTCGCGTGGGTGGGCATCGGCGTCGTGTTCCTGATCCACGAGCAAGCGAGCGATTTGCTCCTCTATCGACACTGGGCATTCGCGATCAGTGCGGCACTGCTGGGCGTCACGAAGGTCATCGCCGATGTCGGCCGCATGTCCCAACGCGTGTGGGCGGTATTCGCGATCCTGGCCGGGCTCAACTTCTTATTCTACTGGGAAAGCGCGAGTCACTCGGCTCCCGGGGCGGGCTCACCGCATTCGGCGCACTGACCGCGCGCCTGGTATAAGGCGGCGATGATGCTTTGGCCCGTCGCCTGCGCGAGCCTCGCGCTCGTCATCGGATGCAGCCGTTCGCCGCGCACGACCGTCATCGTCGTCGATCCGCCCGCGCAAAGCGGTGCAACGGCGCCGCACGTAACCTCGGCGAAGACCGGCGTGCTCGCGACCTGGATCGAGCCTGTGGACGCGACGAAGCAACGCCACCGCGTACGCTTCGCGAGCTTCGACGGTGGCCGGTGGACCGCCGCGACGACGATCGTCGAAGCCGGCAGCCTCGTCGCGAACTGGGCCGACGTGCCGTCGGTCGTGCAGCAAGGCGACGGCACGTTGATCGCGCACTGGGCCGAGAAGTCGGCGCCGGATGCCTATGCGTACGACGTGATGCTCGCGCGCTCCGGCGATGGCGGCCGGACCTGGCAGCCGCTCGG
>DATDCH010000027.1:0-7020 GCA_036524455.1 Kofleriaceae bacterium | reverse complement strand
ATCTATGGAGGGATGCTCGCGCGGGCACACGGCCAGGCGGCGAGCGCCGATGGCGAGCGCGGCGCCGCCGTGATCGGGCCGCTGCTCGGGGGCCGCGAAGCCGGGTTTGCCGACGAGATCGCCGCATTCGCGATCGCCGACGCCGCGCAGATCGTCGCCGATCACGCAGCGATGCGCGATCGCGATCTCGCTGCACTGATCGCGCCGAGGAGTCGCTGATGAGAGCCGGTATTGTCGTCGCCGCACTCGCGTGCATCGCTCAACCCGCCGCCGCACAAGCTCCCGCGGAGCCGAGCGAGCCACCGGCCGAACCCGCAGCTGCAGAGCCCACGCCAGCCCCGGCGCCGCCAGCACCGGCTGCGCCCGCGCCGAGCACGAGTACAACCTCGACGACGGCGGTCGAGCCGGTTGCACCGGCGGTGCATCGGTTCGCACCATGGCAACGCACGCGCCTCGCGATCGAGCTCGAGCTCTACACGCAGGCGCGCTTCGTGCGGCGCACCGGCGACGATCTCTCCGAGCTGCGTCTCGATCGCGGTGAGCTCGGTGCGCGGATCGGGCTCGACACGTGGGCAGCCGCGACGCTGCGGCTCGAAGCGATCCGCTCGGCATCCGACGGTGGCGCACTCGGCGTTGACGGCAACTCGACGGTGATTCGCGTCAAGGCCGCTCACGTCGCCGCGAAGCATGACATCGCGAGCGTGCAGGTCGAGGGTGCACTCGGCTTCGTGCCGGACCCGTGGCTCGCGACGCTCGAATCCGACTACACGGTGAAGCCGTTGTCGCGCACTGGCAGCGAGCGCTTGCTCGACTGGCCGGCGAGTGATCTCGCGTTCGTTGGCCGCGCGACCGTCGGTCCGGTACGCTTCTCGCTCAGCGCGGGCAACGGCGAGGGGCTGCGTTATCCCGAGCGCAACACGGGCAAGACCACGACGGGCGTCCTCGAGGTCGTGCCGATCGCGACCGAGGCCCTGCGCGTGTCGATCGCGGCGGTCGGTCGCGATGGCTCACTCGGCGTCGCGTCGATTCGCGATCGCCGCGCCGGCGGCGGCATCGCCGTCACGAGCGTGCGCGTCCGTGGTGGCGCCGAGGTCGTACAAGCGTGGGGCATCGGCGATCGCGGCGACGCGAAGGCGTTGCTCGCTTCTGCGTGGGCCGACGCGCACGTCGTGTCGCGCGCATTTGTCGCGCTGCGCGGCGCCACACTCGGCTTTGCCGACGATGGTGGCCGCCTCAATACGTTCGGCGGCGCTGTCGCCGTCGAGCCTTGGCAAGACGCCCGGCGCGGTCGCTTCCGCGTCTGGCTCGCCATCGATCGTGTCACCAGCTCCGGTTCAGCCATGCCCCTCCCCGGTGCCGACCCCGGGGACGCAACCCTCATCATGCTGATCGCGTCGGCGATCGCGCCCTTCACGGTGGACTAATGCGCACTCTCTTCACTCTCTTGCTCTGTACGGCCTGCAGCAACGCCAAGGATACGGCGATCGATGCCGCGGTCATTCCCGTCGACACGGCGAAACCAATCGACAGCTCGGTCTCGATCGACGCGCCGCAAGCACTCAGGTTGCTCGTCGTCAACGAAGTCGCGCCCGGCGAGACTCCGGACTGGATCGAAGTCGTCAACGCGACGAACGCGCCTATCCAGCTCGATCAGTTCGTCTACGTCGACGTCGCGGGTGACTTCGTGAAGGCGAAGCCGTTCCCGGCGATGATGCTCGCGCCCGGCGCCTACTACGTGCAGAACATCGACGACACCGTCTCCGGCTTCAAGCTCGGCAGCGACGAGGAAGTCTGGGTCTATCGCGCTTCCGACCAGGCGCTGTCCGACGGCGTCGACTGGGCCGAAGGTGCGGCACCGATGGGCTCGAGCTACGCGCGCTCGCCCACGATCACCGGCGCATTCGCGACGACCGCAACACCGTCCAAGGGCACCGCGAACCCCTGAGCTACGTGCGCTCGACCCAGCGCACGAACGCCTCGACGATCGCATGCGAGCCGCCGATCACGAGGTCGCCCATCGTGCGCCCGGCGCCCTGCTCGAGCTTGTAGGTCATGCGCGTCCCGCGCTCGCTCGGTTCGAGCACCACATATCCGCGCACGCCATCACGTGCATTGATGCGCGGCTCCCAGCGCACCTCGCGTTTCGCGAGATCGTACGAGTACGTCAATGTATAGGTCAGCGACGTCGAGAGCTCGAACAGCACTTCGCGAGGCAAACCGTCGTCGTGCGCGCTGACCACGGTCACTCGGCGCAGACCAGGCATCCATGCGGCAAACAGTCGTGCGTTCGTGAATGCCCGCCAGCAGTCCTCCGGGGATCGCGCGACTTCGACGACGACGGTCGGCATCTAGATCTGCAGCTGCATCATCACACGGATCTGCAGATCGCCCTTGTCTTCAGACGGCATGTCACCGGTGAGCTTGAGGAAGCCGATGTCGCTGGCCACTTTCCAGGTGTGGCCGTGCCAGTAGTAGTTGAACGCGGCGCGCGCCTCGATCTGATTGCGATCGACCGAGCCCATCGCGCCGGCCTGCGTCAACGTCGTCAGCGCGAACCGCGCCGCGACTTCCATCTTCTTCGGGACGAGCATCATTCCCGGCTGCACGAACAGGCCGAACTGCGTGTTCGCTGACTTGAGCTTCATCATCACGACGCCGGCATGCGCGGAATATCCCATCGCCTTGATCAGCGCGTCGACCTCGAGGCCGTGGCTCATGTTGTCAGCCCACGAGTCCTCGCCTGCCTCGGCAAAGTTGGCGAGGTCGACCTTGTATGCCGCGCCGACTGCATAGCGCAGCGGTCCGCCCTCGAGGTCGCTCTCGCTGTAGCCCTTCATCTTCGGCGAGTTGTAGCCGACGCGCGCGTTGAGCGTCGGGCCCCAGTCGAGTGGGATCGTCGTCGGCCGGCCGTTGACACACGTGACATCGCCGTCGATCGGGTCGGTAACACAAGCCACCGGGATCGTGGGCCGATCGCTCCCACCGTTGAACGTGTTGAACATCCCGAACACCCACTCGAGGCCTTCGGGCGACTTCTCGTAGTCGTTGTGCAGCGCGACACCGAGCGAGCGACCGCCACCTGCGAGCTCGTTCTGGATCGAGCGCTCGTTGAACGTGCTCGCAAAGTCGCTGACGATCTCTGCCCGGTTGAACGGCCGCTTCCACTGGCCCATGCGGAAGTAGATCGGCGAGTCGGGCAGCCGCTTCTCGACGAACATGTCCTTGAGGAACGAGAAGCTGCCGGTATCCCCGAGCCCGAGCTCCATCTTGAAGCGGTTGTCCTTGCCGAACAGATGACCTTCGGCCTGGAAACGCGACCGCGCGATGTAGATGGCGTTGGCGAACTCGGCACCGTCCTCGAACGAGCGGTCCGATTGGAACCGCACCTGGTTGCGGAACGAGAGCTTCATCTCGTAGGCCTTGTCGTCCGTCGAGAACTTGAGACCGCCGTCGTACTTCGCAGTGACAGTAGGCTTGTCGTCGGGCTTGGGCTCCTCGACGAGCGGCGACGGCTCGGGCGTCGGATCGACCGGCGGCGTCGTATCCGCCGGCGGTTGCGCTGGTTCGGGTTCCGGGGTGGGCGCCGGCGCCGGGGCTGGCTGGGTTTGTCCCGCAGGAGCCGGCTGCGCGCCGGCAACTCGGGCGAGTAAGAGAACGAGAGCGGCGGTCAAGGAGGTCCTGGTCATGAGCATCGAGTTGATCGCACATCCGTGACGGTTCCGTGACGGGGGAGAAACAAGTCCGCGGTGACGGGATCTCAAGGGCCAGTTGTTGCTCGCCAGAGCACTCGTTTCCGTTCGGCAACCGACGTGTCACCGTGACGTCACGGTGAGCGTGCTACTCGACGAGTTATGAGTGCACGCGTGCTCGTGATCGAGGACGAGGTCGATCTCGCGACCACGCTCGAATACAACCTCCGCTCTGAAGGGCTGCAAGTCCAGCTCGCACACACGGGGCGCCAAGGTCTCGCGCTGGCGGCGGCCGATCCCCTGCCCGACATCATCGTGCTCGATCTGATGTTGCCGGATGTCGCAGGCACCGAGATTTGCCGCCGGCTGCGCGAGCAAGAGCGTACGCGTGACGTGCCGATCATCATGTGTACCGCCAAAGGCGAGGAGATCGACCGCGTCGTCGGGTTCGAGGTTGGCGCCGACGACTACGTCGTCAAGCCCTACAGCGTGCGCGAGCTGGTGCTGCGAATTCGCGCCCAGCTCAAGCACCGGACGCAGCGCACGGCCGGAGAGCCGGCGCGCCTCAAGTACGGCGTTCTCGACGTCGATCCCGATGCGCATCGCGCCTGGGTGGAAGGAACCGAGGTCGCGCTCACTGCGCTCGAGTTCCGGCTGCTCCATACGTTCTTGTCGCGACGCGGCCGCGTGCAGACGCGCGAAGCGCTGCTCCGCGACGTCTGGGGCATCGATGCCGACGTCACGACGCGCACCGTCGACACGCACGTCAAGCGCTTGCGCGAAAAGCTCGGCGCGGCCGGCGTCTATATCGAGACGCTGCGCGGCGTCGGTTATCGCTTCGCGGGCGAACACGAGGACGACTGATGGTCACGCATACCAGTAAGGACTTCGAGCAAGAGCTCCGCAACCTGCGCGAGCGCCTTGCCATGATGGGCGGGCGTTGCGAGCAGCAGATCCGGCGTGCGATGCAGGCACTGAGCGACCGCGATAGCGAGATCGCGCGCGAAGTCGTCGCCGCCGACCGCGACATCGATCGCGACGAGACCGAGATCGACGATCTCGCATTCCAGATCCTTGCGATGCGCCAACCGGTCGCAAGCGACCTGCGCTTGATCATGATCGCGCTCAAGTTCGTGACCGACCTCGAGCGCATCGGCGATCTCGCCGCCGGCATCGCAAAGCGAGCGCTCGAGCTCAACCCGATGCCGCCGCTCGAGCCGCAGGGTGACCTCGATCGGCTCGCGACGCTGGTGCAGCGCAACCTGCGCGCCGCGCTCGACGCGTTCTCCGCGAAGGATGCCGACCGGGCGACCGCCGTGATCGAAGCCGACGCCGAAATCGACAAGCTGAACGCAACCCTGTTCGCCGAGCTCATCGCGTTCGTCGCGACCGACGCTGCGAATGTGACACGCGTGATTCCCCTGACGTCGGTGTGCCGCTACCTCGAACGCATCGGCGACCACGTCAAGAACCTCGCCGAGGACATCGTGTACATGGTGCGCGCGCAAGACGTTCGCCATCGCCCACTCCCGCGGCCGGCAAACTGAGAGATCTCTCATCTCGTCACCGTCTCGTCACACAGTCGCCGCTTACGTGCAACACCAAGATCTTAGGGTCCCCACATGAAGATTTGGCTAGCGTCTATGGTCTCGATCGGGCTGCTCGCTTCGTGCGGCGGCAAGAAGGAAGAGGGCGGCAAGGGCACCGCGAGTGGCAGCGGCCCTGCGACTCCGCCGAGCGGCGGCGCCGTCACGATCAACGGCAGCGGCGCCACGTTTCAGAAGGCGTTCCAGGAAGTCGCGATCGAGGGCTTCAAGAAGGCCGATCCGAAGATCACGGTGAACTACGGCGGCGGCGGCTCGGGCAAGGGTCGCCAGGACTTCGCCGACATGGTGACCGACTACGGCTGCAGCGATGCGCCGTACAAGGACGAGGACAAGGCGAAGGTCAAAGGCGGCGAGTTCGTCTACGTGCCGATGCTGCTCGGTGCGATCACCGTCAGCTACAACGTGCCGGGCGTCGACAAGCTGCAGCTATCGCCCGACACGATCGCGAAGATCTTCCAGCGCGAGATCAAGAAGTGGAACGATCCAGCCATCGCGGCAGACAACACCGGCGTCAAGCTGCCGGCGACCGACATCGTCGTCGCACACCGCTCGGATGGTTCGGGCACGACGCAGCAGTTCACGCTCTACCTGACCAAGGCATCTCCGGCGTGGAAGCTCAAGAGCGGCTCGACCGTCGAGTGGGCCGCCGACACGCAAGCCGGTAACGGCAACAGCGGCGTCGCTCAGATCGTGAAGAGCACGGCCGGCGCGATCGGCTACGTCGATCTGCCCGATGCGAAGGCCTCCGGGCTCAAGTACGCGTCGGTCAAGAACCAGGCCGGCAAGTTCATCGAGCCCACCCTCGCGTCGACGCAGGCCGCGGGTGACGGCATCGAGGTCAAAGATGATCTCACGTTCGAGTCGGTCAACTCGAAGGCCGAAGCGGCCTACCCGATCACCGCGCCGAGCTGGTGCATGGCGTACGTCAAGCCGGCCGACAAGGCCAAGGGCGCGGCCGTCAAGGCGTACCTCAAGTACATGGTCACCGACGGACAAGCGTTGACGAAGGAGATCGACTTCGCGCCGCTACCGAAGGCCCTGCAAGAAAAGGCGATCGCGCAGGTCGAGAAGATCCAGATCTGATGGCCGAGCGGATCGATCTTCGCGGCACGCCCAACCACGCTGATCGCGCCTTTCGTGGGCTCGCGATCGGCGCGGCTGCTCTCGTCTTGCTCGTGCTCGCGTTGATCGCTCTGGAGATGTCGGGCCGCATGGGGCCCGTGCTCGACAAGATGGGCTTCGACTACTTCACGTCGAAGCGCTGGTCGCCCGCGGACGGCTTGTTCGGCGCTCTGCCATTCGTGTGGGGAACCGTCTACACGGCGGTGATCGCGCTCGTGCTCGCTGTGCCGGTGAGCCTACTCGTCGCGCTGTTCGTCACCCAGGTCGCATCGCCGAGGTGGCGCAAGCCGATCGTCTACGTGCTCGACCTCCTCGCGGTCATCCCGTCCGTGGTTTACGGCCTGTGGGGTGTGCTCGTGCTCGCGCAGCCCCTGCAGAAGGCGTTCCTGAAGATCCACAATGCCGTCGACGGCATTCCCGTGCTGGACACGATCTTCGGTGCATCGCCGCAGGGCCGGTCGTTCATGACCGCAGGCGTGATCCTCGCGATCATGATCACGCCGATCATCACGTCGCTCGCGCGCGAGGTGATCGAGACGACGCCGCAGAACGAGAAGGAAGCCGCGTACGCACTCGGTGCTACCCGATGGGAGATGATCGGC
>DATDCH010000026.1:0-3312 GCA_036524455.1 Kofleriaceae bacterium | reverse complement strand
CGATCTGGCCGCGTACGCGGAGGCCAACGTGATCCCGGCGCCGTGGCTGCACATCTTTCCGGGCGTGCGCGTCGATCACTTTCGCTGGGGCGTGACCGATCTCGCGGGTATTGCGATGACGCCGTCGGGCACACTCGCGCTGGCCGGCGAAGCGAGTGGCAGCGCGTCGCGCACGCTCGTCAGCCCGAAGCTGTCGGTCGAGCTGCATCCCACCGATCAGGTGAACCTGTTCGCGAACAGCGGCGCCGGGTTTCACTCGAACGATGCGCGCGCCGCGGTATCGACGAACGGCGCCGGCGCGCTCGCGCGTGCATGGGGCGGCGAGATCGGCGCGCGCGTGAAGCCGACGAAGTCGTCGCGGTTCTCGATGGACGTTTGGTACCTGCATCTGTCGTCGGAGCAGGTGTGGAACGGCGACGCGGGCGGCACCGAGGCGTCGGATCCCACGCGCCGCATCGGGCTCGACGTCGAAGGCTCGACGGACATCACGTCGTGGCTGTCGCTCGATGCGAACCTGACGTTCGCGCAGGCGTCGTTCGTCGCGAATCGCGGCAACGGCGGCGCGGTTGCTCTCGCGCCGCGCTGGATGGGCTCGGGCGGATTGACCGCGAAGCGCGGCAAGAGCTTCATCGCGCTGCGTAGCCGCGGTATCGCAGATCGCGCTGGTAACGAAGACAACTCGCTCGTTGCCGAGGGCTACGTATTGTTCGACCTGATCGCGGGCACGGAGCGCGGCGCGTGGGGCGTAAGCCTGACGCTTAACAATCTGACAAACACCGAGTGGCGCGAAGCGCAGTTCGCCGAAGAGTCGCGCGTGTCACCCACGGCCGACCTTGCGGAACAGATGCACTTCACGCCAGGAATACCGCTCACCGCGACCGCGACCGCTTCATACGCCTGGTGACGCGGTGGGGCGCGTGCCAATCGTTTCCGGCTGCAATCGCAGATTCTTTGCTTGCACCTGGCGCACGTTCAGCGATAGGAACGCCGCCATGCTTCGATCTGCGTTGGCACTTGTCACGATGACGGCGTTCATGACCGCATGCACGTCGTCGACCACGATTCGCTCGAACCCACCCGGCGCGAAGGTGTTCATCGACGGCAGCTACGTCGGCACCGCTCCCTACGAGATGAGCGACACCAAGATCGTCGGCAGCACGACGTCGGTGCGCCTCGAGTACCCGGGGTACCAGCCGGTCAACGCGACGATCAAGCGCAGCGAGGACTTCGACGTCGTCGCGTGCATCGGCGGCGTGTTCCTGCTCGTGCCGTTCCTGTGGATCATGGGCTACAAGCCCGACCACACGTACGAGATGGGCCAGGGCGGCCCGCCCCCGATGGGCTATCCGCCGCCGCAGCAGGGCTACCCGCCGCCGGCGCAGGGCTACCCGCAGCAGCCGCCCCCGGCGCAGGGCCCGCCGCCCCCGCAGGGCTATCAGTATCCGCAGCAGCAGCCGGCTCCGCAGCCGCGCTGATGCACCGGGCGTTGCTCTGCCTCGTGCTGGTGGCGGGCTGTCTGCCGCCGATCGCGCCGGCCGCGAGCAACGTCACCGACGTTCGTTATCGATCGCGCGACCCTGGCAACAGCACGATCCGGATCTATCGCTGGTTCGGCGCACGCTCGAGCTCCGTGGCGAGCCGATGCAAGATGATCCCGACCGACTCGGAAATGTTCGCCGCGCGCGCCGAGCGTTGCGGCGGGCTCCGCGCTTGGTTCTGGGGCATCTCTCGTGTGCTCCTCGAGCAGGCAAATTCGTCGCGGTTCGCGCCGACAATGCGCATGGACGGTCGAGTGCGTTGGCTCGACCTACCCGCATCGCAATGTGGAAGCTGACCGCGATCGCGGGGCTGCTCGCGCTGGCGCCGTCACTCGCGCACGCACAACCTGCTGACGCGCAGACGCAGCCCGCACCGACGACGAACGCCGCTCCGACGACGAGCACCGCGGATGCTTCGGCGCCAAGCACCGCGACTGCGAGCCCGAGCTGCGCCGACGCCACGATCGCCGCGGGTCTCGCGACGCTCCTCCGTGCCGAGCGCTTCGCCGACGCGCATCACGCCGCAGTCAGCGCGCGCGTCATGTGCAAAGGCGCGGCGCTCGATGGCACGCGCATCGCCGACGCGATCGCCCTCCTACGCCTCGAAGATCGCGAGTGGGCGATTCGCGATCTTCAGGAGCTCGCGCCACGTCACGAGGTCGCCGCGCTCGTGCTCGCGTGGGCGTACTCGTCCAATCGCGATCACGGTGCCGCGCAGGTCGTGCTCGCCCGCTTGCCGGCGCCGCGCGCGGCTGCGGTCCAAGCGCTCGGCAAGCTCGACAACGCCGGCGCGTTCAGCGCGACGGTCGGCCAGCTCGACGCCTCGGTGCAGGTGCGTGCACGCGAGATCGCACAGCGCTACCGCGGCGCACGCGCGAAACGACCTGCGCTGGCGGGCGTGCTCAGCGCGTTGTTGCCGGGCAGCGGTCAGCTCTATGCGGGCTCGTGGCAGGCCGCCGGCGTGACGCTCGTGCTCAACGGATTGTTCGTTGCCGCGACCGTCGAGCTCGCGCGCGAAAAAATGTATCTGAGCGCGGCCGCGACCGGAACCGCAGCCTCGTTCTTCTACGTCGGCGGCATCATGAACGCCGTCGACCTGGCGCGCCGGCGCAATCAGATCGCGCAACAGCCGTATGCGCGCGAGCTCGAGCAGCTGCTGTTGCCCGAGCTCGAAGGCTCGTTCGCGACACCGTAGCCGCGTTCGCTTAGAGCTTGATCCCGTCGCGCGTGAGCTCGGCGCTGCTCGCTTCGTTCGCGACCGTGCCCTTTGGCGCCGCGTACCAACCCGGATCGCCGGTCAGCTTGTCGCGCACCTTGAGGATCGTGAACATGCCGCCCATGTCGATGATGCCGTGTGGCCCTTTGCCGCCGACCATCGAGATCGAGTTCTTCGGCTGCGGCATCTGCATCGTCGACATCTCCGCCATGCCGGCCTGGCCCATCGTCATGTAGCCGGGCACGACGCGGCCGAGCTTGGCATCGACGCCGCGCATGTCGGTGCCGATCAGGTTCGCGACGTCGTGGCCCATCTGGTTCATCACGTGATGGGTCATGTGACAGTGCAGCGGCCAGTCGCCGGGATTGTCGGCAATGAATTCGATCGTGCGCGTCGTGCCGACCGGCACGAGCACCGTGGTGTCGGGGTGACGCGCGGACTGCGGAATCGGTCCGCCGTCGGTCGCGACGATCTGGAACGTGTGACCGTGCAGGTGGATCGGGTGGTGATCCATCGGACCGAGGTTCGCGAGCCGGATGCGCACGAGGTCGCCGGTCT
>DATDCH010000025.1:0-9908 GCA_036524455.1 Kofleriaceae bacterium | reverse complement strand
TCGTGTTTCTCGACGATGAACGGCGGCGCGAGCTGAATCGTGTCACCGCCGTAGCGCACGTAGAATCCGTTCGCGAGGCACTTCATCGCGATCTCGAACGGCCGCTTCGCCGGCTCGCCCGGCAACGAGGCGATCGTGAGGCCCGCGGCGAGACCGTAATTGCGGATATCGACGACGTTGCGCGCGTCCTCGAGCGAGTGCACGGCCGCCTCGAAGTACGGCGCGAGCTCGCGGACGCGGCCGATCGCGTTGTCCTGTACGAGCAGGTCGAGGGCGGCGACGCCTGCCGCGCACGCGACGGGATGCGCCGAGTACGTGTAGCCGTGAGGGAACTCGAGCATGTACTCGGGACCGCCCACCGCCATGATCGCGTCGTAGATCGCCTTCTTCGCGACGACCGCGCCGAGCGGCTGCGCGCCGTTCGTGACTTGCTTCGCGAGATTGAGAATGTCGGGCGTGACGCCGAACGCTTCGGCGCCGGTATAAGCGCCTGCGCGGCCGAAGCCCGTGATCACCTCGTCGAAGATCAGCAAGATGTCGTGCGCGGTGCAGATGTCGCGCAGCTTCTGCAAGTAGCCAGCTGGCGGAACTACCACGCCCGCCGATCCGGAGAACGGCTCGACGATCACCGCCGCGATGTTCGACGCGTCGTGGAGCTGGATCAGGCGCAACAGCTCGTCGGCGAGCTCGGCACCGTGTGCTGGCATGCCGCGCGAGAACGCGTTCTTCGCGAGCAGCGTGTGCGGCAAGTGATCGGCCTCGACGGCCTGACCGAATGCCTTGCGATTGCCGACGATGCCACCGACCGAGATGCCGCCGAAGTTGACGCCGTGATAGCCCTTCTCGCGGCCGATCAACACGCGCTTCTGGCCCTGCCCTTTCGCACGCCAGTACGCGCGCGCCATCTTGAGTGACGTGTCAGCCGATTCGGATCCCGAGCCGGTGAAGAACACGTAGTCGAGCCCCGCGGGCGTGAGCTCCTTGATCTTGTTCGCGAGCGCGAACGAGAGCGGGTGGCCAAACTGAAATGCGGGCGCGTAGTCGAGCGTGGCGGCGGTCTTCGCGATCGCTTCGGCGATCTCGCGGCGACCATGGCCCAGGCCGCAGCACCACAGGCCCGACAGCCCATCGAACACCTTCTTGCCTTCGGCATCGATGTAATACGCACCTTCAGCCGCGACGAACATGCGCGGGTTCGCCTTGAACTGGCGGTTGCCGGTAAACGGCATCCAGTGCGCTTCGAGCCAAGCGGAGTCCATACGGGTTTCGAGCGAGGGCTTGTTCATGGCGAAGCAGCGAACCTAGCCGGGGCGCCCGCGCCTCGCAATCCCGAACCGCTAACCTCGGCTACGTACGAAGTCGTAGCCCTACAAGACGCCGACCAGCGCCAGCGACGACGATAACGTCCAGGCGACGTCTCCGCCAAACGCGACGGCAAGCTCGACCGGCGTCAGCGACACAGCGAACCTGCGCGTGAACCGATAGTCCACGGGATACGGCGACCAGCGCAGAAACACGCCGTCGTACGTGCCGCCGCGCACGACGACACCCACCTCGGGTGCGATCGCGCCGACGAACGACGCCGTGCGAAAGTGGCTCTCGCGCGCGACTCGAAACACCGGTCGCGCCGATATCCGCGTCACCGCGTCACCTGCGATCCAGGTGCGTTCGAACACAACGTCGACTCCGCGTTCGTTACCGACGACCGCGCTGATCGGCATCGCCGTGATGCCACCGCCGCCACACAGCAGCAGCGGTGCGCACCAGGCGCCGCGTGGGCGGTGCGCATCGTCGATGTTGCGATCGTCGAACTCGCGCACGCGGTGATACCCAAACGACGCGCGCACGCCCGCTCCGAGATCCGTCGTTGCCGTGTCGACGCTACCGACTCCACCGACTGCGAGCTCCAGGCGAGACGAGCCCACCCGCCGCCAGTCTCGGATCGGATCTGGACACGACGTCGAGCACGCGTCAGGGCCTGAGCAACAGATCGTGCAACCGTCGTCGTCGGCGACGCACGTCGCCTGAGCAGGCGCGGCAGTCGCGGTGATGACGAGAACGCAGATGAGCGCTCGATGATCCATGCGCTCACAACGCAGCGGTCACGGCTCGCTTGCAGCGCATCGCATGGCAAGAGCTGACAGATGACAGCAGGACGCGTCGCCTCCGTAAGCACGTCGCGGTGCGGTCGTTCGGGTGCCAATGATGATCATCAAAGTGCTCGGCCTCGCCGTTGTCGCGAACGCCAGCCTCGGGTGCATGACGGTAACTGCGCGTGTTCGCGGCGGTCCAACTCTCGATAGCCGTGGCGAGCCCGGCTGGGAAGTCGGCGTCGCCGCAGGCATCGGCTGGAGCGTGTCGAGCAGCTTGTCCGTACGAAGCACACCGGCGGTGGCGACGAGTGATCGTGGAGGCGCGTTCGGCACGACGCTGGAGGTCGGTGCACTTGAAGAGCATCTCGCGTGGAACGCGGGACTGTTGTTCGTGCTCGGTGGGACGGAGCACGTGCGTTCGGCGTACGGCGCGGCGCTGCGGCCGTTATGGTTCGATCGCCGGAGGTCCGAGGACAAATTCTCCACCTCGGAGGTCCGGCGGTCGCTCGCAGCGGGGCTGGAAGCACGCGCTGGGATTGCCATCGACAGCGACGCAGACTCGTCACGCGGGCTGTTCGCGCTACTCCCCGTCGTGGACTGGACGATGATGATGTCCGACTAAGTTCAGCTGTCGGCGATGCTGGCGATCAGCTGCCTGACGTCGACGGGCTTGACGAAGTGCGCGGCAAATCCCGCCTCGCGGCTCTTCTCGCGATCGGTCTGCTGCCCGAACCCGGTCAGCGCGAACATCCGAGGCGCCGCTCGGTCGAGCTTCGCCCGGATCTTTTCCGCGAGCTCGTAGCCGTCCATCAGCGGCATGCCGATATCGAGGATCGCGAAGTCGGGCTTGAACTCGTCGATCAACTGCAGCGCACGCGCAGGATCGGTCGAGGTCTCGACAACGTGGCCGGCGGCGGTGAGTGCTTCCGCGAGCAGCACGAGCGCATCCTCGTTGTCGTCGACGATCATGACGCGGCGCGGCTTCACGGTCGCGATCCGGCTGGTTCGCCTGTCACCTGCATCGACGGTGTCGAGCGCGATGCGCGGCAGGCAAAGCGTGAACGTCGAGCCGCGGCCGATGCCTTCGCTATATGCAGTCACTTCGCCGCCGTGTAGCTCGACGAGCTTGCGCACGAGCGTGAGGCCGAGGCCAAGGCCGCCGCTCGAGCGCTCCAAGGTGCGAGAGCCCTGGACGAAGAGCTCGAACACGTGCGGCAGTAGCTCGGGAGCGATGCCGGTGCCGTTGTCGCTGACGTCGATCTGCACCCTGTCGCCGTGCAGCGACACTGCGACCCGGATGTTGCCGCCGTGATCGGTGTACTTCGCCGCGTTCGTCAAGAGGTTCGCGACGACCTGGGTGAGCCGTGCCTCGTCACCCTCGACACCGATGGGCTCGGCCGGGATGTCGAGATCGAACTTGTGACTGCGCTGCTCGAGCAACGGGCTCGCGATCTCGATCGCTTTGCCGAGCACGATGCGGAGATCGACGGGCCTGCGCTTGAGCTCGAGCTTGCCCTTCGTGATGCGGGAGACGTCGAGCAGATCGTCGACGAGGTGCATCATGTGCGTGACCTGGCGCTCGATGATCGCGTGCTCTTTGACCGCGTTGTCGTCGCCGCGCAGCTTGATCAACTGCAGCGCGGTCAGGATCGGCGCGAGCGGATTGCGCATTTCGTGACCGAGCATCGCGAGGAACTCGTCCTTCGTGCGGCTCGCCTGCTCGGCCGCGACGCGCGCGGCGCGATCATCTTCGGCGCGCCTGCGCTCGGTCAGATCGCGCGTGATCTTCGCGAATCCCACGAGGTCGCCGTGGCGATCGCGAACCGCGCTGATCACGACGTTCGCCCAGAACCTCGTCCCATCCTTGCGCACGCGCCAGCCTTCATCCTCGAAGCGACCTTCACTCGCCGCCATCCGCAGCTCGTGCTCGCACTTGCCCGCCGCGACGTCTTCCGGCAGGTAGAACTTCGAGAAGTGCGCGCCGATGATCTCGTCGGGGCGATACTGCTTGATGCGCTCGGCGCCGATGTTCCACGTCGCGACGTACCCCATCGGATCGAGCATGAAGATCGCGTAGTCGCGCACGCTCTCGACGAGGTAGCGATAGCGCTCTTCGGCCTCGAGCCGGCCGAGCTGTTCGTCCTCGGCGCGCTTGCGATCGGTGAGATCGCGCGTGACTTTCGAGAAGCCGACGAGCCTCCCGCTCTCGTCGCGGATCGCGCTGATCACGACGTTCGCCCAGAACTGGCTACCGTCCTTGCGCACGCGCCAGCCGAGATCTTCGTAGCGGCCCTCGCGCGTCGCGACGTCGAGCTCCATCTCGCACTTGCCAGAATCGATGTCGAGTTGCGGGTAGAACACCGAGAAATGTTTGCCGATGATCTCGTCGGCCGTGTAGCCCTTGATGCGCTCCGCGCCGAGGTTCCAGGTCGCGACGTACCCCTTTGTATCGAGCATGAAGATCGCGTAGTCGCGAACGTTCGCGATCATCAGCCGGAACAGTTGATCGTTCTCGATCTTCGCCGCCTCTACAGGCGGTTCCGATGGGGTTGGCTCGTCGCTCGCCACCAATACTCCAGGCGCACCAATAGCGCGAATGCATCATAGCGGGCGACTACGCAGAACGGTCCCGCGATCGTACCGTGCGGCTACGCCTCACCCCACCTGATTGTCTTGCAAGGCCCTCCTCGGCGCGGCGTCTGCATCGACTGTGAAGAAATGTCTACGCAGCCTTCGTCCAAGAAACCCGTCGGAAAACCGACCACGCAATCCCAGCGCGATCCACGCACTCGACGCGACTACGACGAGTCCCGCGAGGAACCCACCAAGCCCGACAGGCCGGTCGGACACGACGACCGCGGCACCCCGTCGATCGAGCCGGGCAAGCAGGACGCAAACGTCAGCGAGCAGGGCACGCTCACCGACGACAACGAAGTCGAGTGATCCGAGATCGTTTGACTACAAACCAAATGTGCCGCGGCGTACAAACTGACCGCGGCCCTGCTTCTTCTTGGCGACCCACTGATTGTTTTCGACGATCAGCTCGCCGCGAGAGAACACCTGGCTCGGGCTGCCCGGCACCTTGTGGCCTTCGAACGGCGAGTAGTCGACGCGCATGTGCAGCGTATCGAGTCCGAGCACCTGCTCGCGCTTCGGATCCCACACCACGACATCTGCATCGGCGCCGACGGCGACCGTGCCCTTCTTGCCGTACATGCCGAAGATCTTCGCGGGTGCGGTCGACGTGATCTCGACGAACCGGTTCATCGACAGCTTGCCTTGCGTGACGCCTTCCCACAGCAGGTGCAGTCGCGTCTCGACGCCGGGCATGCCGTTCGGGATCTTCGAGAAGTCACCGCGGCCGAGCTCTTTCTGATCCTTCATACAGAACGGGCAGTGGTCGGTCGCCACCACCTGCAGGTCGTAGTTCTGCAGGCCGCGCCACAGATGGTCGTGGTGGTGCTTCGGCCGCAGCGGCGGCGTGCACACGTAGCCCGCGCCCTTCCACTCGTTGCCCGGATCGCCGCGAAGGTCGTCCTCGCTGCAGAACAGATACTGCGGGCAGGTCTCGGCGTACGCCGGCAGACCGCGGTCGCGCGCCTCCATGACGCGCTCGAGCGCGCGCTGCGCCGACAGGTGCACCATGTACACCGGCACCTTCGCCATCTCGGCGAGTGCGATCGCGCGCTCGGTGCCGGTTGCCTCGGCGACCTCGGGCCGCGTCAACGCGTGATACACGGGCGCGGTGTGGCCCTCCGACAGCGCGCGCTGCACGAGCACGTCGATCGGCAGGCCGATCTCGGCGTGCATCGTGATCAAAGCGCCGAGCTCTCCGGCCCGCAGCATCGCGCGGAAGATCTGCTGATCGTCGACGAGGAACACGCCCGGATAGGCCATGAACATCTTGAACGACGTCACGCCCTCGCGAATCATGCCCGCCATCTCTTCGAGCGTGCTCGGGTTGGCCTCGGTCATGATCATGTGGAAGCCGTAGTCGATCGCCGCCTTGCCTTCGGCCTTCGCGTGCCACGCGTCGAGTCCCGCGCGCATCGAGCTGCCCTTCGACTGGATCGCGAAGTCGACGATCGTCGTCGTGCCGCCGTGCGCCGCCGCCACCGTGCCGGTGTCGAAGTCATCCGACGCCGTCGTGCCGCCGAACGGCAAGTCCATATGCGTGTGACAGTCGATACCGCCCGGGATGATGTACTTGCCCTGCGCATCGACGGTGCGATCGGCCGAGCCCCCGAAATCTGCGCCCGTGCCATGAGCGACGAGCGCGGCCACTTTGCCGTTGTCGAGCCACACATCGGCCGCGAACGTGTCGCTCGCGGTTACCACCGTTCCGTTCTTGATGAGCGTACGCATGATGTCCTCGCTAGTTTCGCTTGCGGAGTTTCTTCTTGCGGCGCGGCGCCGGCTTGTCGACGAACCAGAACTCGTCGTCGGTCTCTCCGATCACCGCTTGCTTGCCGGCGATCGCGGCGATATGCGCGGCGAACAGCAGCAGCTTGTCGTGATCGATGCCCGGACCGACGACGCAGAACGTCTCGAGCGCGTGATCGTCGATTCGCTTCGTGTCGCCGGCGACCGTGAGGCCTTGTATCGAGGCTCGCCAGCCTTTGCCGCGCGCGACGGGTAGCTTGGCAATCAACCCGAGCTGCTTCGCCGTTGCCTTGAGCGCGAGCAGCACTTCGCTGTGCGTTGCGTACCGCGAATGACCTGGACGTGATGAACCCGGCCGGATCTCGTAGCGCTCGCCCATGGCGTGAGACTACGACTGCGGGCGCGCGACTACCAGCACGCCGTCGCTATCACCGCTGACCGGCAGCAGCAGCTGCGGACCGCACGTGCGGGCGATTTCCTCGGCAAGCTCGCGCAGCAGCGCGTCGTTCTCGACCTGGCAGTAGAACGTCTGCTCGCCGGTGCCGCGGGTATGCGCGACCACGCGCAGCGAGCCTGCCACCATCGCGGTAAAGCCGAAGTCGGTCACTTCGAGCATCAGCGCGTGATCGTGGCGCTCGGCCATCGCGAGGATCGCGGCACGCAGCTCGCTGTGGCTCGCGAGCCGGCTCGTGCGCGCCTCTTGCGGCAACGCGTCGAGCGCCGCGGCTTCGCGATCCGACAGCTGCGGGCCTTTGCTACCGACGGGATAAATGCCCGAGAGCATCAGCGGTCCTCGGTAAGGATGCCGTAGCTATCCGGCCGGCGGTCGCGGAAGAACTGCCACGTGCGGCGCACTTCCTCGATCACGTCGAGGTCGAGGTCGCTGACGACCAGCTCGTCTTTGTCTTCGCTGCCGCACGCCAAGATCTGGCCGCGCGGATCGACGAAGTACGAGTTGCCGTAGAACTTGCCGATGTTCCACGGCGCCTCGGTGCCGACGCGGTTGATCGCGCCGACGTAGTAGCCGTTCGCGACCGCGTGCGCGGGTTGCTCGAGCTTCCACAGATACTGCGAGAGCCCGGCGACCGTGGCCGACGGGTTGTAGACGATCTCGGCGCCATTGAGGCCGAGCGCGCGTGCACCCTCGGGGAAGTGGCGGTCGTAGCAGATGTAGACGCCGATCCGCGCGTAGCGGGTCTGGAACGTCGGATAGCCGAGGTTGCCCGGGCGGAAGAAGTACTTCTCCCAGAACCCGCTCGTCTGCGGGATGTGGTTCTTGCGGTACTTACCGAGGTAGGTACCGTCGGCGTCGATCACCGCCGCGGTGTTGTAATAGACGCCGGCCATCTCGCGCTCGTAGAGCGGAACGACCATCGCCATCTTGTACTTCGCGGCGATCGGGCGAAGGTTCTCGACGGTGGGACCGGGAACCGGCTCCGCCGCGTCGTACCAGCGCTTGTCTTGGCCGGGGCAGAAGTAGGGGCCGTTGAAGATCTCCTGCAGACAGAGGATCTGGACGCCTTGCTTGCCGGCGTCGTGAATCATCGGCAGATGCTTCTCGAACATCGCCGCCTGGATCTCGGCGACCGACTTGGTCTCGTCGTTGAGCGGGTTCGACGCCTGGATCAAACCACTAAGAACTTTGCGCGCCATCTGATTCTTCTCCTGTTCGGCTGTTCCGCTCTTCTCTAGTTCGTCACGAGGGTCGAGGTTTCCTTCGCGATGTCACCCTTCCAGGTCTCGACGTCGCGTGCGGTCTTCGTCGCGCGGGCCGCTTCCTTCGCGTCACGCGCGCTCTTCTGGCGATCGACGAGATCGTGGTGCGTCGTGAAGAACGGCAGGCTCTTGCCGACGAATTCACGAATGTTCGCGAACTTGTGATCGGTCATGAACTTGCTGAGCTCTTCCTTGAGCTCGGTGATGATCTCGTAGCCGCGTAGCATCGCGCCCGTGCACACCTGCACGGTCGAGGCGCCGAGCAGGAAGAACTGTGCTGCGTCGAAGCCGGTCTCGATGCCGCCGATGCCGCTGATCGCGACGCCGGGGTTCGCGCGCGCGACTTCCATCACCTGGCGCAGCGCGATCGGCCGCACCGATTGACCCGAGTAACCGCCGGGCACGCTGTGGCCCTCGACGGTCGGCATCGGGCGCAGCGTCTTGAGATCGATGCCGCACACGCTGAGGATCGTGTTGATCATCGCGATGCCGTCGGCGCCGCCGCGCAGCGCAGCCGCCGCGGGCACCGTCGGGTTACCGACGTTCGGCGTCATCTTCGCCCACACTGGAATCCGCGCGACTTCCTTCACCCAGCCAACGACCTCTTCGACGATGTCGGGGTTCTCGCCCATTGCCATGCCCATCTTGCGCTCCGGCAAGCCGTGCGGGCAGGACAGGTTCATCTCGAAGCCATCGACGCCGGTCTCCTGGACCTCGCGCGTGATCTGCTGCCAGGTTTCCTTCTTGTACTCCTCCATGATCGAAGCGATCAGGATCTTGTTCGGATAGTTCTTCTTGAGCTGCTTGAGATCGTCGAGCCAGTCCGCGTACGGGCGATCGCTGATCAGCTCGATGTTCTGAAAGCCGATCACTTCATCGCTCGTGCGGCCGCGCAGCTTCGCGTAGCGAGGCGCCGTGTTGATGACCTTGCTCGCGTCGAGCGAGAACGTCTTGCACACCATGCCGCCCCAGCCGAGATCGTAGCTGCGGGCGATCACCTTGCCGTTCGTTCCCGGAGGGCCCGAGCCCAACACGAACGGGTTTTCGAAGTTCATGCCATTGACGGTGATGCTTAGATCGGTCACGTCGCCTCCGCGGATCGATTTGGGGAAGAGGGTTGGCTATCACATGCCGCGAGCTGCGTTCAACCTACATCTGCTTCATGGGAGAATCGCTTGGTGAGGTGGCTCGCGCTCGTCGCGTTATTGGGCGGTTGCGACATCATCTTCGACCTCGATCGGGTGCCCGAGCCGCCGGGACCGCTACCTATCGTGGGCAGGTGGTTCAGCGCGACGGCGGGCGCGGGGCATACGTGCGCGCTCGATCTCGACGGCCGCCTGTTCTGCTGGGGCCTCAACGAGCAAGGCCAGGTCGGACGCGAGTCGACACGCTACGTGCTCGAGGACGTCGGGCAGGTCGGCGACAAGCTGTGGAACCACATCTCGACGAGCTACGACCACACGTGCGGCATTCAAGCCGACGAGTCGCTGTGGTGCTGGGGCTCGAACACGTTCGGTGAGCTCGGCGATTACAAACCTCCTGCAATCGCACCACGCCAGGTCGCAGGTATCTGGCGCGACGTCAGCGCGGGTCTCGATCACACGTGCGGCATCCGCAGCGACGACCACTCGCTGTGGTGTTGGGGCCGCGGCGACAGCGGCCAGATCGGCGATGGCACGACCTCGCTGCTCATCGCCTCGACGCGCATCGGTATGG
>DATDCH010000024.1:0-5014 GCA_036524455.1 Kofleriaceae bacterium | reverse complement strand
CGTCAAGCAGTACCAAAAGCTGTTCGAGATGGACGGCGTCAAGCTCAAGTTCGGCAAGGGCGCGCTGACCAAGGTCGCGAACATGGCGGCACAGCAGAAGAGCGGCGCTCGCGGTTTGCGCGCGATCCTCGAGAGCGCGCTACTCGACATCAAGTACGACACGCCCGGCCAGTCGGTGAACGAAGTGATCATCAACGAGGACGTGATCGAGAAGCACGGCTCGCCGTTGATCACGTACGCCAAAGAGTCGAAGGCCGCCGAGGGCTGATACGCTCCCGAGTGTGGGGCGGTTTGTCATCGCGCTGCTCGTGACGGGGTGTGGCCGGATCGCGTTCGATCCGCTCGACGACGTTCCGCTCGGCGACTTCGCGCTCACGTCACACGGTACGCACACCTGCGCGCTGTTCGAGACCGGCGAGCTCTATTGCTGGGGTTCGAACATGTTTGGTCAGCTCGGCGAAGGTGCGGGTGCGTTCGAGCCGCTGCCGCGTCGCATACCGAACGTGCCCGCGTTCGATCAGATCGCGCTCGCCGAGTACTCGACGTTTGCGCGCAGCCGGGACGGGCAGCTCTGGGCATGGGGCGGGAACGCCGATGCGATGCTGGGGATCGGAACCGAGACAGACATCGAGCCGCCGCATGCGATCGCGATCGCGGACGTCGAACAGGTTGCGGCAAGTCAGTACTTCACGTGCGCGCGCCATGGCGACGGTACGGTGTCGTGCTGGGGCGACAACGCGTGCGGTCATCTCGGCGACGGCACGTTTACAAATCAGCTCGTACCGCAGCGGGTGCCGAATCTCAGCGGTGTGACGTCGATCGGTGTCCACGACATCATGGCGTGCGCGCTCACGATGACCGGTGAGCTTTACTGCTGGGGTGCTCAGCTCGAGGGCGCATGCCCCGCGCCGCTGCCGACTCCGACGCTGATGCCGTTGCCACCGATCGGCGAAGTCGAAGGCGGCTGCCACATCACGCTGTGCGCAGTAGGGCTCGACGGCGCCGTGTGGTGCCGCGGCGAAAACGATCAGGGCCAACTCGGCAACGGCACGATGATCGAGAGCGACGTGTTCGTGCCGGTCGACTTCGGCGCGAGCCCGCCGCAGATCATCGACATCGCGGTCGGCAGCTACCACGTGTGCGCACGTACCGTGGATCATCGCGTGTGGTGCTGGGGCGATAATCTGTACGGCTCACTCGGCATTGCCGACCCGGCGACGAGACGATCGATGGTGCCGCTCCAGGTGCCGTTCTTCGACGGTTCGATCGCGATCGACGACTTCGACGCCGGGTGCGGCCAGATCTGTGTACGCAGCGGGCGAGACGTCTTCTGCTGGGGCCTCAACGGGAGGGGACAGCTCGGCGACGGCACGCTCGACAATCAGTTCGCGCCCGTGCGGATCGATCTCAACCCGCAGTGAGCTCCGAGCGTGTGGTTACGGATCGAGCTCGGGCTGGCCCTCTTCGACGACCCACTTGTCGTAGTACCCGCCGCGTGACTGGCCCTGCGCGACACGCGCCTTCGCACGCGAGAGCTCTTCGTCGATCAGCGCGGCGAAGCTAGCGACCGGCTGCGCGCCGGAGAGATGGCGTCCGTTGATGAAGAACGTGGGCGTCGCCGCACCGCCGAGCTTCTTGAGCGCAGCGTCGTTGCTGCGCAGCCAGGTCTGGCAGGACTGCCGCATGTCGTCGCGAAACTTCTTGCCGTCGAGCCCGGCCTTGCGCGCGAAGCCGTCGACGATCGAGCAGCCGGCCGGATCGTCCCAGCAGTTGTTCTTGTCGAACTGCCGCGCTTTGTAGCCCTGCTCCCACAATAGATGATCCATCGCGGCGAACTTCTTCTGCTTGGACGCGGCGCAGATCGCGAGTGCGGAGGCGGTCGCTGTTTGCGGATGGACGACGAGCTGCTTGCCGACCCAGCGCACGTCCTTGCCGTAGCGCTTCTTGAGCTCCTCGATCGTGGGACGCACCTTCTCGCAATACGGGCACGCGTACTCGTATGCCTCGACGATCGTGACGAGCGCATCGGATGCACCGTCGACCGGATCGAGCGGATCGATCGCGAGCGAGTACGTCTTCATCGGATCGGGTTGCTTGCGCGTCGGCCGATACGGCGATGGCGGCGGCACGTTGCGCTTGCCTAGATCGTCGACCTTCTTGTCGAGCTCGGCCATCTGTTTGAGCAGCTCGACCTGCTTGACCTCGAGGAACTGACGCTCCTTGCGCAGCGTCGAGACATCTTCCTCGAGCTTGGTGACTTTCTTTTCGAGCTCCTCGGTGGAGGAACACGCAACTACCACGAGCACCAACGCGACCCTGATCACGCACGGGACTCTACACCAGGCGGAATCCGGCCTGGGACGCCTAGTTACGCACTGAATGCGACATCGCGGATCACGCCCCCTCTCGTTTCTAGGAGGGCAAATAGACGATGCGCGATGACTTGGATAGTTATTCGAGACTTTGCTTTGCGATTGCAGCGTCGCTCGCGATCGGTGCGAGCGGGTGCGATCCGGTCAAGGGTGGCGACGACGCGCCGCCCGACGGACCGATTCTGCAGAAGCCGTCGCGGTCGGGCACGATCACGCTATCCGACGACGGCTCGCTCGTCGCGATGGTCAACCCCGAGGACGGCAGCCTCGCGGTGTTCGCGACCACCGACAACACGCGACTGTCGCGCATCGCGACCGGGGGCTCGCCTGCGAGCGTGGTGATCGCCGCTGACAATGCGACCGCATACGTCGCAAACCGCGCAGACGGCACGGTCGTGCGTGTGACTGGCCTCGACGGCGGCACACCGAGCGTCGACGCGACGATTCAAGTCGGCGCCGAGCCCGCGGCACTCGCGCTGTCGCCGACCGGCAAGCAACTGTTCGTCGCCGAGTACGCGGAGAGCCGCGTATCGATCATCGATACCGCGACGAACGAGATCACCGGCACGATCGCGGTCGATCGCCCGCGCGCGCTGATGGTGACGAATAACCTCGACGCGAGCGACGCTGACGAGACGCTGGTCGTCGCCGAGTTCTTCGGCCGCGCGCTGCCCGGCGGCGAAGCGAAGGACGACGGCCGTACCGGTTATCTGCGCCTGTTCTCGCTCGCCGACGTGGCGGCGGTGAAGTCGATCGCGCTCGCGCCCGTGGACAGTGGGTTTGTTAAAGGTGGCGTTGCTTCGAACCCGACCGTCAAGGCGGCGGCGAACCAGCTCGGCGCGATCGCGACCGCGAACGGCCGGCTCTACGTGCCGAGCATCGCGGCATCGCCCGAAGGCCCGACGCGGTTCGACAACAACGTGTACCCCGTCGTGTACGTCGCGGATCTCGCGGCCGCCGCCGAAGTGCGCGATGCGGGCGGCACCGTCAACCTCGCACGCAAGATCGTCGACGCAGTGCCGAGCCCGTCGCCGACGAGCCCGCGATTCTTGCCGGGCGATCTGACCGATCTCGATTTCGTGCCCGACTCGAACGTCGCGTACGCGGTCGGGCGCGCCGGCGACGTGATGATCCGCGTGACGTTCGGCAGCGACGTTCAGATCGGCTCGACGCAGAACAAGCTAATCGATCTCGCCGGCAACGACACGATCGGCAAGTGCCAAGGCCCGACCGGCGTGGTGATCGACGGCGAGCACGGTCGCGCGTACGTCAACTGCTGGCTGACCCGTAAGCTCGGCGTCGTCGATCTCGCGGCACAGTCGCTGACCAGCGCACTCGAAGCCGCGCCGCTGCCGACGGGCGCGATGGAGCTGTCGGTGCAACGCGGCAAGCGCTTCTACTTCACGGGCCGCGGCCGGTGGTCGAACGCCGGTACGAACGGTGCGAAGGGCGGCGAAGGGTGGTCGTCGTGCGGCTCGTGCCACCCCGACGGTCTCACCGACAACATGACGTGGGTGTTCGCGGCCGGTCCGCGCCAGACCACGTCGCAAGACGGTTCGTTCTCGCACGGCCCCGGTCCGCAGAAACAACGCATCTTCAACTGGACCGGCATCTTCGACGAGCATCACGACTTCGAGCGCAACACGCGCGACGTCTCGGGTGGTCTCGGCGCGATCACGACGGCGGCGGCCGCGGCGGACTGCAACCAGCTCGACAAGGAGCAGCAGGTCACACTCGCGCCCGGCGGCGTCAACATCGGCGGTCTGCAGAAGCCGCTGAAGGAGCTCGCCGATGATCCGGCGCAAGCGCTGTGCGGCCACAAGGACTGGGACGACCTCGACAACTTCGTCAAGACGATCGAGCCGGTGAAGGCGCTGCGCGCGACCGACACGCAGGCGGTGCAACGCGGCCGTCAGCTGTTCGTCGACGGTGGCTGCGCGAAGTGTCACGGAGGTAGCGGCTGGACCGTGTCGCGCCGGTTCTTCACGCCGGCGACTACGACGAACAACGCGCTCGCGGCCAGCCCGTTCGCGATCCCGACGTTCTTCCCGACGACGTGGATGTACAACGCCGATGCGAGCGGCACGAAGCGCAACGGCATTTCGCCGCAGCCGGCGATCGCGAGCGCCGACGCGACCGGCCCGGCCGAGCTCGCGCCGATCCCGATCGCGCAGATCGCATGCAGCCTGCGCAACGTCGGCACGTTCGGCGTGCCCGGTGACATCGAGAAGACCGACGCGATCGAGAAGCGACCATTCATGGGCTCGCTCGTGCGCGCGGAAGGTCGTGCCGGCTACAACGTGCCGTCGCTGTACGGGCTCGCGCTCGGCGCGCCGTACTTGCACCACGGCCAGTCGCCATCGCTGACCGATCTGTTCACGAATACCGCGTGGCAGTTCCACACGAATGCGGGCAACGCGAACTTCAGCCTCGCGCTCGCCGGTGCGGGCAAGGCCGACGACCTCGTCGCGTTCTTGCTGTCGATCGATGCGACGACTGCCGAGATCGCGGTGCCGAGCGATGCAGGCAGCGGCCTGTCGTTCGACGCATGCCCGTTGCAGTTTCCGTAACTGGGTAGCGAGAGGTCACTACCCGGGGCCCGCGTGCCGCTTCTGGTACGCGGGCTTTTTTTGCCGGCTACG
>DATDCH010000023.1:0-2422 GCA_036524455.1 Kofleriaceae bacterium | reverse complement strand
CCAGCGAATCGAGCCCGGCCAGCGAATCGAGCCCGCCCAGCCTATCGAGCCTGCTCGGCGAGATCACCGAACCGGTCAGGTCGCCAATCTCCGTCGTCGAGCTGGTCGACGCCACGCCCGACGCCGCGAAGCTCGGGTTCAAGTGCGAAGTGCTCGTGTCGCCGGAGCTCATAACCCGCATCGCGCCGGCGCGCGTCCTCGAGGCGCTGCGCGATGCTCTGCTGGCGACCGAGCGCGATACTCAGATGGAGCTACTCCGTACGATCGCGTTTCGCGGCGAACGCCTGGTGCGCGAACGCAAGCGCAGACCGGGGTCGTGGGAAGAACTTCGCCGGTTCTACGCGCGCGCAGCAACTGGCATTGGTGGCATCACCGAGCCCGGAGACATTCTCGCGATCAGCGTCGACGGCGTGATGGTGATCGTGCAGGCCGGCCACGTACCGCACATGCCACCGATTCCTCGCACGCAGCCGCGGTTGTTTCTCACCGGCGTCGTGACGCTCCAGAACGAAGACGCCCTGCTGATGCCGCTCTAGAACGCGACCGCGGTACCGATGCCACCACCGGGATGCGCGGCACCATCGCGCGCGCCGTACGAGAGCTGCGCCTTGAGCGTGAACCGGTTCGCCATCTGCAACGAGACGTCGTACGCGATGTAGAGACCTGCCGGCTCGACGAGCGCGCCCGGCAAATCGCTGCGTACGATCGATGCACCCATCAGCAGCGGCCACGCAGTGTCCCACTGCAGGCGCACCCAGCCGCTTGGACCGATGTCACCGAAGTACTCGCCACCGACGGTGACGCACGAGCGCCACGGCTTGCCGAACGTCACCGACCCGCGGCCGAGACCGACGAAGTTTTCGTGCGAGACGCCGAGCCCGACGCGACCGTCGAGGAACACCGACGGATGCACGCGCATGCGGATCTGGCCGTAGCCGTAGTTGAGCGCGTGCCATTCATTGCGGCCGCCTTCCATGCGGTCGACCGGGGTGCGGCCGTTGATCGAGCCGAATCCGAAGCCGACTTGATGCAACACGCGCAGCAAGTTGTGCGTGTACGTCAGCTCGCTGCGCACGAACCAATCGGGAATCTCGTAGCGGTTGCCGAAGTCGTGTGCGATCACGTCGAGCGACAGCTCGTCGAGGTTGCCGCCGAGCCGTTCGCGGTCGAGCGACTCGAGCCGATCGAACAGCGACGGATCGACGCGCACGACGTGTGGCGCTTGCTCCGTCGCGAAGTGTGCAGTCTCGCTGCCCTTCGGATCGGCGCCGCGGATGTAGTACTCGACACCGGGCGACGCGGCGGCCGGCAAGCTCGCAAACCAACCGCCGGCGCTCGAACGCTCGAATGGAATGTCCTGCCACTGCGCCTGCCCGATCGCACGCCAGCGCACGCTGAGCTGTTCGGCGAACGGTGCGTCGATCATCGCTTCGAGCTCGATCGGCTTGCCGGCGACGGTGGTGGTCGGCGCGACGTGGACGACGATCGCCTTCGCGAGCGCAGCCGTCGCCTCGGGGGCAGGCGCGTCCTTCGCTGCCGCGTCGCTTGGCGGGGCCTTCGCGGGCGGCGCCTTCGCCGGCGGCGCCTTCGCGGGTGCGTCCTTCGCGGGCGCGAGCGGCGCCTTCGCGGGCGCGTCCTTCGCGGGCGGGTCCTTCGCGGGCGGGTCCTTCGCAGGCGCGTCCTGGGCGAACGCCGACGCGGTGAGCACGGTGAGTGCGACGAATGTGAGCGATGTGATGTTGCGCATGAGGCTCACCAATCGAAGTTGAGGGCAAAGCCACCCGAAAACCCGGAGTGGTCGATGTCGCGCGCCTGATACGACAGCCGCGCCGAGGGGTAGAACCAACGCAGCTTGCGCACGCCGACGTCGGCGATCAGGCGCACGCCGAAGTCCTCGACTACCGGCTGGTCGGTGACCTGCACGGTGATCTGCACGGGCACGACCTGGTTCGGCAGCCAGTGATATGCGGCCTCGAGCATCGTGCCGACGTGGCTCGTGAACGCCGCGCCGAGCACGAGGTTCGTGCCGAGCTCCTGGCCGAGCCGCACGCGGCCACGTGCACCGAAGCCGGTGAAGAACTGGCAGCGGTTGCTATTCGGATCGATCGCGCCGCCCTGGCAGTGACCGATCTCGGTCTCCATCGTGTCGGTGACGAGCACGCCGGCCTGCGGGCGAATCATCAGCGCAACGTTCGGCCGCACGCGCAGCTCGACCTCCGTGTAGACGTACGAGAAGCTCATGCGCTCGCACTGGTAGATGCCGGCCTCGTCGCGGCACTGGTTGCGCTCGCGATCGCGGTCGGCGTCGATGACGTCCTTCGGCCCGCCGGTGCCGGTCAACATGCCCCAGCCGAGGCGCACCGCATAGACCGGTTTCAAGAAGCGGTACGTGAAGTCGAGCTCGGCCTGCGTGTACTGATCG
>DATDCH010000022.1:0-3361 GCA_036524455.1 Kofleriaceae bacterium | reverse complement strand
ACTGCCGCGGCGCGCCGGCTCGGTGGCAACGACTTCGTGCTCGCGTCGACCGATGCCGGCCGCGCGAAGTGGGTCGAGTCACTCGCGAAGGACCTCGAGGTCGACGCCGCGTTTGTCTACAAGCGCCGCACGTCGGGCAGCGAGAGCGAGATCACCGGTGTCTCTGCGAACGTTGCCGGTCGGCGCGTCGTGATTTACGACGATATGATCCGCACCGGCGGCTCGCTGCTCAACGCGGCGCAGGTCTACAAGGATGCCGGCGCGGTCTCGATCGACGCGATCGCGACGCACGGCCTGTTTCCCGGCGAGTCGCTCACGAAAATTCGCAGCGCCGGGCTGCTCGGTCGCATTGTTACGACGGACAGCCATCCCCGCGCGGTCGCGCTAGCGTCTGATTTTCTGGAAGTCGACAGCACCGCGGGGCTGCTCACGGAGCATCTGATTTCCAACCGGTAGGATCACCATGAAGCTGATCAAGGTCGCTGTCGCATGTGTCAATCAAACTCCGTTTGCGTGGGAGACGAACTTCGCCCACTTGCGGAATGCGATCGAGCACGCGCGCGCGGAAGGCGCGACGATGGTGTGCCTGCCGGAGCTCGCGATCACCGGTTACGCGTGCGAGGACGCGTTCTTCATGGATGGCCTGCAGGAAGAGGCGTTCGCGCAGCTCGACGCGCTCGCGCCGCTGACGCGCGGCATGGTCGTCGCGGTTGGCTTGCCCGTCTATCACGAGAAGGCGCTCTACAACGCGGCGGCTCTGCTCGCCGACGGCAAGATCGTCGGCTTTGCCGCGAAGCAGTTCCTTGCCGCCGATGGCATTCACTACGAGCCGCGCTGGTTCAAGGCGTGGCCGGCCGGCGAGGTCGACGTGCTCGAGCGCACCGACGAGGACGGCTCGATTCGCCGCTATCCGATCGGCGATCTGGTGTTCGACATCGGCGACGTCCGTATCGGCTTCGAGATCTGCGAGGACGCGTGGGTCGCGAATCGCCCTGGCACCGACCTCGCGCTGCGCGGCGTCGACATCCTGTGCAACCCGAGCGCGAGCCACTTCGCGTTCGGCAAGTTCGCGGTGCGGCAACGCTTCGTGGTCGAAGGCTCGCGCGCGTTCGGCGTCGCGTACCTCTACTCGAATCTGCTCGGCAACGAAGCCGGCCGCGTGGTCTACGACGGCGGCGGGCTGATCGCGTCGGGCGGCGAGCTGCTCGTACGCGGCCGCCGGTTCTCGTTTCACGACGTCGAGCTCGCGACCGCGATCGTCGACATCGACGGCAATCGCCGCGAGCAAGCGCGCCGCGGCAGCCATCGTCCGCGCCACGATGCCGAGCAGCAAGTCGTCGAGCATCCGTTCGTGTGGCCGCAGCGCAAGCCGGAAGCGCCGCGCCCGACTCCGCACAGCTGGGAGGATCGGCACTCGCTGCGCGAGGAAGAGTTCGCCCGCTGCGTCGCGCTCGGGCTCTGGGACTACCTGCGCAAGTGCCGCGCGCAATGCTACGTGGTGTCGCTGTCGGGCGGAGCCGATTCCGCCGCGTGCGCGGTGCTCGTCGCGCTCGCGGTCCAGCTCGCGTTTCAAGAGCTCGGCACCGGCGGCGTGCGCCAGCACTTGCCGTGGTGCCGGCGACTGATCGACGTGCTCGATAAAGGCGGCGGCGCAACGGCCGCAGTCGGCGCGCTGCTCAGCTGCGCATATCAACCGACCGAGAACTCGGGCGCGGTCACCAAGCGCGCGGCCGAGACCGTCGCCAAGGCGATCGGCGCCGAGTACTTCACGATCGACGTCGATCCGATGCACAAGGGCTACATCGCGACGATCGAGCAGACGCTCGGCCGCAAGCTGTCGTGGGACAAGGACGACATCGCGCTGCAGAACATCCAGGCGCGCGTGCGCTCGCCGTCGATCTGGATGCTCGCGAACCTGCGCGGCGCCGTGCTGCTCACCACGTCGAATCGCTCCGAGGCCGCCGTTGGCTACGCGACGATGGATGGCGACACGTCAGGTGGGCTCGCGCCGCTCGGCGGCATCGACAAGACATTCTTGCGCGCGTGGTTGCGCTGGATGGAGAAGAAAGGGCTCGTCGGGCTCGAGCCGATTCCGGCGCTCGGCGTGATCAATTCGCAGCAGCCGACCGCGGAGCTGCGACCGCCGTCGCAGTCGCAGACCGACGAGGCCGACCTCATGCCGTACGACTTCCTCGAAGCCGTCGAGGACTCTGCGATCCGCGACAAGCACACGCCGACCGAGGTGCTGCAGCAACTGCTGCCGCGCTACCCGGAGCACGCCCCCCAGCAGCTCGCGATGTGGATCGAGCGGTTCTTCCGCCTGTGGTGCATCAATCAGTGGAAGCGCGAGCGGATGGCGCCGAGCTTTCACCTCGATGATCGCAACGTCGACCCGCGCTCCTGGTGTCGATTCCCGATCTTGAGCGGCGGCTTCGAGCGCGAGCTCGCCGAGATGCGTGCGTACGTAGCGATGGGGAAGGCTGAGCGGTGAGTTTTGCGTACGAGTACGCGAGGCCTGCGCTCGCCGTGGACTGCGTCGTGTTCGGCCTCGACGAAGCCGATCTCAAAGTCCTGTTGATCCAGCGCAAGCTGCAGCCGTTCCAGCACGCGTGGGCGCTACCCGGTGGTTTCGTACGCGTCGACGAGACACTCGACGTCGCCGCACGCCGCGAGCTCGAAGAAGAAGCCGGCGTCTCCGACGTGTTTCTCGAGCAGCTCTACACGTTCGGCGCGCTCGATCGCGATCCGCGTGAGCGCGTGGTCAGCGTCGCGTACTACGCGCTCGCCAAGCTCAGCGATCACCGCATCCGCGCCGCCACCGATGCGATGGGCGTCGGTTGGTTCAGTCTCGACGATCTGCCGAAGCTCGCGTTCGATCACAGCGACATCGTCGCGCGCGCGCACGAGCGATTGCGCGGCAAGGTCCGCTACGCGCCGGTCGGCTTCGAGCTGTTGCCGCCGCGGTTCTCGCTCACGCAGCTGCAGCGCCTCTACGAGATCATCCTCGGCACCGACCTCGACAAGCGCAACTTCCGTAAAAAGATCCTCGCGATGGATCTGCTCGTCGAGACCGACGAGGTCGAGCAGGGCGTGCGCCACCGCGCCGCGCGGCTCTACCGCTTCGATCGCCGCAAATACGAACGGCTCGCCCGCCAGGGCTTCGAGTTTGCGATGTAGCGTCGCGGCATGAAGCGACACTTCTCGTTCGTGCTGCTGTTCATCATCGGTTGTGCCACCGGCGGCGTCGCGTCGCAGCTTGTCGTACCGCCCGCACGTGCCGGCACGAATCCGACCCGGTGGGAGTATTTCTGCACGAGCGCACAGCAGGGAAAGATCGCTGAGGGACTGAACCAGATGGGTA
>DATDCH010000021.1:0-5574 GCA_036524455.1 Kofleriaceae bacterium | reverse complement strand
AGTACTTCCGGACAAAGAATATTACCGCGGCGACCACAACAATTGCGACAACGATCCCGACGAGCGTTGGGTTGCCTTCGGCATATCCCCACCACCCTGCAGAGGGACCTGGCTGACGCATTTCCCTTAGAGGATGGTCAGGGTAGGGAGTGGAGTCAATCCGAGGGCGGCTGCTAGAATTGCGTGAGTGAGTACTTCGTTTCCGCTCGACAACGCGCGCGTGCGGTTTGCGGGCGATACCAATATTGGCCGCAAGCGCGATCACAACGAGGACTCGATCGCGTTACCGGAGACCGGTGAGCGCCTGGCCATCGTCTGCGACGGGATGGGCGGCCACGCGTCGGGTGAGGTGGCAAGTCGGCTCGCAGTCGAGCTGATCGTCGATCACTTCACGGAAACCGGAAAACAGCAGATCTTGACGTGGCCTTACAAGGTCGACCGTGACATGCGCAAAGACATCAACCGCATGGTCACGGGCATCATGCTCGCCAACCTCGAAATCTGGGAGCGCTCACAACGCGAGCCTCGATTCAAGGGGATGGGCACGACGTGCGTCGGGATTTACTTTCTCGATGACCACCTCATCATCGGCCACGTCGGCGACAGCCGCTGTTACCGCGCCCGCGGCACCGAGCTGAGCCAGCTCACCGAAGACCACTCGCTGATCAACGACTACATCCGCATGAAGCGAGTCACTCCGGAGGAAGCCGAGAACTGGCCGCACAAGAACGTGATCGTTCGGGCACTCGGCATGAAGGAGAGCGTGCAGGTGGACATCCTCACCGAGGTGCCGCGCGTCGGAGATACGTACATGCTGTGCTCGGACGGGCTCACCGGCATGATCAAGGACGACACGATCCAGCACATCTTGATGAGCGAGCGCGATCTCGATCGCGCGGTCAATCGGTTGATCCAGGCCGCGAACGAAGAGGGCGGCGTCGACAACATCTCGGTCGTGCTGTGTCGGATCGAGGCGGCATGAAGCGCCTGCTCATCGCGCTGGCGCTTGTCACCGCGTGCAAGAAGCAAGACGACAAGACGAAGCCGCAGCCTGCGCCGCAGATGCCGGCCGAAGAAGTGAAGCGCAGCGAAGACGCGTGCAAGACGTACGTCGAGCGCGTCTGCGCATGCGCGACGCAAGTTCCCGACGTAGCCAAACAGTGCGAGCTCTCGCGCGCGTTGCCCGAAGCGGTGCGCATCGGCCTCGAGATCGCAGCGAGCCCCGACTCGACGCCCGACATCGTGCAGCAGTCGTACGCGAGCGTGCGCAAGACCGCGAAAGAGTGCATCGAGCAACTAGCGAAGCTGCCCGCGCTCGGTTGCCAGTAAGCCGCTCCGTTCGCAGCAGGCGCGCGCTGCACAATTCGTGTGCCCGCTGTTGTCGCTCTCTGCCGCTAGCGTCGGATCGTCCGAGGTCCGACCCTGGATCAAGATGCAGGCATGAAACGGCTGCTGCAGGTTTTGCCACCCATTTGTTTGGCGCTCGGCTCGAGCGCGTGCATGTCCTCCGACAACGGGGACATCGTCGGTCCGTTCACCGGCTCCGTGCATCGCTTCGTCGTCGATCGGTTCTCGCTTCCGACCACCTCCACCGACGCCCGTGCGATCGGCGATGACCTCGACGGTGACGGGCGCGTCGACAATCAGCTCGGCACCGCGCTCGCTTCACTGGCGGGCAATGACAACCTCACGCTGCACGCCGACGACATGATCAAGAGCGGCGCGATCGCGTCGGTGATCGAGATCCAGGCCGACAATCTCGACTTCGATCCGACGGTCGGCGTGCGCTACTTCGGCCGCGAAGGCGATCCGATCATCGAAGTCGGCGGCGCCATCAAGGACGGCGTATTTCATTCGAACCTAACCCGCACGACCCGAATTGCGGGCGCGGCGACGCTGCGCCTCCCGGTTTTCGCCGATGCCTCGCCCTCGGTGATCGCGTTCGAGGCGATGGAGATCGAGCTCGATCCCGACGACAGCGGCTACCAGGCGCGGATTCGCGGTGGCGTCGGCGGCAAGGAGGTGCTCGAGGAGAGCGCGCGCGGTCTGATCGAGATGATGGAGGCCAACCCCGATGGCCACCCCTACGCGATCAGCTTGTTCGACGCGGACCACGACGGTTTCGCGACGCTCGCCGAGATCACGACCAATTCGCTGATGATGTCGCTGCTCCATCCGGACGTCGAATTGCTCGTCGAGGGCAAGCGAGTCGAACGCCTGTCGTTTGGCTTCGCGGTGCACGCAATCCCGTGCGCGACCGGCAACTGCGCGCTCGGCACGCCCGCGAACACGTGCTTCGATCGGATCCGCGACGGCGACGAATCCGACATCGATTGCGGCGGTACGTGCTTGCCGTGCGCGGGCGGCGAGACGTGCAGCGCGGCGACAGACTGTCAGTCGGCGAGCTGCAACGGCACGTGCGCGGCACCGAGCTGCAGCGACGGCGTCGAGAGCGGTTACGAGACCGACGTGGACTGCGGCGGTCGATACTGCTCCGCCTGTGCGATAGGGCAGCGATGCCGTGGCGACGGCGATTGCGCGACGGGCCGCTGCGGCAGCGGCGTGTGCTTCTGACGCAGAGCGCCGAAGCACGACGCCACGATCGTTCCGCCCGCGTCGCTCGTGCGCTGAAGCGCTACTTCACGATTCGATCCGCCCGCGTCGCTCGTGCGCTGAAGCGCTACGTCACGATCGATCCGCCCGCGCGCACACTGAAGCGCTACGTCACGATTCGATCCGCCCGCGTGGCTCGCACACTGAAGCGCTACGTCACGATCGATTCGCCGCCGTTGCTCCTGCGGCGAAGCGCTACGCCACGATCGATTCGCCCGCGTTGCTCGCATCGGCGGTCGCGCCGGCCCACACGACGGTGCGCTCGATCGATCGCTCGACGCGCGCCCCTTCACCGACGACCGCATACGGCCCGACGATCACGCCGGCCGCGACGCTCGCATTCGCGCAGATCCGCACCGGCTCGACGATGCGCGCCGACGGATCGACCTGCGCACTCGCATCGATCCCGCGCGTCGGTCCCGGCGGATGTCGCAACGCCGTGCCGTCGAGCAGCGCCCAATTCGACTCGAGGTAGCGCTCTGGTGTCGAGTGCTCCGCGAAGTAGCCTTGCGCGTGCTCGTACGCTGCAACGCGCTCGCCACCGCGCAACCACGGCAAGTAGCCCTGGCGGATCGAGTCGGCTTCGCCGTCGGGCAGTCGCGCCATCACCGACGGACGCGTCATGTGCACACCACAGAACATATGCTCGCCGTCGCCGAGCACGTCGATCACGTGCGGGCCGCGGGCGTCGAACGCGACGTTGACCGCGCCCCACGCCTTCGCATCGGGCACGCGACGCACGACCATCATGCCGAGAATGTCGCCCGCGGCGCGATACGCCTCGGCGAGCGCGGTGAAGTCGATGTCGAAGATCAACTTGCCGTTGACCGACAGAAACGGTTCGTCGCGCCCGTCGGGATCGAGCAGCGGCAGTGCGTGCTTGAGCCCACCGCCGGTACCCAAGATCACGGGCTCGTGGCTGTACAGGATGCGAGCGCCAACCGCGCTGCCGTCGCCGAGCGCGCGCTGGATCACGTCGCCGCGGTGATGCGTGTTGATCACGAGATCGCGCACGCCGTGGCCGACGAGGTTTGCGATGCCGTAGCGCAAGATCGCCATGCCACATACGGGCAGCATCGGCTTCGGGCACTCGGCGCCGAGCTTGCCGAGTCGCGTCGACAGGCCGGCGCATAACAGCATCGCTCGCATCGCCGTGACCGTCGCATACCGCCGAGGTTTTGTGAAATCGCTGACGCGTCCACGCAAGAGTGATGCGGGCATCTCGAGTCGTTTCGCTCGGCGACGTCGTGAATTCGTATGCCTACCCGCACGGGTGCTACCGTCGAGCTGTGAACGTCGCGCCGCTGCAACGCTCGAAGCTCGCGGACGCGGAGCTCGTGCTCGCAGATGCGTGCGCGTTCGACCGGGCGACCGAAGTCGCCGACGAAAAGCTGTTCGGCCCCGGCCCCTCGTCCGCGGCCCAAGCATTCGGCGCGTGGGACGGCAACGATCTCATCGGAGTCGCCGCGGTTTCCGCGCGATGGCTCCGCGTGATCGCCGTCGTACCCCGCGCACGCAAGGCCGGTGCTGGCAGCGCGCTGCTTTCGGCGTGTGAAGCGGCCGCACGTGCCGAAGGCATGGACAAGCTGTCGGCACTCGATCAACCAGGCAACTACCTCGCGCCCGGTATCGACGAGCGCAATACCGACGCGATCGTCTGGCTCGAGAAACGCGGCTGGCAGCGCGCCGGCGATCCGCGCATGAACATCCTCCTCGACGTGCGCGGCAACCCGCGTGTCTCACCGCAGCGTGCGGCCGAGCTCGTCGAACGTGCCGCCGCCGGCGGCTACGAGGTTCGCCGCGCGCACGCAAACGAGCGCGACGGCCTGTGCACCGCCATCGCGACGGAGTTCGGTGGCGCATGGCCGTTCGAGATCGAACGCGCGCTCGGCTACGAGCCCGCCGGTGTGCACGTCGCGTTGCATGAAGGCGCGTACTGCGGATTCGCCGCGCATGATGGCAACAATCGCGGCCTCGGTTGGTTTGGACCGACCGGCACGTGGCCCGCGCATCGCGGCAAAGGTCTCGGCGAGGCGCTGCTGATGGCGTGCCTCGTCGACGTTGGCGAGGAGCGCTCGCAGTGCGAGGTCGCGTGGATCGGCCCGCGACCGTTCTACGAGAAGGTCGCCGGCATAACGAGCGAGCGCCGCTTCGTCGTGATGGCGAAAGACCTGACCTAACGCATGGCTCGCGAACGCCTCGACAAGCTGCTCATCGATCGCGGGCTCGTGGTCAGTCGCGAACGAGCGCGCGCACTCGTGATGAGCGGCGCCGTGCTCGTGCGCGGCCAACCCGAGACGAAGCCGGGCACGCTGCTCGATCCAAGCGTCGAGATCACGCTGCGCGAGCAAGATCATCCATACGTCTCGCGCGGTGCGCTCAAGCTGGTCAAAGGCCTCGACACCTTCGCGATCGATCCAACCGGCAAGGTCGCGCTCGACATCGGCGCATCGACCGGCGGCTTCACCGACGTGCTGCTGCGCCGGGGTGCCGCGCGCGTCTACGCGATCGATGTCGGCTACGGCCAGCTCGCGTGGGCGCTGCGCCAAGATCCGCGCGTCGTCGTGCTCGAACGCCAGAACGTGCGCAACATGGATCTCGCGCTCGTGACCGAGGAGTGCGACCTCGCGGTGATCGACGTGTCGTTTATCTCGCTGACGCTCGTGCTCCCGCGCGTCGCTGAGCTGCTGTGTCCACTGCCTCGTGTCGCGGAAGCACTGCGACCCCCGGCTGGCAAACCGATCGTCGTGCTCGTCAAACCGCAATTCGAAGTCGGGCGCGATCAGGTCGGCAAGGGCGGCGTCGTGCGCGACGAAGCCATCCGGCGCAGCGCGGTCGACAAGATTCGCGACTGGGCCAATGCGAACGGCTTCGTCGCCGGTGATGACGTCGAGTCACCGATCACGGGGCCGGCCGGCAACGTCGAGTACTTGTTGTTGCTCCGGACCGCCTGAGCCATCG
>DATDCH010000020.1:0-5865 GCA_036524455.1 Kofleriaceae bacterium | reverse complement strand
TAGCGTCGCGATGCCGTTCTCGCCGGGTAACTTGTAGGCGCGCGGTACCGGCGGGTGATAGCCGCTGTGCGCGAGGCCGAGCGCACGCTGCTTGGTTTCCCACAGCTGGCGCGCGCGATCGAACGACACGCCGTCGGTGGGGCGGAAATAGCCAGCCGCTTTGGCTTCCTCGGCACTCGTCGCGACTTTCGCGAGCGCGATGTTCTTGAACACCTGCGTGACAACCGCGTAGGTGTCGACGTCGACGCCTTCGGGAATCGCTTCGAGCGCACGCCACAGCATGTTGAGGCAACCAGCGCCGCCGGGAATCAGACCGACGCCGACCTCGACGAGGCCCGAATACGTTTCGGCTGCCGCTTGCACGCCGTCGCAGCCGAAAGTCAGCTCGAGGCCGCCGGCGAGCGTCATGCCGTAGGGCGCGGCGATCACCGGCACGGTCGCGTACTTCATCCGCTGCGTCGCATACTGATAGCCGCGGATCATCTCTCGCAGCTGGTCCCATTGCTTCTGCCCGGCGGCCATCACGACCGCGAACAGGTTCGCGCCGACGCTGAAGTGCTCGCCTTGGTTCCAGATCACCATCGCGCGGAAGTCGCGCTCGGCACGCTCGGTCGCGTCGTGGATCATCTTGATCACGTCGGCATCGATCGAGTTCGCCTTCGTCTTGAACGTCAGGCCGAGCACGCCGTCGCCGATATCCCACGCCTCGGCGCCGCTGTTCTTGAGCACCGCAGCGTCGCCTTTGCGCATGTTGTCGAACGGCACCTCGCGGTGATCGGGCGAGCGCACGGCGTAGTCACCGCGCTGGGGATCCCACACGCCCCACGTCCGCGTGTTGTAGCTGTCCATCTTGTAGAAGGTCGGATTCGTCGCGCGCATCTTCTCGATCCACGCGGGGAGCGCGATGCCGTCCTTCTTCATGCGGTCGATCGTCTCGGCGACACCGAGCGCGTCCCACACCTCGAACGGACCGAGCTCCCAGTTGTAGCCCCACTTCATCGCGTTATCGATCGCCTCGAACGAGTCGGTGATCTCGGGAACGCGGCGCGCCGCATACGCGAGCGAGCGCGACAGCACCGTCCACGCGAATTCGCCCGCAGGCCCGGGCGTCGCGACGAGCTTGCGCACGCGCTCCTTCGGATCCTCGATCCGCGCGAGCGCCTTCATCGCCTTCGCGATCTCTGGATCGCCGCCCTTCGCGCGGTACTCGCCGGTCTTCGGATCGAGCGTCAGGATGTCGTTGCCGACCTTCTTGTAGAAGCCGCCCTTCGTCTTGTCGCCGAGCTGACCCTTCTGGATCATCGCTGCGATGTACGCGGGCATCTTGAACGTCTCGCGCTCCTCGTCGTTGACGAGCGTCTTGTAGCTGTTGTCCGCGACGTGCCCGACGGTATCGAGCCCGACCATGTCGGCGGTGCGGAACGTCGCGCTCTTCGGGTGCGCCATCGGAATGCCGGTGATCGCGTCGACATCCTCGGGCGTGAGGCCCTTCTCGAGCATCAGGTGGATCGTCGTCATCATCGATTGCACGCCGATGCGGTTGCCGACGAAGTTCGGCGTGTCCTTGCCCCACACGACGCCTTTGCCGAGCGCGTCGCGCGCCCACGCTTCGATTCGGCGCTTCGCGACGTCGCTCGTGTCGGGACCGGCGACGAGCTCGAGCAACTTCATGTAGCGCGGCGGGTTGAAGAAGTGCGTGACCATGAAGTTGCTGCGGAACTGCTCGCTGCGGCCCTGCAGCATGTCGGCGATGCGCAGGCCCGACGTGTTCGACGCGACGATTGCGTGGGGCGCAATGCGCTCGAGCTTCTCGAACAGCTGTTGCTTGAGATCGAGGCGCTCGATGATCGCTTCGATGATCAAGTCGCAGTCTTTGACTTGCTCGAGGTGCGTGTCGAACAACCCCGTCTTGATCAGCGCGGTGTTGCGCACGTGCATGAGCGCGGCGGGCTTCACCTTCTTCAGCTTTTCGAGGTCGGGCTTGACGATGTCGAGCAGCAGGACCGGAATGCCGGCGTTGGCGCAGTGAGCAGCAATGCCGCTGCCCATCACGCCCGCACCGAGCACGGCAACGCGGCGGATCGGAAGTGTCATGCGCGGACCATAGCGCCAAAACGCCAGTTTGATCGTAGGCTGCGCGTGTCGTTATGCCGCTCGAGCTCGAAGAGGAATGGTCCAAACAAAAGGCCGCGAAGCAAGAGGCGGGACGCCAGCCGCCGCCGCGGAAGTCGCGCAAAGGATTGCTCGTTGCGCTCGTCGGTATCGCCGTCGCCGGCGCGATGGTGGCGATCGTGATCTACGCAGGCGATGAATCCAAACCAGCGACATCTTCGGGCGACCGCGTGTTCGTTGAAATCCGTTCGATGCCGCGCGGTGACATCCGGATCGACGGCAAGAAGGTCGGCACGACGCCGATGCAGCTTCAGTTCCCGAAGAGCAGCAAGCAAATCGAGGTCGAGGTCACGTTCACGGAAACGTACTTCCACGCACGTAGTCGCAAGCGGATCGAGCGCACGTACAAGCCGAAGCAGACGGCGACGCTCGATCACGATCAGACGCTCGACTTCACGCGCCAGGGCACGAAGCCGGAACCGGGTGAGCCGGAAGAGCCGGAAGTGCCGATCGAACCGCCGCCTGCGAAGTAGCTACTGCAGGATCGGCGCGTCGGTCGCGACGCCTGCGCCGTACCAACGGATCGAGTTCGCGCGCACGTCGGTACCGACGCCCGTGTTCGGATCGATCCGGATGATATGGCCCGTGGTGGTGCTGCTCGACACGAAGCCGTAGATCGTGCCTTCCCAGAAGCCCAGGCCGAAGATGTCGTTGAAGCCGGTGCCGGTGCCGATCGGCGTGGCGGTCCACGTCGCGGGATCGATCCGCGCGAGATAGTCCTGCGCCATCGGATCGGTGCCGATGTTCACGGTCGCGTAGATGCCGAGCCCGCGTACGCCGATCAAGTCGCCGCTCGAGCCGACGCGTCCCGCCGCGACCGTGCCGTAGCTGCCGAGCATCGTTGCGTTACCGGTAGCGGGATCGATCGAGAACACTTCGCCGACGCTGTTCGCGGCGACCAAGATGTCGACGCTGTTCGGATCGCTGAGGTTCATCGGAATGAACGACAGGCTCGTGAATCCCTGCGCACTCGCCGACAGATCGCGGATCAGCGTGGCCGCGCCGGTGGTCGCATTGATCGAGTACAGCTTGTCCAGCGTGATGCCGGTGAACTTGTCGTCTTTATCGATCGCGAGATCGGTGAGGCTCTGGGTGCCGAGCCCGGCCATCGTGCCGACCTCGACCGGCGCGAGCGTCTGCGTGTCGATCTGATAGAGCTTGTTGCCGCTGTGCGCGTAGACGCGCGACGCCGGCGGGATGACGGAGCCATCGGCGCTGCCGCCTCCGGACGCATCCGGCGTGTCTTCGCCACCGCGACCGCTCGGTCCGCACGCACCCAATACAGCAAGGGTCCCCAGGACCAAGCGCTTCATAGGACGCGGACTCTAACCGCGCCGGGTGACAGTTACAGCTGAAAAGCGCTACTGCAGCGAGCCGTCTTTGATCAGGGGCTTACCGTCGAGGAGGACGTTCGTTCCCGGCAGATGCAAGTGCAGGCTGTACGGCTCCTTGTTGGTGCCACCTGCCCAGCTGTTGCCACCAAAGCCGAGGGTCAGCGTGCCAGCGGCGACGTAGCTCTCGAATTTGCCGGCGGACTTGACCGCTGGATTGCACCCGAAGTCGACGAGCGAGAGCTCGTTCTTGCCGGGGCCGGCGAGGTCGTAGCGCGCCTTGACGGCATCCCAACCGGCCTTCGCAGTGAGCGACGTGGCCTTGCCAGCCTTGAGCTCGATCGCGAGCCCCTCGACGACTTTGCCCTCGGTGATCACGCGCTCGTCGACGAGCTTGCCGTCGGCCGCGCCGGGCAGGAGATATGCCTCACCCGCGGGCAGCCAGACTTGAATGCCGGGACCGCCTGCCTTGATGTCGGCAGCGGTGATCACGCCGTCGCTCGTGGCGACCTTCTTGCCCTTGAGCTTGATCGTGAGATCGGTGCCGTTGGCGTGCGTGATCTTGAGCTCCTTGCCGGCTGCGAGCGTCGTTTTCAACGCATCGCACTTCGCCTGGACCGTCGTGTAGTCAGCGTTCAGGCCATCCCAGAACAACTTCGTCAGCTCGCCTTCAGTGATGCCGAGCTCCTTCGCGCGGACCGGCGACGGCTCGAAGCCATTGCCGATCGAGACGACGCGGATCTTGCGCTTGAGCAGCGCATCGAACGCGGGTTGGCGGGCTTTGTCCTGCTTCGCGCGCCGTTCGGCCGGCAGCGCTGCATAGATGTTCGGATCGCGGATCGGCGAGAGCTCGATGACGACGTTGACGACCTTCGAGAGCGCGAGCAGCGCCTTTTGCTCCACCGCGTCGTACTTGTCCGGCACGGCGGCGATCAGTTTTTTCTGCAGCGACTCGGAGTCGAGCGTGAAGATCGTGTGAGCCCCACGCTTGCGGACCGCAACGACGATCTCCTCGAGGAGGGCAAGGTCCTGTGGACCGCCGATGATGTGGACGATCTCGCCTTCCTTGACGTTCGCTGACGTCGCGACGACCTTCTCGGCAATTGTCGCGTAATCGACCACCGGAGCCGGCGGCGGCATCGGCGGTTTCATGGCCGGCGACGATGGCCTCGTCGCTGGCGGCGACGGCTTCTGTGCCGGCTGCGCCCATGCTACGCCCATCCCAACTGCGACACCTGCGACAGCTAAGAGCTTCCTAGTAAGGGTCATCTGTAAGGGTCCTCCAGTGGCCGTCCTATCACTGAATGGTTATGTCCACCGAGACTAGGTCATGGGAATCTGGTCATAGCCAGGCCCTGTTCACGGTGAACCTTCCGCATGTCCGCTGATCCCGCAGATCGCACCGCCACGCTGCAGCCGACGATTCCGTCGCAAGCGCCCGCGCGTGCCGCGAATGCCAAGACGACTGAAGAGCGCGACGACGAGACGCTCCCGGTCGACGATCCGGATCGCTATCAACAGGTCGGCGAGCACGCGCGCGGCGGTCTCGGTCGCGTCGTGCGCGCGGTCGATCGCCGGCTCGGCCGCACGGTCGCGGTGAAGGAGCTCCTGCGCCAGGATCAGTGGCACGAGGCGCGGTTCATGCGCGAGGCGCTGATCACCGCACGCCTCGAGCATCCCGGCATCGTGCCGGTCCACGAAGCGGGCCGCTGGCCAAATGGCGCGCCGTACTACGTGATGAAGCTCGTCGAAGGTCGCACGCTCAAGGAGCTGTTCGCGGCCAAGCCCACGCTGCGCGAGCGACTCGGTCTGCTCGAGCACGTGATCGCGATCGCCGACGCGGTCGGATACGCACACAGCGAAGGTGTCATTCATCGTGACCTCAAGCCGTCGAACGTGATCGTCGGCGAGTTCGGCGAGACGATCGTGATCGACTGGGGGCTCGCGCGCGACACGCGCCACACCGACATCCCGGAGCCGTCGGCGGATCTGCTCGCGACCGCAAAAGGCTCGGGCGTCTCGACGATCTCCGGCAAGGTGGTCGGCACGCCGGCGTACATGGCCCCCGAGCAAGCGCGCGGCGAAATCGTCGACGAACGCGCCGATGTCTATGCGATCGGCGCCGTGCTCTACGAGCTGCTCGCCGGCAAAGCACCTCACGCCGACGTCACGCCGCAAGCCGTGCTCGATCGCGTGATCGCTGGACCGCCGGCACCGCTCGCGCAGGTCGCCGCCGATGCGCCCGGCGAGCTCGTCGACATCGTCGCCAAGGCGATGTGTCGCGTCCCGTCTGATCGCTACGCGAACGGCCGCGACCTCGCCGAGGATCTGCGCCGGTTCCAGACCGGCAAGCTGGTCAGCG
>DATDCH010000019.1:0-8865 GCA_036524455.1 Kofleriaceae bacterium | reverse complement strand
GATCGCTCACCGTAGTCCCGGCGAGCGGCGTGGCCTGCTTGGTCAGGATAGTGCTCACGAACGTGCAATTGGCGGGATTCGGAGTGGTGAACGCATCGTCGGCACCAACGACGCCAATGATGGTGTTCTCGAATCTAGAGTGAGCGTAGTTGGCTGTTGCGCCGGAGCAAATGCCGACCTCATGTGGGAACAATAAAGTCGAATGAGCAAAGCGAAGCGAGCTACCGGGCACCGAGGTATCGCTTAGGAATGCAACTAACTCGGTTTCGACGAACACCGAGTTAACGATGTCGATAACGTTGCGCGAGCCTGCGAACACCAGCGCGTTAACCGCTGAGCCACGCACGAACAGACCGTCCGCCTTGAACGTCGAATCGCTACGTGTGCCCAACACAGTGCCGGCGCCAATGGAAAGCTCAGTGCTGCGCAGTCCGAGCTCACAACGTTGAGTCTCGAATGCGGTCGCGGTGCCGACCATGGTCAACACCGAATCGCGGATGTGAATTGTAGACAAAGGCGCGGTCATGCTCGCGAGCCCGCACTGCACTTGGCGCTCGCTCGTGGCCGTGAGGTTGCGAATCGCGACCCGCGCTCCACCCTCCACCTCGACGACCGCGATAAGACCGATTAGAACAACATTCGCGCCCGTCGCTACGATCTGCACCGCCGAGGCGGTCGGAACGTCAGCGCGAAGCGAGCTCGTATAGTTTCCGGGCAGCATTCGTACGATCGGTATCGGCGACGCATTTGCGGCAGTGACGTAAGCCTGCTGTAACGAGCATGGCTGCGCGCGCGAGCAGCCGCCGGTCCCGCTCGGCGAGGCGTACACGATCGCCGTTTCAGCGATACAGCTGCCGGTTTCAACGTCGCACACCAGGCTGTCGCATTCATCGTCGGCTCGACAGCCGCGACAATGATTTGCCGTTGCGTCACACACAGCCATTTCTCCGCACTGTGCGTTGCCGGTGCATTCTATGCAGCCGGCAGCGGCCGGCGCACATCCCATTGGGCACTGCACCGAGTCGTAGTTGGTGCCGTTCGCACTGCAGGTGACGGCGATGTCTCCGCGACAGTGCGCAAACTCGCTGGGCGTGCAGTCGACGGCGATACACGTCCCCGGCGTGCCGGCGATCGTACCGTCGACATCGCAGAACGGCCTCTCGGGGTCGATACAGGTACCGTCACCACAATACGCAGGGTTTCGTTCGGTGCAAGCCAGGCAAGCCAGCGCGAAAACGAGAGCAAGCTTCTTCATCCGCGACCTCCAACCGTAGGGTTGCGATTCTATCGACAACCGGCCGCGCGGGTTGCGTGCGATCGCAAGCCGCTCAGCCGGCCAGCTTAGTCTTCGATCTCGATGATGATTTCTTCGGTCGTGATCACTTCGTCGATCACGGGCTGAGAGATCGAGGGCGTCGCAGTCGCCGGCTTGTCGTCGCTGGCCGCCGCGGCGGGCGTCGCGACCGTCGCTTCGGCGGGCTTCTCGTCGGTGTCGGCCGACTTCTCGATCGCCGCAGCATACGTCGCGCTCGGATGCGGCTCGATGCTCTCGCCACCATCGTCGGCGGTCTTCGACGGCTCGGGCCACTTGGGTCCGGTCGCCTTCGGGGCGCCGCACGCGGCCACAACGAGAACGAGCAACAACCGACGCATCAGTGCCTTAGGGTAGCAGCTACTGGACCTGATAGCCCAGCGCCATGACAACGCCGGCCGGCGAGCATCGGCAGCCCGATTCGTGTATCAAAGCGCCATGCTCGAAGTTGGCAAGAAAGCGCCGGCCTTCACGCTCGAGTCCTCCGAAGGCGACAAGGTGAAGCTCGGAGATTTGGCCGGCAAGATCGTCGTCCTCTACTTTTATCCGCGCGACAACACGCCAGGCTGCACGATCGAAGCGGAGAACTTCCGTGACGCGATCCCCGCGCTCAAGAAGCTCGGTGCGGTCGTGCTCGGTGTGAGCAAAGACTCGATCGCGTCGCACTGTAAGTTCCGCGACAAGTACAAGCTCAACTTCCCGCTACTCACCGACGCCGACGGCAAGGTCATGGAGGCCTACGGCGCGTGGGGCGACAAGGTCATGTACGGCAAGAAGATGAAGGGCATCATCCGCTCGACGGTGATCATCGACAAGACCGGCAAGGTCGCGCACCACTGGCCGAAGGTCAGCGTCAAAGGCCACGTCGACGAAGTCGTCGAAGCGGTCAAGGCGCTCAAGTAGTCGCGCGCTCGCGCGATCGAGTGCTGCACGCGCGAGCTAGCTGCGCGCGAACCGCTTGTCGAGCTTGCCGAGCTGGCTCGTGAAACCCTGCTCCGACATCTTCGTCATCTCTTCGCTGTGCAGTGCATCCAGCGTGACGACCATGCGCACGCTGCCGCCCGACGCGAAAAACTCGACGGCCATCGTCGTTTCGTAAGGCGTGACCCCGGGCAAGAAATCGATCATCGACGTGATCGCAAGCCGCTCGTGTCGCCGCAGCTCGCTGAACCTGGCGTGCGCCTCGTGCGATGCCGGCCTGCCCATCTGCTTCATCGCGTCGATCATCTCGGGCGAGTCCGCGATCATCGAGTAGTTGAGCGTGCCTCCGACGCGCGGCTCGAGCGCGTGCACCTCCGCGCGAAAGCCCTCGGGGCCCCACCACGACTCGAAACCTGCTTTGGTGGTCCACAGATCCCACAGCTCGTCGACGCGAGCTTTGTACGTGCGTTCGATGACGAGCTTTGCGCGGGCCGTCGACTTCGTTTGCGTCATGTTCGTTGCTCCTTGCGGCGCTTGCGTTGTTTCTCGAGTGCGGCGCCAAACCGATCGAGGCGGCGCTCCCACAGACTGCGGTACTGGTCGAGCCAGTCCTCGAGCTCTTGGAACGGTTCGGGCTTGAGCGAATAGAGCCGGCGCTGACCATCTGGCCGCATCGTCACGAAGCCCGTCTCGCTCAGGATCCTCAGGTGGCGCGACACGCCCGACTGATGAATGCCGGCGCGCTCGACGATGTCGTTGACCTGCTGCTCGCCCGTGCGCAGCACTTCGACGATGCGGCGGCGGGTGGGGTCGGCGAGCGTCTGAAACGTGTCTAGTTGCATGACCGTGTATATGCACCATTGTGCATATCAAAGACGGAGTGTCAAGCCAGAAGTGACCTCACGCTTTGTGATCGACGACGATGAACGTCGTCCGCTAGGCACGAGTGCTGGACAACGGGCCGGCCGTCGGTTGATTGTCCAGCTCTCTCGTGAAGGAGCTGGTTCTAATGAGCAGACTAGTACCGCTTGTGGTTTCGATCGCGACTCTCGCCACCGCCGCCTCCCCTGCATTCGCCGATAACACGGAGCTTCGTCTCGCTACGCTCGCACCGACGGGCAGCCCGTGGATGGAGGTCCTCGACAAGGGCCAGGCGGAGATCAAGACCAAGACCGCGGGTCGCGTCACCATCAAGTATTACCCGGGTGGTCAACAGGGCGACGAGCGCGACTTCGTACGCAAGATGGGTCTCGGTCAGCTCGATGGCGCAGCGGTCACCTCGGTCGGGCTCGCGATGCTCGACGAGTCGATTCGCGTGCTCGAGCTGCCGATGATGTTTCAGTCGGTCGAAGAGGTCGACTACGTCGCCGACAAGATGTGGGGCTACTTTCAAAAGAAGTTCGAGAAGAAGGGCTTCAAGCTGAACGACCGCGGCGAAGTCGGTTGGATCTACGTGATGACGAAGTCGAAGGTCGATTCGGTGGCGACGCTCAAGGGCCACAAATTGTGGCTGTGGGGCGACGACCAGATCTTCAGCGCGCTCTACAAGAAGCTCGGGCTCAACGGTGTGCCGCTCGGTGTTCCGGAAGTCGATTCCGGACTCACGTCGGGCAAGATCAACGGCTGCTACGGCTCGCCGATCGCGGCGGTCGCGCTCCAGTGGTACACGAAGATCAAGTTCATGACGTCGATGCCGATGAGCTTCGCGATCGGCGCGACCGTGCTGCAGAAGAAGGCGTTCGACAAGCTGTCGGCCGAAGACAAGAAAACGTTCGAATCGATCGGCAAGGCGACGCAAAAGAAGCTCCGCAAGGTGATCCGCAAGTCCAACGCGGACGCGAAGGTCACGATGACGAGGAAGGGCCTCACCGTCGTCGAGACGCCGACGACGATGGTCGCCGAGTTCGACAAGGCCTCGCAGGAAGTCTGGAAAGAGCTCGTCGGCAAGGTCTACTCGCAGGAAGAGCTCGACATGGTGCTCAAGTACCGCAAAGAGTTCCGCGACAAGCCGAAGAAGTAGTCGCTTAGTGGAAGTCGCGACTCTCGACTTCCGCCACCGGCCGCGACAGCTCGGGCTGCCAGATCCGTTCGGCGATCAAGTGCACGATGCCCTCTTGCACCTGCAGCCGCCCGGTCACGCCGAGCAGCGACGTCGTCTTGATGATGGTCGCGAACTGCTGGAACACCTGCTGCCACACGACGAGATTCACGAATCCGGTCTCGTCCTCGAGGGTCATGAACACGACGCCCGCCGCCGTACCCGGCTGCTGCCGGCAGATCACGACGCCGACATAGTCGATGCGCTGGCCATCTCGCCCCCGCGACACCGTCCTTGCATCCGGCAAGCGCTGCGAGCGCAGCTCGTCGCGCATCGGCGCGAGTGGGTGGCCGCGCGTCGAATGATCGCTCGCGCGGTAATCCCAAAAAATCTCATCGAGCTTGCCGAGCTTGCCGAACGCTACGTCGTTGACGTCTCCGCCGAGATCGAGCGGATCGTCTTGCCGCCGCACCCAACCCGTTACCTGCCACAGCGCATCGCGCCGCTCTCTCACCAGCGGACCCAACGCGCCCGATTCCGCGATCGTGGTGTGCGTGCGCGCAGGCAAGTGCGTCCGCCTCACGAAGTCCTCGACGCTCGCAAACGCGTGCTCGCGCCGCGCGTCGACGATCTTTTGCCCCTCCACGATCTGGATGCCCTTGAGCCAGCGCAAGCCCATGCGCACCGCGTAAGCAAGCTCGTCGCCGGTCGGCTCGAGCGTGCAGTCCCACTCGCTCTGCGTGACATCGATCGGCCGGATCTCGAGGCCGTGCCGCTGCGCATCGCCGACGATCGTTGCCGGCGAGTAGAAGCCCATCGGCTGCGCGTTGAGCAGCGAGCACGTGAACTCCGGCATGTAGTGCTTGCGCATCCAGCACGTCGCGTACGCGATCAACGCGAAGCTTGCGGCGTGAGACTCAGGAAATCCGTACTCGCCGAAGCCGCGGATCTGTTCGAACACGCGCTCGGAGAATTCGCGCGCGATGCCTTTGGACTCCATGCGCGAGATGATGCGTTCGCGGTGCTTCTCGATGCGGCCTGAGCGGCGCCACGCCGCCATGTCGCGGCGCAGCTGATCGGCCTCACCCGGCGTGTAGTCGGCAGCGACGACCGCGAGGCGCATGACCTGCTCTTGGAACAGCGGGACGCCGAGCGTTTTGGCGAGCACGATTTCGAGCGAGGGGTGCGGGTACTCGACGGCCTCGATGCCTTTGCGCCGGCGCAGGTACGGATGAACCATGCCGCCCGAGATCGGGCCGGGCCGCACGAGGCTGACCTCGACGACGAGATCGTAGAACGTGCGCGGGCGCAGGCGCGGCAGCATCGACATCTGCGCGCGCGACTCGATCTGGAACGTGCCGACGGTGTCGGCGGTGCAGATCATGTCGTAGGTGGCTTCGTCTTCGGCGGGGATCGTGGCCATCGAGAGATCGATGCCGCGGTGCTTGCGCATCAGATCGAGGCCGAGGTGGAGCTGGTGCAGCGCGCCGAGGCCGAGCAGGTCGACCTTGAACAAGCCGAGGTCTTCGAGATCGTCTTTGTCCCACTGGATGACTGTGCGGCCGGGCATCGACGCGTTCTCGATCGGGACGATGTCGTGGACGGGCTCGTGACCGAGCAGGAAACCGCCGGGATGTATCGAGAGGTGGCGCGGGAACTCGAGGATTTCGTCGGCGAGGCGTGCGAGGTGATCGAGCGCGGACGCGTGCCCACCTTCGGCGAGGCCGGAACGGGCGAGCGCCTCGGCTTCGACGGAGCCGTAGTGCGAGAGGTGTTTCGCGGCGCGATCGAGTGCGGTTTCGGGAATGCCGAGCGCTTTGCCGACGTCGCGCACGGCGGATTTCGGGCGGTAGCGGATCACGTTGCACACCATCGCGGCGTGATCGCGGCCGTAGACGTTATAGACGTGCTGGATCACTTCTTCGCGGCGCTCGTGCTCGATGTCGAGATCGATGTCGGGCGGCTCGGCGCGCTCGCGCGAGAGGAAGCGCTCGAACAAGAGGCCCATGCGGATCGGATCGACCGCGGTGATGCCGAGGCAGAAGCAGACGGCGGAGTTCGCAGCAGAGCCGCGGCCCTGGCACATGATGTCGCGCCGCCGGCAGTACGACACGATCTCGTACATCGTGAGGAAGTAGCCCGGATAGTCGAGCTCCTCGATCACGGCAAGCTCTGCCTCGAGCTGCGCGCGCACGTTCGCGGGAATGTCGCCCGCGTAGCGCCATGCGGCGCCTTCGAATGCGAGCTTGCGTAGGTAGGCGGCCGACGTGGTGCCGTCGGGCAGACGTTCGGACGGATAGCGATAGCGCAGCTCGCCGAGCGCGAACGTGCAGCGCGCCGCGATGTCGAGCGTGCGCGCGATCGCGGCGGGCTCGTCGGCGTAGAGCTTGTGAAACGTGTGCGGCGGGCGCAGGTCGTGCTCGTCGTTGCCGCGGATCAGGCGGCCTGCAGTCGTGAGCGTGACGCCGTGGCGGATGCACGTGAGCACGTCTTGCAGCGGGCGGCGCGCGCGCGAGTGATAGAGGACTTCGGTCGCAGCGACGAGCGGGATGCGATGCTCGGCGGCGCGGGCGCGCAGGCGGGCTTCGCGCGGTACGTCGTCGGCGCGACGATGACGCGCGAGGATCGCGTACAGGCGATCGCCGAACGCGGCGCGCAGCTCGCCGATCACGTGCGGCGATGGCTCGAGCTCGCCCGCGAGCATGCTGTGCTCGCCACCCCACAGCGCGATCAGGCCGCTGGCGCGCTCGCAGACTTCTTGCCAGCTGACGAGCGACTCGCCTTTGTCGCAGCGGCGCCGCCCCGCGGTGGCGAGGCGCACGAGGTTCGCCCAACCTGCGCGATCGATCGCGAGCAACACGAGCTGCGATGCAGCCGGTGCGATCGGAATCGCGTCGTTCGCAGTCGGCGCTGCATCGAGCGCGAGCTGTGCCATGCGCGGCTTCGCGCGCTTCGTGCGGCCGCGCCGCCCCGTGGTCGGTACCGCGGGCGGTAGCGCATCGGTGTCTGCGCCCCAGCCCGGACCGTGGCCCACATGCTCGTCGTGATGGAGGCCGACTTTCGGGAGGGTGACCGGCGACGCGACGAGCTGCGTGCTCTGCGGTGCGATCGTCATCTGTGCGCCGCACACGAGGTGAATGCCGAGCTCGCGCGCTTTGACGTGCGCGCGGATCATCCCGTAGACGCCATCGCGGTCGGTGATCGCGAGCGAGCGCATGCCGAGCCGATGTGCCTCTTCGACGAGCTCTTCGGCGTGGCTCGCGCCTTCGAGGAACGAGAAGTTCGACTTGCACCAAAGTGGCGCGTACTCGTCCATTGACTGTACGAGTGTTCAGTTATGGATGACGCTTCGTCAAGCCAATCGAAACATCGTGTTGAATTAATGGTCGGACCATTGTATCAGCGCCGGTCTATGGTCGAAGGGACTGGGATTCATGGTCAGACGTACTCGATCCAGGTACTGCTGCCCCGCCGGATCGAGCTGCACGCAGTGAGCTTGCTTCTCGCGCTGCGGCGCTGGCGCGGCGACATTGTGCTGGCGACCTGCAGCCCCGAGCACGTCACGGTCACGATTCCGACCGGTGACCTGCCGGTCTACGTCCAGCTGTTTCACACGCAGCTAGAGGAGTACGCGAACGAGCTGATCGAAGCGCTCGCATGGAGCACGTCGTGGCACGAGAGCTGGGATGACACCGCGAAGCGTTGCCCCCACTCGATCGTGATCGCGATGACGGCGCAGCGCCCGATCAACTACGCGAGCATGTTGCTGACATTCCTTTCGGTGCTGGACACGTGGCTGCATACGATCGACATCGACGACCGCGAGCGCACGGTGCTGCACTGGATTCCAGCGAAACAGTTGCTCACGTATCACCAGTATCAGCTGCTGCGCACCGAGCTCGGGCCGTGCGGACCGGCGGTCAACGTGCGGGTCGCGAACGCAACCGGCCGACCCGGCGAGCTACTCGCCGACACGGTGGGGCTCGCCGAGCTCGGACTGCCGGATCTACAGATCCTGTTTTCGGATCGTGATCCGATCGAGGTCGTACGCCGGCTGCGCGCGCACGTGCGGAACGTGTTCGTCGGCGATCGCCTCGATTGCGCGTGGATCGAGGAGTCGTCCATCGTGCCACCGGAGCGCGCTGCACTGACGCTGTGGGATGAGGCGACGCCCACGCCGCCGACGCCGATGGTCTGGGATGACGCGACGCCGATCGGTTAACCTCGGCGCGTGACGCGCGCGTGGATCGTCGATGCGCTCGGCGAGCGAGGCTTCGAACAACTGGCCACCGAGATCGCCGGCAGCGAGCTGCAGTCGCTGCTCCTCGAGGTGATGCGCCGCCGCGCGAGCGCGCGCACGCCGCACGAGGTGCTGCAGCAGTACCGCCGCGACCGATTCTCGCGCCCCGCATTCGTCGACCAGCGCGAATCGGTCGAGATCGACCGACACCTGCTCGCTGCCGCCGCCGGCTTCGACGCGATCGAGCTGTCGCCGGTCGCACCGCTCGGCACGTGCTCGACGATGGCGCCGACCGATCAGCATCGCGTGCTATCGGCGTTGCGCGCGACCGAGGTCGTGTCGGATCCGACGAAC
>DATDCH010000018.1:0-12678 GCA_036524455.1 Kofleriaceae bacterium | reverse complement strand
CATCGTTAGAACTGGACGCTCTCTCCACAGCCACAGGAGCCCTTCGCGTTCGGGTTATTGAACTTGAACCCGTGACCCATCATGCCGCGCACGAAGTCGAGGGTCATGCCGCCGAGGTACACGAGGCTCTTCGGATCGACGACGATCGAGACGCCGTGCGCCGAGAACTCGGTGTCCTTCGGCTTGAGCTCGTCGGCCCACTCGAACACGTACGTGAAGCCCGTGCAGCCGCCGCCACGCACACCCACACGAATGCGCGCGTTCGGCGTGCCGCGCTTGTCGCGCTGCTTCGCGATCTCCTGCGCCGCCGATTCGGTGATCGCGATCTCCTTCTTGCCGACGACGTGCGCCGTCTGCTTCTGGGTATCGCTTTGTGCTGCTGCGTTCATAGCTACCTCGGGTGCTTTTTCTTGTAGTCCTCGATCGCGGCCTTGATCGCGTCCTCGGCGAGCACCGAGCAGTGGATCTTGACCGGCGGGAGGTTGAGCTCTTCGACGATCTGGGTGTTCTTGATCTCGGCCGCCTGGTCGAGCGTCATGCCCTTGATCATCTCGGTCGCGAGCGAGCTCGACGCGATCGCCGAGCCGCAACCGAAGGTCTTGAACTTCGCATCCTCGATGCGACCGTCCTTGACCTTGATCTGTAGCCGCATGACGTCGCCGCACGCCGGCGCGCCGACGAGTCCCGTGCCGACTTCGTCCTCTTCCTTCGAAAAGGTGCCGACGTTGCGCGGGTTCTCGTAGTGGTCGAGTACTTTTTCTGAATACGCCATGGCTTGTTCCTTAGTGCGGAGTCCACTGAATCGAGTTGATGTCGATTCCTTCTTGATGCATTTCCCAGAGCGGCGACAGCTGCCGTAGCCGATCGACGCTCTTCACGACGAGATCGATCACGTAATCGATCTCGGCTTCGGTGTTGAAGCGGCCGATGCCGAACCGGATGGAAGTATGGGCCAGCTCGTCGCCGACGCCCAATGCGCGGAGCACGTAGCTCGGCTCGAGCGACGCCGACGTACACGCCGAGCCGCTCGACACTGCGACATCCTTGAGCGCCATCAGCAGGCTCTCGCCCTCGACGAACGCGAACGAGATGTTGAGGTTGCCGGGCAGCCGGCGCTCGAGCGAGCCGTTGACGTACGTCTCGGGCAGCTTCGCGGTGATGCCGCGGTGCAGCCGCTCGCGCAGCGAAGCGAGACGAATCGCCTCCGCCGCCATCTCTTCCTTCGCGAGCGCCGCCGCCTTGCCGAAGCCGACGATCATTGGCACGGGAAGCGTGCCCGAGCGCATGCCGCGCTCGTGACCGCCGCCGTCGATCATCGGATCGATGCGCACGCGCGGCTTGCGACGCACCCAGAGGGCACCAATGCCCTTGGGGCCGTACATCTTGTGCGCGGACAGCGCGACGAGGTCCGCCTTCGCCGCATTGACGTCAAACGGAATCTTGCCCGCGCCCTGCACGCCGTCGATGTGAAACAGCGCCTTGGGGTTCTTCGCCTTGATCGCCGCACCGATCGCGTTGACGTCCTGGACGACGCCGATCTCGTTGTTCGCGAGCATGATGCTCACCACGAGCGTCTTGTCGGTCATCGCCGCGGTCACCATCTCGGGGGTGACGATGCCGTCCTTCTGCGGCGTGAGGTACGTGACGTCGTAGCCTTCGCGCTGCAGGCGCTTGCACGTGTCGATCACGCTCTTGTGCTCGGTCTCGACGGTGATGATGTGGTTGCCCTGCTTCTTGTAGAAGCTGGCGGCACCCTTGAGCGCGAGGTTGTTCGACTCGGTCGCGCCGCTCGTCCACACGATCTCTTTACCGTCGCCGCCGATCAGCGCAGCAACCTGGTTACGCGCGTTCTCGACCGCAGCCTCGGCGGTCCAGCCGAACGAGTGGTTGCGGCTCGCCGCGTTGCCGAAGTGCTGCGTGAAGTACGGCAACATCGTCTCGAGGACGCGCGGGTCGACCTGCGTCGTCGAGTGGTTGTCCATGAAGATGGGGAGCTTGACCTGAGACATCTAGTTGTTTCCTTCGCGGGGTGTCAGCGGGTCGCGGGAGAGCACGGTCACGGGAACGTCGAACTCCTTTTCCTCGTGACGCTTGGAGAGCCCCGCGAACAGCGGCGGGGCGTGGCCTTTCTGATGCCCCTCGTGGTCGCAATCGCCGCACTCGGTCGGCGCGTATTCGGTGGAGCAGCTCTGGCAGCTATCGAGGTACGCCAGCGCTTCGCTGATGTCGTTCTCGATCACCGAGAGCTGCGTGATCTGCTCGCGGATCTGCTGCTGCTTCTCGTGAAACAGCGCGCGAACGCGAGCACTCGCTTCGGGCGCAGAGCCAGCGGTCTGGAAGTCCTTCACGAAGCCTTGGATCTCGGCGAGCGTGAAGCCGATCGCCTGGAGCTTGACGATCCAATGGATGCGGTCGATCGCCTCGGGTCCGTAGAGGCGGAAGCCGCCTTCGGAGCGCGCGCGCGGCTCGAGCAATCCCAGCTCCTCGTAGAGGTGCATCGCGCGAACGGTCTTGTTGACCGCCTTCGCTAGCTCGCCGACTCGCATCAGCTTTGTTGGAGTGCTCCCGTCCATTTGTCCTTAACCCTCACGTGAACGTAAGGTTCTATGTAGCTGAAGGGACTATGGTCGGGTGATAGACGCGTGTCAATTCGAAACCTCACCTTTACGTGCGATTGACATCCTCTTCTATTTAACCTACAAGTTAATTAACCAAGAGGTTAAATCGAAGATGTCGAAGAATCTCGATACGACATTCGCCGCCCTCGCCGATCCGACGAGGCGCGCGATCCTCGCACGCCTCGCGGAGGGCGAAGTATCGGTGACCGAGCTCGCCGCCCCGTTCGAGATGAGCCTGCCCGCGATCAGCAAGCACCTCAAGGTGCTCGAGCGCGCCGGTCTCATCATCCGCGGTCGCGACGCGCAGTGGCGGCCGTGTCGGCTCGACGCCCGCCCTCTGCAGGAGGTCGCCGAGTACGTCGAGAAATATCGCCGTGCCTGGGAAGAGCGCTTCGACCGCCTCGACGATTACCTGAAAACTCTGCAACAGAAGGACAAGAAGAAATGAGCGCCACCACGAAGAACAAACTGGTCATCACGCTGCCGTCGGATACCGAGATCTTGATGACGCGGGACTTCGACGCACCCAGGGCGCTGGTCTGGGAGATGTTCACGAAGCCAGAGCACATCAAGCAATGGTGGGGCTGCGGCCACATCGGCGACGTGTCGGTCGAGATGGACGTCCACGTCGGCGGCACCTACCGCTTCGTCGGCAAGACCCCCGATGGCAGGCTCGTTCCGTTCAAGGGCGAGTACCGCGAGATCGATCCGCCGAATCGGATCGTGTTCACCGAGATCTACGACGTCGACATGGCGCGCGACCATCCCTCGGTCGTGACGACCACGTTCACCGAGGCGAACGGCAAGACCACGATGCACTTGCTCGCGCGCTACGACAGCAAGGAAACGCGCGACATCGTGATCTCGAGCGGGATGGAGCACGGTGCCGCTGCGGGCTACGACGCGATCGAGCGCATGCTCGAGCCACTCACGCAGGTGACGCTGACGCGCGAATTCGCGGCGCCGCGCAAGCTCGTGTGGGCAGCGTGGACGGAGCCGTCGCAGTTCGCGAAGTGGTTCGGCCCACGTGGCTTTTCGATTCCGCGCATCGAGCTCGACGTGCGGGCGGGCGGCGCGTTGCGCTACGACATGCGCGCGCCGAACGGCATGACGATGACGAACCTCGGAGCGTTCATCGAAGTGATCGAACCGGAGCGCCTCGTTTACACCGAGCGCAGCGAGCAGAACGGCGAAGTCGCGTTCGAGATCCTGAACACGGTCACATTCGCCGAGCAGAGCGGCAAGACGCTCGTCACGCTAGAGCTGCGCGTCGTGCGTGCGAACAAGTTCGCGCCGATCACGTACGCCGGTGAAGGCTGGACGCAAGCGCTCGACAAGCTCGGCGAGCTGCTCGCGCGCTGAGCCATCGGGCGGCAGCGCGTTATTCGATGAGCTCGTGCAGATGACGGCGCGTCTTCACGGTGCGCGTCATGTAGCTCGGGTGCAGTCCCGGTGTCCGCGTGCGCACCGAGCCATGCGTGCAGCGAATCTCGGTTGCCACCGCTGCACTCTTCGTCTGCAGCTGCGCCGGCGCGACGAGCCGGAAGTGCGCGACCAGCATCAGCAGTAACGCGGCGCATGCGAGTCCGAGCGATCGAACCGTTGTGGCGGTGCGCTCCAGCATGAGCAGCGCGTCGTGTGGACGTGGCGATGGTGGTCGCGGTCGTTGTCCTGCCGCGACTCGTCGACTTCCATCCAACCCTCGCGCTTTTTCGCGCCGTCGACGGGGCGCGGCTTTTTCGGATCCTCGTCGTCTTCGAAGAATGGCGGCATGGCGGTCCAGACGTTGTGCATAAAAAAGACCAGGCAGGGACGCCGTCACCCGTCCCTGCCTGGCCAACCGCTTACACGCCGTTAGGACGTGCAAACGGACTACAGCGTGCTCCTACGCTCGGCCCCGTTTGTCGTTCGTCGTCGACGAGCCCGGCGTTTCCGTCGACTCCGACTGTTTGCTAGTCGCCATGCGGTTCTTGTCGCTCGCGACGCGGATCTGGTTCTGCACATCTCTGACACCCCATACTTGATCGACGCAGTCCTCGGCCATCCGCTTCTGCTGGCGATCGTCGACGGTGCCCGACAGGGTCACCTCGCCGTCGCGCACCGTGATCTCGATATGCGTCGCGTCGACGTAGTGATCATCCGTCAGCGCTTCGCACACGAGCTCGCGGATGCGCTCGTCAGAGCGCGCGTAGCCCGACGGGCCTTTGCCGCGATGGGAAGGCTGACCGAAACCTTGGTAGCCCTGCGAGCCGCGCGGACCGAACTGCGACGGCTGACCGTAGTTGCTCGGCATTCGTGGGTCGTCTTGCCAACCCCGGTGGCGCGAACCATAGCCGCGCTGTGCCATGTAGCCTTCGTTACCCCAGCGCGGGTCGTCGCGCTCGTAACCCATCTCCTGGCCGCCTTGACCGAGGTAGTTGCCGCGGCCCTGATCGCGGCTCTCATCGTCCCGGTCCTGATAGTCACCGTAGCCACGATCAAATGGGTACGAGTCGCGCCACTCGCCGCGCGCTCCTAGGTTCGGCTGCGCTAGATAGCTGCGATCGTCTTCGTAGCGGCCCGCACGGTATCCGCTCTGACCTTGGCCATAGCGCTCCGTCGACCGATCGTCACGCTCGTAGGGCCGGATGATGCGGTCGTCCCAGTGCGAGAACCGATCGCGTGACATGTAGCGGTCATCCTCATCGCGGTCGCGCATGGTGCGCACGTCGTCTTCGGTCAGGTTGCCGCGGCGCTGGCCGGGTTCGTCCTGCGGACGCCAGCCCGGGCGGTTGTCGTCGGGCCCGTGGGCGTTACGACCATTGCGATCTTGGTTCGCCATGTATCCCCTCTTTTGCTCGAGGGGACGTCTGCATCCCGTGTGCCCCAGCGTGCGCGGGTACTGCGTCAAACTCCCGCGCGTACGATCGCGCCCGCGATGCACATCCGCTCGCAGCAGTGCGCGCTGTGGCGCAATCGCGCAATCAATTCGCGGTCGACGTCGCTTCGAACGCGCGGATCACGGTGACCTTGATCTGACCGGGGAAGGTCATCTCTTCCGCGATCTGATTCGCGATCTCGGTCGACATCTCGACGACCGTGAGGTCATCGACCTCGCGCTCCCTGACGTAGACGCGGAGCTCGCGGCCGCCGTGAACCGCATGCGCGTGCATGACGCCGCGGCGCTGCATGCCGATGCGCTCGAGGTCCTCGAGCTTCGTCGAGAAGCCCTCGGTTTGCTCGCGGCGCGCGCCTGGGCGCGCACCACTCATCGCATCGGATGCCGCGACCAAGTAGGCGTAGACCGAGTTCGGCGGCTCGTCGGCATGGTGCGAGCCGATCGCGTTCGCGACGAGCTCGGACTCGCCGAGCCGGCGCGCGATCTCGGCGCCGATCACCGCGTGGCTACCTTCGATCTTGTGGGTGAGCGCCTTGCCGATGTCGTGCATGAGGGTCGCGCGCCGTGCGAGCTTCTCGTCGAGGCCGAGCTCGGCAGCCATCATGCCGGCGAGGAAGCTCGCCTCGACCGCGTGCAGCCACTGGTTCTGCGTGTAGCTGGTGCGGAAGTTGAGCGCGCCGACAAGGTCGACGATCTCGGGATGCGCCTTCTGGATGCCGAGTGTCGAGAACGCCTTCTTGCCGAGCGCGCGGATTTCTTGTTCGAGATGCTCGCGCGCTTTCGCGGCCCACTCGTCCGGAGCTTTGCGCGCCGCATCGATCGTCTCGGGCTTTTTGATCATGCGCGACAGCGCGCGGCGCACGACCTCGCGACCGACGCCGTCGAGACCTTCGAGCCGCACGACATCCTTGTCGTCATTGATCTGGAGCTGCACGCCCGCGACACGCTCGAGCGCGCCGTGAATCGCGGCATTGCTGTCGAGCAGCACCGACACGATGTCCGGACCGACGCGCAGCGTGGACAAGTTGCGCTCGGTCAAGAAGTGCATGCTGCAGCGCGCCGCGGCGATCTCCATCACGCGACGCGCTTCGCGATCGTGTGCCGGATCGGTGGTCGCTTGCTCGGCGTTGCGCACCAGCGCGGCCGCTTTGGCACGCGCATCCTCGATCCACACGGCCGACATCTGGCGGATCAGCTCTTTCGCAGCGATGCCGGCGCGGTTCTCGAGCTCGCCCTTGATCGAATCGCGCTTGCGATGCACGTCTTGCTCGAGGCCGCGTGCGCGATCGTGACGCGACTGCACGTCCTTGTGGATCTGTGCGAGCTGCGCCTCGCGCGCCTCGAGACCGTCGTCGAGTAGATCGATCTCCGCCTGCTTGGCGTGCAGCGCATCTTCGCGCTCCTGGAGCGATGCCTCGCGCTCGGTGTGCTCTTCGTCGGCCTTGGTGCCCGCGTCGAACGCGTCCTTGCGTGCGGTCGCTTCGATCGCCGTGCGCTGGGCCTGCGCTGCGAGCTGAGCCGCCTTGCGCTCGGCCGCCGCTTGCAGGCGCGCTGCGTCGACGGCGTGGTTCGCGAGTCGCGCGACCTCGGCCCGTGCGATGCGCGCCGCGAAGACCGCGGCGACCGCGAGCACCACGAGGCCAGCTATGATCGCGAAGACCATGCCCCAGCATGCCCACCGCGTGGCCGGAGAGCAAGCTGGGACGCTTTCTGCCGGCTGCGACTGATCCTCGTCTGTGGGAAGCTAGGCACATGCGTAGGTTGTGCGTCGCAGCGCTCGTCGTTGCCGGGTGCAACGAGCTGACGCCCGAGCAAGAGTACGAGGCGCTCACGGACCGCGTCGCGATCGAATGTGGCGCGTACGAGGTCAACTACCCGGTCGACGACAAGCGAATGCCTCCGATGCACCTGTGCGGTGATCGGCCCAATGTCGCTTGCATGAACGACGCGGTGGCCGGCACCGAGATCGCACACTTGCTGCACAGCTATCGCGGTCCGCTTCCGATGTACCTGCTCCGAGAGGCCCACTACTTCGCGGGCGACGGCAGGCTCGTCCGGCTCAACTACTACCAGGTCGGCCTCGACGATCCCGCGTGGCTGCGCTGGCATTGCGAATCGCTCTCGACCGAGAGCTACGACGTCGACGGCGTCACGTGCTGGAACTTCGTCGTCGGCGGCTGCGGCGATCGCTTCTAGTCGTCGTTCGCGCGAAGTGCAGCGCGTTGCGCAACGCTCTTGGTTACTTAGGTCAGTTGACCTATCGGCTCTGTCGGCTGTCCCCGACAAGCGCGTCGCGCGCGACCACGTGATCGACAGCTTGCGCGCGGCACGCCGGCTGCTCTTGCGCCGCGATGTGAGAAGCAGCGTTTTGATCGTCATCCTCGTCGCGTGCGGTCCGTCATCATCGGGCAGTCCACCCGACTCACCGCCGCCGGCGTGCTTCGCCGACTCCGACTGCGGGCTCGGTATGCGCTGCGAAGGCGGCACGTGCATCGACAACAACTGCGGCGGCGAGAGCCTCGAGCTCACGTACGTGCCGCCCAACTTGTTGCTCGTGCTCGATCGCTCGTGCTCGATGCGTCAGATCCCGGCGACGGCGACGATGTCGAAGTGGCAGATCGCGGTCGACTCGATCAAGCAGGTGATCACCAGCTACGCGAACGACATCCGCTGGGGGTTGACGCTGTTCCCCGACAAGACGCTCGCCGAGTGCACGCAGCAGGACTTCGCGTTCCCGCTCGCCGATGGCAATGGGCCTGGCATCCAGGCGCTGCTGACGAACGCACTCGTTGCGACCGACCCGCTCTACCCGCGAGATCCGTGCGTGACGAACATCGACACCGGACTCACCCAGGCCGCAACCGATCCGGCGCTCAGCGATCCGGCGCGGCAGAGCTACCTGATGCTGATCACCGACGGCGCGCAGTCGAACGGCTGCACGGCCGGCGGCGGCGATGCCGGCGCCGAGATGGCGGTGCAACAGCTGTTCAGCCACGGCATCAAGACGTTCGTGATCGGTTTCGGCGGCGCCGTCGACGCCGTGCAGCTCAACAAGATGGCGGTCGCCGGCGGCACGCCGCAGTCGGGCACCACGAAGTACTTCCGCGCCGACACCGCCGGCGAGCTCGACATGGCGTTCGCGTCGATCGCCGATCAGGTGATCGGCTGCTCGTACCTCGTCGATCCGCCGCCCGAGGATCTCGCGCAGACGTACGTGTGGTTCGAGAAGACCGAGCTCGTGCCACGCGATCTGACGCACATGGCGGGCTGGGACTACGACCCGGCGACGCAGCTGATCACGCTCTACGGCATGTACTGCGACCGGCTGCGCACGCACGTTGTCGACACGGTCGACGTGATCTTCGGCTGCCCGTCGCCGCCGGTTCTATAGATCGTCGGGGTTCATCAGCCCGTCGCCGGCGCCGTCGCCCGAACCCTTCTTGCGACCCGAGCCCGAGCTCGAGCCTTTGTGGCTCGACGGCGCGCGATCGAGCATCACGTTGATCACGGCGTTGCCGGTCACGATGATCTGCTTCGTCTTCTTCTTGTAGCCACTGAGCTTGAGCTCGAAGTCGAGCGGCATGTCGCTGATCGGCAGCGAGATCGTCGCCGGCGTCTTGCCGTAAGACTTCTTGTCGGTGCCGAGCACCTCGGCGCCTTGTGGCGTGCTGTCGATGACGATCACCGCGGTGCCAGGCGCGGGTTTGGTCGCGGCCGAGCCTGGCGCGGCATCGGGCGGCGCCGGCGGCGGCGGCGTGGCGGAACCCTTGGCCTCCGCCGAGCCTTTGTTCTCGACGACGACCGGCGGCGCATCAGGCTTCGCGGGCGGCACGGGCTTGACGGCAGGCGCCGCGGCATCGGCAGCCGCCGCGGTCTCGATCCCGCCTTCTTTCTTACCGAACCACGCGACCGCGAACGCACCGCCGCCGAGCCCGAGCAGCAGCGCGAGCACGAGCACGATCGGCCACATCTTCTTCGGCGGGCGCGACGAGTAACCGAGCGGCGTCGAGATCCGCATCGTGTTCATCTTCGGCTGCGCGGGCGCGATCATCTCGGGTGCTTGCTGCGCCTGCGGCGGCAGCTGCACAGGCATCTGCCGCGACGGATCCGCAATCATGGTCTTCGCACCCGCGTTGCCCGGCAGCGATGGCGCCGGCGCCGGCAGCGGCATCGCGCCCTGCGGTCCGCTCGACATCCCGATCTTCGTGCGCTGCTCCTGCGCGGCGTACGCCATCACAGTCTTCGCGTCGACCTTCGCTTCGCCCGGCGCGAGCGAGCGTGCAGCCGCCATCGGCGGCGACTTGTGCAAATAGACTTCGGGATCGAGCAGCGCTTCGCGAAGCGCCAGCATCGTCGGGAATCGCGAGTCGACGTTCTTCGCGAGGCAGCGCAGCACGATCTGCTCGACGGCCGGCGGGATGCTCGGGTTGTACCCGCGCGGTGGCGGCGGCAGCTGCGTCACTTGCTTGACGAGCACCTCGCCCATCGTCTCGCCGTCGAACGGCAGCACGCCCGTGATCATCTGGAACAGCAGAATGCCGAGCGCGTAGATATCGGTGCGGTGATCGAGGTTGCCTTTGCTCTCGCACGCCTCGGGCGACATGTACTGCGGCGTACCGAGCAGCACGCCCGCGGCGGTCTTCACGGCCGACTGCCCGCCACCGATGAACATCTTCGCGAGCCCGAAGTCGAGCAGCACGACGAAGTTCGGATCGCCGAGCCGCGTCGTCAGCATCACGTTGTCGGGCTTGAGGTCGCGATGGATCACGCCCGAGTTGTGCGCCGCGGCGAGTGCGGCCGCGATCTGCGCTCCGATGTGCAGCGCGCGCATGACGTCGAGCACGCGCTCGGTCGCGAGCACGCCGGCGAGGGTCTGCCCCTCGAGGTACTCCATGATGTAGAAGTGGTCGCCTTCGGGCGTCTGACCGAAATCGTGGATCTCGACGATGTGCTCGTTGCCGATCTTGGTGACGGCCTTCGCTTCTTGAAAGAAGCGCTGCACGACCTCTTTGTTGCTCGCGAGCTCGCGGTGAATGACTTTGAGCGCGACCTTCTTACCGATCAGCGGGTGCTCGGCGAGATAAACGGCTCCCATGCCGCCAGTCCCGATTTTCTGCAGGATGCGGTAGCTGCCGATCGATTGCCCAGCGGCGATCAACGCGAGCTAATTGTAGCTCAGCCCCAGATCTAGTGACGTGGACCCGCGCAGAACTGCTCGTAATCAACCAGCTCTATCGCGGTGCGATCGACGCCATCGCCACACGTAGGACACTTAGGATCGCGTCGCAGCTTGAGCTCGCGGAACTTGGTTCTGAGCGCGTCGTACACGAGCAATCGCCCAGCGAGTGAATCTCCGAGGTTCAGGATCAGCTTGATGGCCTCGGTCGCCTGCAGGACACCCATGATCCCGGGCAGCACGCCGAGCACGCCGCCCTCGGCGCACGACGGCGCATCCTCGGGAGGCGGCGGCTGCGGATACAGGCAGCGGTAGCAAGGCGAGCCGGTACCGGGGAACACCGTGATCTGACCCTCGAACCGGAAGATCGATGCGTGAATCACCGGCTTGGCCAGCTTGAGCGCGACGTCGTTGACGAGGTAGCGCGTCGCGAAGTTATCGGCGCCGTCGATGATCACATCGTAGCGACCGAGCAGATCGATCGCGTTTTCGCTCGTGATACGGGTGCGGTGCTTCTCGACCCGCACGTCGGGGTTCAAGTTCTTGAGCGTGCGCTCGGCGCTGTCGACCTTGTTCGTCGCGAGCCGGTCGGTGCCGTGCAGGATCTGGCGCTGCAGGTTCGACGCGTCGACGATGTCGTCGTCGATCATGCCGAGCGTGCCGATGCCCGCTGCGGCGAGGTACATGCTCGACGGCGAACCGAGCCCGCCTGCACCGATGCAGACGACCTTCGCGGCGAGCAGCTTCTGCTGGCCCGCGACGCCGACCTCGGGAAGCAGCACGTGCCGCGAATAACGCGTTTCTTGATCGGCACGCAGCGTCGCGGGCATCTCCCACGGCAGGCCTGCGCGCTTCCAGCCCGTGAACCCGCCGGCGAGCGACTTCACGTTCGTGTAGCCGAGCTCGGCGAGCGTGCGCTGCGCGAACAGCGAGCGATTGCCGCTCGCGCAGTAGATGATGATCGGCGCGCCGCGATCGTTGACCGTCTTCTCGATTCGCGACTCGAGGAACCCGCGTGGGATCCACGTCGCACCCGGGATCATCCCCTGGGCGTATTCGTCGGCCTCGCGGCAATCGATGACGGCGGGCTTCGGGTCTTGGCTCAGCGCGGCAGACAATCCCGGGACGTCAACCTCGGGAGTCTGGCCTCGGAGCTCGCGGAGCAGTGCGTCGTAACTCGGCACGTCGCGGTTTTACCACAGCTCTTGCCGTAACCCTCACGTGAGGGTAAGGTCCACTCGATGTCTGAAGCCGCTGTCGCAAGTGTGTCTGAAACGCCCGCCCCCGCCGGTCCGGAGTCGATGCTCCTCATTACCCCGGTCGCAGCGACGAAGGTCAACGAGATCCGTGCGGCCGAAGCGATCGAGGGCAACATGGCGCTTCGCCTGCGCGTCGTCGGTGGTGGCTGTGCCGGTTTCTCGTACGACCTCTACTTCGACGAGCCGGCCGAGGTCGATCGCCAGTTCGAGGTCCAGGGCGTGAAGTGTGTCGTCGACGAGATGAGCCTCATGTACCTCGTCGGTACCGAGATCGACTATGTCGAGGGTCTGCAGGGTGCAGGCTTCAAGTTCCAGAACCCGAATGTAAAGTCGACGTGTGGATGCGGCTCCTCGTTCAGCGTCTAAGACGATGACGATCGTCGGCGTCCTCGAGCGCGAGCTCGGCGCCGACGCGATCATCGGGCCCGGCCACGAGAAGCTCGATGACTACGGCCGCGACGAGAGTCCGCTGCCCGAATTCTTTCCGCCCGAGTGCGCAGTTCTCTGCAGCTCGACCGAGCAAGTCGCCGCCGTGCTCCGCATCTGCGCCGAGCGCAAGGTACCGGTCACACCGCGCGGCGCCGGCAGCGGCATGGTCGGCGGCGCGTTGCCGGTGCAAGGCGGCATCGTGCTCTCGACCGAGCGCATGCAAACGATCAAGGAGATCGATCCCGACGATCTCGTGTGCGTGGTCGAGCCCGGCGTCGTCACCGGCCGCCTGCAAGAGCAGGTCGAGGCGCAGGACCT
>DATDCH010000017.1:0-17237 GCA_036524455.1 Kofleriaceae bacterium | reverse complement strand
GCTCGCCGGTGAAGACGCGAGTGGAGGCGACGAATGAGGCAACCAACGAGCCGCCACGTCGCGCCGCATCGTTGGGCAGATGCCTTTGCGGGCAAGCTCTCGGAGGCAGAGCTCGCCACGATGGAGCGTCATGCCGACGGTTGCACCGCATGCGCGAAGGCGCGCAAGCGCGTACAGCGGGTCTCGGAGAGCTTCCCGGTGCTCAAAGCGCAGTCCGCACCAGAGCTCGGGTGGGATGGCGTGCGTGCGCGCGTGCACTGGTCGGTGTCGACGGAGCGCCGCGCGAAGGTGCGCGCCCCGAATCGGCCGCTCGCGATCCTCGGTACCGCCGCGCTCGCCGCCGGTGTGCTCGTACTCGCGGTCGCGACCGGCTCGGTGCAGACACCGGGTCCCGCGCCGGTCGCGAAGCACGTGACGCCGCCGCCGGCGCCCGCTTCGCAGCTGCCGTCGCTCGCGGGTCTCGTCAGTCGATTGACCGGCCAAGTGATGATCGATGGCGTGCGTCGCGACGACGCATTCGAACGCACGCTCGTCGCGGGCACCGTGCTCGCGACCGGTCACGGCCGCGTCGACGTCCAGTTCGGCGACCGTAGCGCGTTCTCGCTCGGTCCGCGCTCGACGCTCGAGCTGCGCCGCTTCGATGCACATGCGATCGAGCTCGTCGTCGAAGGTACGGTCGACATCACGCTCGCGCACCGCGCGCCCGATCAGCGGTTCTCTGTGATCGCCGGCGACCGCACGATCGAAGTGCGCGGCACCCAGTTCCGCGTCACCCACGATGCGAACGCGACGCACGTCGCTTGCCGTCACGGCCGCGTTGCGGTGCGCGATGCGCGCGGCGAGCTCGAAGTCGCGACTGCACGCAAGGTCCACTTTGTGCGCGCGACGGCGATCGACGCAGCGCGCGTGGTCGCGCTCAGCGCCGACGAGCTCGACCAGCTCGCAGCGACCACGCCGGCGACGTTGCCGCTATGGACCGATGCGCAGACGCTGGTACAGACCTCGGCCACGCTCGAGATCGCGACGGTCGGTGCGCGCGCGGTGCGCGTCGATGGTGTCGAGCTCGGCGAAGCGCCGCTGCGCGTGCGCGTGATGCCGGGTCGCCACACCGTCGAGACGGCGGATCGTGCGGGCAGGTTCCGTCGCGCGGGCTGGGTCGATGTCGAGCCCGCGAAGCCGGCGAAGATCGCAGTGCAAGCCGAGGCAGCGGACGCGCCGAGCGGCGGCACCGCAGCACGGCGCAAGCAACTGCGCGCCGGCATCGATCAGAGCAAGCTCGGCCAGTGCACGCGTGCGATCAGCAAGGCGGGACTGTCGGCGTACGTCGCGTTCGAGATCTCGATCGATGCCTCGGGCGCGGTGCAGTTCCTCAATGTCGTCGATAGCGATTTGCCGGCATCGACGCGTAACTGCGTGCGCGAGGTGCTCGCCGATGTGCGGTTCAAGCCGGGTCTTGCCGCCACGTTCCGGGACAAGCTCGAGCTGTAACCGTCTACACTGAGCCATGGCTCGGTGGGGAATAGCGCTCGTCGCGCTGGCGGGCTGCGACGTCGTGTTCAACGCCGACCATGTCTATGAATGCCCGCTCGACGACGATGACTGTGACGAGCTACGCGATCGCGTCGACCCGTGCCCCGCGGATCCGGGCGACGACGCCGACGAGGATCGCGACGGCGTTGGCGACGAATGCGATCCGAACGTCGGCGTGCCGAATGACAGCTTGCTCGAATTCGAGTCGTTCACCGAATCAGGCAACGCTTGGACCGCACGCGGCGAAGCGACGTGGGAGATGGACCGCAGCGCGCTCGTGCTCGGGGTGGGCGCTGTGGAACGTATGGTACCGGCGAACATTCAACCGACCGTCGAAGTCGTGTTCGATGCGACGTTCCCGACCGACGTCGGCAGCGTTGGAGTGTTTGTCGCGAGCAAGTCGTCGACCGGGATCCCGCTCGAGTGTCGGGTCGAGCACCACGCGGACGGCGATGATCTGGTGATGCTCGTCGGGGATCCCGCGGCGGGGCAACCGTTCGAAGCCGGTCGCGCGAGACAACTTCCGGGGAAGCCCGGCGATCGGTTGCGGATCTACGGTAGTCAGCTGGCGAACTTCGACATTCGCTGCCGCGCTCGTTATGGTCGCAATGACACCGTGAGCGTCGATTGGGTGTTCTTCACGGCACCCGCCGACCTCGACACCGTGGGGTTTCGCGTCGACAACGCCAGCGCGAAGTACGGCTCACTCGCGATCTACACGACGCAGTAGCCAGTTCCCGACGAACGCAACGTTGACCGTAGCGCCCTGCGGTTGGCCGCAGCGCCCTCGCGCATACACTGCGTCGATTCGCACACCCACGCCGATGCAGACCAGATTATCCTCGAGAGGGTGTGGGCTCGGTTGGCGCTCGCGGTGACGGTCCTGGCAGCGCCTGGATGCCGCCAGATCTTCGGGCTCGACGACCCGATGAATGGGAGCGCGACGACCACCGACGCGCCGCGCCCCGACGCGCCGGCATCGTGCACCGACGGCATGCTGTCGCCGGGCGAGACCGATCTCGATTGCGGTGGTGACTGCGCGCCGTGCGCCATCGGCGATGCGTGCGCGGAGCACGCGGACTGCACGACGAACGTGTGCGGCATGAAGGTGTGCTTGCTCGCGAAGAGCTGTCTCGAGATTCGCGACGCGGGTCAGCTGATGTCGGGCGTCTACTCGCTTGCGATCTCCGCTGCGCCGTTCGACGCGTACTGCGATCAAACCTCCGCGGGCGGCGGCTGGACGCTGGTGATGAAGCTGTCGAACCAGAGCACGGCGCTCAGATACGCCGCGCCGCAATGGACCACGGCCGCGACACTAAACGAGACCGACCTCGAACCGAATCAAGCGCCGCAAGGCAACGACGCCAAGCTCGTCGCGTTCAACCAAGTGCAGGGCACCGAGCTTCGCCTGCAGTGGCTCGATCCGGTGCACGACTTCTTGGTCGCGGTGCCAGTGCCCCGCTCGGCGCTCGCCGTGTTCATGGGACCGGAGCTCGAGCTCGCGGGTGACGAGGGCAACGCGTGCCACGGCTCGCTGCTCGATGAAGTGCCGAGTTTCTTGTCGTCGCGGATGCGCCACTCGACCGGTCCGCAGTTCTTCGGCATCAACGGCGAGGACATGGAGGCGGGCGCGAGTGATAGCTACTTGCGCTTCGGCTTCGCGAGCAATGACGAGCCCACCAATACGTGGAGCCCGCACCAGGCCGCCGGGACCGACTCGAGGAGCCTGGAGTGGGGCGCCCAAGGCGACTGCAACGCGTGTGGTTGCTACGGCAATACGTACGAGCCCGGTACCACGAGCGCGAATCTGTGGATTCGCTGAGCTAGAAGCGAATTGCGGCGTAGAGTCGCGCGCTGCGGTACTCGCCTTCGACGAGACCGTTCGGCGCCCAGAGGCCGATCGCGTCTTCTCGCAGCGGGGTCACATAGTCGTTGTCGACCGAGCGGCCGCCGAGCCGCGCGTCGACACCGAGCGTGAGCCCGCCTTCGGCGCGGTACTCGAGGCCGAGGCCGCCTTCCTTGTGCGAGCCGCTTTGCTCGGCGTAGTCGCTTGTCGCGGTATCGAAGCCAAGACCGGCGACGAGGATCGGGACGAGGTTGCCGGAGCGGCCGAGCTCGACGACGAGCAGCGCGGTGCCGGTGCGAATGTCGGTGTACGGATCCTCGATGCGCTGGAGCTCGAGCTGGATGCCGAGCCGCGGCGTGATCCCGATGCGGCCAAACAGCTGCTTGGTGCCGTTGGCTTCGCCGTCGTAGTCGTTCTCGCTGTCGGTGGTGCCGAGGCCGACGCCGAACGACAGCGGGCGGGCAGAGGCGAGGGCGGGCAGGGCGAGGAGGAGAGCAGCAGCGACAATCCCGGCAAGGCGCATGCTACCGGCCACAGCACGCCGCGTGCCGGCGTCCAATCGCTCGAAACCCCGAGGCTTGGCCGCGGCCGGCCCTCGGAAAGTTGTCATCGCGGCGCGGTGGGCCGCGATCTTTTCCGCGGTGCGCGTCGCATAGACAAGACTGACTAGCCGAGCTTGGCCGCGATCTTCTCCGCGGCGCGGGTCGCGAGGGTCATGATCGTGATCTGCGGGTTGACGCCGAGCGAGGTCGGCACCGAGGCGCCGTCGACCACGTAGAGGCCGGCGGTGTCGTGCATTTCGTGGTCGGGCCCGACGACCGAGCTCGCCGGGTCCATGCCCATCCGAGCGGTGCCGAGCGGGTGGTACGCCGAAATGTCGAGATCCCACGCGCGGACCGTCGCGCGCCGCAGCTTGACCAGGTCGTCGGGGCCGTTGACCACGTCGAAGCCGGCGATCGGCAGGTGCAAGCGCTTGGCACCGGCCGCGAAGAAGATCTGCGCGAGCACGTCGACGCCGCGCTTGATGTGCGCGACGTCTTTGTCCTGCAGCCAGTACTGGATCACCGGCTGCCCGGCGATCTCGCGGACCGAGCCGCGCGACGTGTCCTCGACCATGAAGCCGAAGCTCGACACGTGGTCGTAGCTCTCGGCGAGCCGGATCAGCTCGGGGCCGATCAGCTGCGTCATCGTCATCGTCATCTCGAGCGGTACCGACGCGCCCTCGTAGAGGATGCCTTCGTCGTGCAGCTCGTGGATCGCGTAGCCCTGCGGGATGCCCTTCCACGTCAGGATCTGCTCGTCGAATTCGGCGAGCACCCCGGCCGCGGGATGGATCGAGAGATTTTTGCCGAGCTGGCCCGAGCGTTGGCCGAGGCCCTGCGAGCCGAGCACGATCGGCGTCATGATCGAGCCGCACGCGATCACGACGGCACGCGCGCGCACGGTCAGTGTGTTGCCATTTGCGGTGTGCGCGACGACGCCGCGTGCGCGGCCACCGTCGACGATGATCCGCGTCATCTTCGCGCCTGCGAACACCTCGGCGCCCGCTTTCAAGGCGAGCGGAATGTACGAGACGTTGGTCGAGCGCTTGGCATCGGTCGGGCAACCGAAGCAGCACACGCCTTGGCCGTCGCACTCGGGTGCGTTGCGACGAAGCGGACCGTGTTGCTTGAAGCCGAGCGCGTCGCAGCCGCGCTTGACGACGCGGCCGTTGCCGCCGAGCAGCTCGGCTTTCGCGTAGTCGACACCGAGCACGGCCTCGACGCGCTCGAAGTACGGCCCGAGCTGGTCGGGTCCGAGCTCGGTGAGGCCGAGGTCGCGTTGCCACTCGTGGAGAATGCGATCCGGTGTGCGGTAGCACGTGCCGGAATTGACCGTGGTCGAGCCGCCGACGGTCTGGCCGAGTGGAATTGGTATTCCAACATTGCCGACTGAGAACGTCGATCCGCCGCGGCGGTACAGCTTCTGCTGCATCGTGAACCCGCGACCGGTGAAATCGCTGCGATCGAAGTAGCCACCTTCTTCGACGAACACGACCGCAAGCCCGGCTTCGGCGAGCTCGCGGCCGACGACCGCGCCACCTGCGCCGGTGCCGACGACGACGACATCGCAATCGACCGCGAGATCACCGCCGAGCTGATCGCCGCGATGCACGCGGTCGCGCATGTACGCGGGCTTCGCTTCGGTGCGCAGCTTGTCGAACTCGTAGACGCAACCGAGCTGCTTGTAGAGCTTGGGGTCGTCGAAGTGCGCGACCTTGAGCGGCGTGACCAGCGCGCGCAGCATCAGGCGGCGAATCGGATCACCCTGCCGCCAGCTCTCGAGCAGCGCGAGCCGCTTCTCCGGCTTGACGCTGCGAAACGACCGGCCCTGGCTGAGGTACGAGGCGGCATCGAGACCGCGCAACAGGCCTTTGAGCCCAAACGACAGCTGCGACGGCAGCTTCGCGACGAAGCGCTCGACCTTGTCCACCGTGTTGGTGCCGGCGGCCGGCAGAAAGCGGCCGGCGGGCAGCGCCGTCTCGGCAACTGCCACTAACGTCTCGCGTTGCTGACGGCTGAGCTCGGACACCAATACACCTTACCCGAAATTGGTCGAACCACTCAACCAATTACTATCGGGCGTACGTTCCGTCGAGAAGTCCGTAGGTTGCTTCGAGGCGGGCGCCAATAAACAGCTCGCCGGCGTCTTCGGCAACCTGGGCTGCGAGCCGCAGGCCGCTGGCCTGATTGATCCAATACGTGAAGCCGAGCTCGCCCTCGATGCGCAGTGACTTGTCACAGCCATCTCCCATGCACGGGTCGGCGGGGTTCGCGTCGCTCGACACCGCAATCGTGCCGCGCAAGTCGAGCGCGCCGAACGGATCGCCATGCTCGCCGTACGTGAAACGGCGCATGCGGGCGGTCGCGCCCGCGGCCCACGGTGCCGGTTCCATGTCGCCGGGAAACAATCGGTACCGCGCGTACGCCGTGCCCGACAGCTCGAGCTTGTCGTCTTGCAGCTGCGAGCCGTAGCCGGCACTCGCGATCAGCTGTTCGATGCGCCCGCAGTACGAGTCACCCAGGTCGCACGTGCCGTCGTCGTCGAAATCGGGACGCTGCAGGTAGCCTTCGCTGAACACGAGCTGGATATCGAGGCCGCTCGGCCGCATGTAGAGCTGCGTATCGCGCAGCACGGTCAGGATCTCGTACGTGATCACCGCGTTCGGCTCGCCGAGCAGGATGCCGGCCTCGCGCAGGATCGCGATCGTCGCGATCAGCGAGCGGAAGCTGGAGCGTTCGCCGCGCAGCGCCCACCAGGTCAGCTGTAGATTCTTCGCGGTTGCGGCATCGATCGGTTTGCCGAGTGCGCGCGCGTCGTCGAGCAGACGAGCGAGTCGGCGCACGCGGATCGCGCCACCGACATCGATGAGGCGACCGTAGCCGCCGCCGAGCGCGAGCTGGAAATCGGCGGTGAACATGCGCGAGTCGGGGCCGACGACGTCCTGGCTCGCGTCGGTCGGGTGGCGATAGCTGAACTGTTGGAACGCTGTTCCGATCGCGACCTTGCCGATGCCGTAGAGCTTGTTCGAGTAGAACCGCGCTTCGCCATCGCCGTGCACGTTGAGGATGACCGCGCGTGTGTGGGCGCGACCGTCGGGGTTGATCACGCCGGCGACGACATCCGCGCCAAGGTTGAGGCCGAATGCGCGCGTCTCCGCTTCGACGCGCTTGGCGTAGAGCCCGGCTGCCGCCGCGTCGAAGTCGAGTTGCCCTCGTGCCGTGTCGTACGCGAGGCCCGCGGTGCCCGCGACAAACGTCAGCCGATCCGATGCGGCGATAATGTCGTCGCCGAGCTCGGGCTTGCCTTCGACCTCGGTGCCCTTGGTCTCGCCGAGCAGACCACCACCACCGCCGCCGCTGATCGTGCCACCGCCTTCGAGACCGGTCGACACGCCGCCGCCGGTCGTGCCGCCGCCGGTGACTGCGCCGCCGCCGGTCTTCGGGCCGGTCGTCGTCGTGCCGCCGCCGGTCGTCGCGCTGCCGCTGCCCGTGCCGCCGCCGGTCTTCGGCCCGGTCGTGCCGCCGCCGGTGGTCGCGCCGCCGCCGGTCGTCGCGCTGCCGGTGCCACCACCTGCAGGCGTTTCGGGTGCGCCGAGCTTGCCGAGCGCCTTGCGTGCGAGGTCGCGCGAGCTCTTGTCGCGCGAGACGTCGCCGACAATGCGCTGGAGCACGGGCACGGCAGCCTGATCCTTGAGCGTGCCGAGTCCCTCGATCGCGATGTCTCCGATGATGTCGAACGTCTCGGTCTCGGCGAGGTTGACCAGGACGGGCACTGCACGCTTGTCTTTCGACTGCGCGAGCTTGCGTGCCGCATCGCGACGCTTCTCTTTCCATGTCGAACGATCCATGTCGTTCGGCTGGTTCTCGATCAGCTTGATCAGCGCAGGTACGTCACTGCCCTGCGCGTACACCGTCGGCATCGCGACTGCGATGAGGAGCAAACAGATGAGCGCGCGCATTAGTTGGCCCCGAACAAGAAGCAGCGGCCCGTGCGCAGGCGCAGCTGGTCACACGTCGATGCGCCGATGCAGGCGATCGTCAGTCGCCGTTGTGCTTCGAGTTGCGAATCGATCGCTTCGACGCAGTCGTCGAAGTCGAACTGATTCTCCTCGACCTCGTAGACCGGGATGGCACCGCAATCGACCATGCGCCAGCAGGCGTCCCACGGCGTTTGCGGTGCGTCATTGCAGTCGTTTAGCTCTCCGCCTTCGGCGCAGAGCCCGCGGGTGCCATCGGCGACATCGTCACCCGGGGTACACGCCGCGAGCGCGATCAGTACTAAGCAAGTCCAGCCCTTCATCGGTACGCATCATAACGCGGCTTACCGGGATCCCTCACTTCGGGGCGTAGCCTCCCAGCCAGTTTGCGCAGGAACACACATTTGGCGTCGCCTGCCGCTGGCATTCATGTTGCGACATCGAACGCAACGTGCTCGCCCTCAGTGCCGAGGAGACCCTCGATCCGCCCACGGCCGACGAACGTCCGCCGCGGCGGCCCTCGGAGCCGCTCGTGCCGGGCGAGCGCTCCGAGCTCGGCGACGTGATCGCGCGCGGCGGCATGGGCGAGGTGATCACCGCGCACGACGCCGACATCGGCCGCGAGGTCGCGATCAAACGCCTGCGTGCGCCAAATCCGACGCCGCTCGCGCTCGCCCGCTTCCTGCGCGAGGCGCGCATCCAGGGCCGCCTCGATCATCCCGCGATCGTGCCGGTGCACGAGCTCGCCTGCGACGCGGAAGGCCGGCCGTTCTTCGCGATGAAGAAGCTCAGCGGCACGGCGCTCAATACGGTGCTGTCGGCGCAGCCGCGGAAGTTCACGCGTCATCAGCTGCTGCGCGCGTTCGCCGACGTTTGTCTCGCGCTCGAGTTCGCGCACACGCGCGGCGTGATCCACCGCGACATCAAGCCGGCGAACATCGTGCTCGGCGATTTCGGCGAAGTCTACGTGCTCGACTGGGGCATCGCGCGCGTACCGACCGATCGCGCCGAGACGTTCGACACCGGCCCGGTGCCCGGCAGTGACGACGAGGTCGCGTGCGTGTCGACCAAACCGGGCTCGACGCTCGGCACACCCGGTTACATGGCGCCCGAGCAGGTACGCGCAGAAGAAGTCGACGCGCGCACCGATGTCTATGCGCTCGGCTGCGTGCTCTACGAGATCCTGGCCGGCGTTCCGCTCCACCCGCGCGGCAAGGTGAAGGCGCTGTGCAGCGCGCTTGCCGGCGTCGATGCGCGCCCGTCGCTGCGTGTCCCCGACATCGCACCCGAGCTCGACGATCTCTGCGTGCGTGCAACCGAGCTCGCGCCCGACGACCGCATCCCGTCGGCGCGCGAGCTCGGTGAATCGCTGCAGCGCTACCTCGACGGCGATCGTGACCTCGCGCTACGCGGGCAGCTCGCCCGCGATCACCTCGCGATCGCGCTCGCCGCCGGCGACGACGAAGAGGGCCGCCGCGTCGCGATGCGCGAAGCGGGGCAGGCGCTCGCTCTCGATCCGACGCTCGGCGGCGCAGCCGAGCTGATCGGACGCCTGATGATCGAGCCACCGAAACAGTTGCCGGCGCAGGTGGAGGCCGAGATCGCCGCGGCGGACGGCGCCACGCTGCGGCGGTTCGTGTTCAACGTCATCACGATGCACGCCGCGACGCTGCTGATGTTGCCTGTCATTTGGTTGCTCGGAATTCACGACGCTTTTTATCTCGGCCTCATGGCGGTGTTCTCGGTGATCGGGCTCGCCGCGGCGGTGATCGATCTGCGTACGAAGCGCGATCTGACGTGGGTGCACAACGGTGTCCTGTTTGCCGGTTATGCGCTGCTCGCGCGCATGTTCACGCCGTTCCTCGTCGTGCCCGTTGCGCTCGCGGTCAACATCGTCGCGTTCGCGTTCCATCCGCGTGGTCGCCACGGTCGGCAGCTGATGATATTCGCGGCGTTCAGCCTGCTGGCCCTGCTCGGCGTGTGGTTCTGCGAGGCGATCGGCTGGCTGTCGCCGACGATGAGCTTCGTCGACGGCCGGTTCACGATGCACTCGCCGCTCGACGGCATCGAGAACTTCCCGGTCGAGTACGCGCTCGTCGTGTACATGATCATCGGCGCTGTTTCGTCGTCGTCGCTCGCATTCATGACCGCGCGGCTGACGCGCAGCGCCCGCGAGCGGGTTCACATGCAGGCGTGGCAGATGCGGCAGCTGGTGCCGGATCGTCGCGCCGAGTAAGCGAGCTAGCGAGTCGAGATGTAGAGATCGCCGTCGCGGTTGAACACGATCGTGCGCGCGTTCGGCGCGAGCCACGGATCGCCTCCGTCGCCGAGCTCGGTGATCTGGGTCGGCGTGGCGAACGGCACGTCGGTGTCCGTGCGGGTGGCCATCCAGATCTGGCGCGTGCCGGCGTTGCGATCGCTGTGAAAGACCATGAGCAGCGCTTGCTCGTCGAGCGAGCCACCTGCGTCGAGCATCTCGCTGTTGACGAGCAGCTGGCGCATCGGCGCGCTCCAGTTGGACTGTTCATTGACGCGCGCGAACAAGTAGAGGTCTTGCCCCATGTCCGCGGAGGCCGCGTTTACGATCGCGTAGAGGCCGTTGCCCGACAGCTCGACGTTGCCCGCGCCCACCAGCGCAGAGAGTTGTGGCTCTGAGGAGAGCATGCTGAATGGCGAGTCGCGGTCCGGTCGCGTCGCAACTTCGACGTTACTCGGCACGCCATGCCAGAAGTAGAACTTCTTGCCGTCGGCGGTGATGAATCCCCATTCGTTCTGCGGAGTCGACAGCTCCGGCACGTGGACCGGAGCCGAGAACGCATCGGTGACGCGGTCGCGGCGCGCGCGCCAGATGTCGAAGCCGCCGAGGCCGCCGGGGCGATTGCTCGAGAAAAAGATCTCGAGCTCGTCACTCGTCATACTTGGATCGGTCTCGAACTCGTTGTTGCCGAGCACGTTGACCACCGGCATGACCACCGGGGTGGGCCACGCGCCGAGCGGACCGCCGTCGCCGCCGGCATCCCTGTCGTCGACGTGACGCAGCTGGAACAGCAGGTCACACCCCGATAGCAAGACCAGCAGTACCACGATGCGCGACACGCAGCGCGATCGTAACACCGACGCGGCGCGATCACGCGACGTCGTTCCGATCGCGTGTAACGCGCTAGCGGCTCGAGATGTAGAGGCCCGCCGTGCGCTGCGGTTCGGTGCGAGAAGCGGCCGGAGCGTACACGCTACTCGGTCGCGGCTGCGGCAGCCTGTGCGTCGCGGTCCTTCTTACGCACGAGGTTCTGGATCGGTACGTCGGGCAGGCTCTGTGCAACGAGCTCGGCGATGTCGAGCACCGCGATCTTGTCGTCGACGTTGCGCTGCTTCATGCCGTCGGTGAGCATGATGTTGCAGAACGGGCAGGCGACCGCGACCGCTTCGACACCCGCGTCGATGATCTCGTCGGCGCGGTTGAAGTTGACGCGCTGGCCTTCGTGCTCTTCCATGAACATGCGGCCGCCGCCGGCGCCGCAGCAGAAGCCGTGCTTCTTGTTGCGCGTCAGCTCGACGACGTTCGGCACACCGACCGCCGCGATCACGTCGCGTGGTGCATCGAACTCGCGGTTCCAACGGCCGAGATAACAACTGTCGTGATACGTGATCTTGCCGACGTTGGTGCTTTCGCTGCGCAGGCGGTTCGTCTTGTAGAGGTGATCGATCAGCTGCGTGTGGTGGACGACCTCGAAGTTGCCGCCGAACTGCGGGTAGTCGTGCTTGAGCGTGTGCAGGCAGTGCGGGCAGCTCGTGACGACTTTCTTCGCGTTCGCCTGCTTGAGCGTCTCGACGTTCTGCTCGGCGAGCATCTGGAACAACATCTCGTTACCGGTACGGCGCGCCGGATCGCCGGTGCACGCCTCGCTATGGCCGAGCACCGCGTAGCTGACGCCGGCGGCGTTGAGCACCTTCACCATCGCGCGCGTCTGCTTGATGATGCGGCTGTCGAACGCGCCCGCGCAGCCGACCCACAAGATGTATTCGGGATCGGGATTCTCTTCGATGGTCGGGACGTTCAGGTCCTTCGCCCAATCCATGCGCTGATCGTTCGCGATGCCCCACGGATTGCTCTGGCGCTCGATGTTGCGATACGTGCGCTGCAATTCGCCGGGCGTCTTCTCCTGCTCGAGCACCAAGTTCTGGCGCATCTGCAGGATCTTCAGCGGGTGCTCGATGAACACCGGGCAGACTTCCTGGCATGCGCCGCACGTGGTGCACGCCCACAGCGTGTCTTCGGCGACGCGGCCGCCGGTCATCCGAGGCATGCCGTCGAGCTCGGCCTTGTACGCGGTCAGCTGATTGCGCGCGAACACCAGATCGGGGCTCTGATGCGCAGGGTCTTCTTCGTGCTCGCGCGCGTAGTCCTCGAGGCTCGCGATGTCCTTCTCGGCGGCAGCGATCTTGTCGCGCAGCACGACGCGATCGAGCATCTCGTAGCGGATGTCGTGCACGAGCTGCATCGGCGACAGGTTCTTACCCGTGTTGTAAGCGGGGCAGTAGTTCGTGCAGCGCGCACACTCGGTGCACGCGTACGTGTCGAGCAAGCTCTTCCACGAGAACTGCTCGTAGCGGCCAACGCCCCACTGGTTCTCGTCCTCGAGGTTCAGCTTCGGCAGATCCATGAGCCGCTTGCTGCGGTTGCGCGCAAAAATATTCGGCAGCGCTCCGAGCAAGTGGATGTGCTTGGAGTACGGCAGGTAGTTCAAGAACGTGAGCAGCACGAGCACGTGCAGCCAGTAGCCGATCATCGCCGCGCGATGCCCGGCGTCGAGCGACACCGGCGCAACCGCGCTGGCCACCAGGTTCGAGATCGGCATCCACGGGCGGCCTTCGCCGCCGGCCGACACGACGGTCGCGATCTCGTAGCCGTGCATCAAGAAGTGCGACAGCATCAGCGCGCCGATCGCACCGAGAATGAGCCCGGCGTCGAGGTTCCACGGAATCAGGCGCGGCTTGACCATCGTGCGGCGAATGACCGCCCAAATGATCATCGCGAGCACGATCAGGTTGAACACGTCGATGAGGCCGTACAGCGGCTTGTAGAGAATCCCGGGCAGTAGCTTCAGCGACAGGCCGGGAATCACGCTCTCCACCACGACGTCGGCGGTTGCGACCGTGATGATCAAGAAGCCCCAGAAGATGAACAGGTGGTGCTTGCTCGTGCGGTGCTGCGGCCCTTCTTCAGCCACCTTCTTCTGACCGAAGAAGTAGATGCCGACGTCCATGAGACGGCCGGGCAATTCGTCGATACGCGGCCGCGGGTCGTCGGTTCCGGTCGCGAGCGCGCGCCCGAACAACCAGGTGGTGCGCGCGAAAAACGCCACCGACGCCGCGAGCAGGAGGATGAACAAGACCTGTGTCACGACGGCACTGGGCTTACCATGCACACCCGGTAATTGTCATGGCACGACGGGATCTTAAGGGCGTGACCTGCATTCTTGTCTGATGCCGCTGCACCCGTCATGGTGTCAGAACAACGCTGTTCATGGCCGAGTCCGCAAACATCCTGGTCGTAAGCGACCTTCACTTCGGTGAGGAGCTGCTTCCAGGTGCGACCACGGAGCGGCGTCATGCCGTCGAGCTCGGTGCCCGCGCATTCCGCGACTTTCTCCGTTACCACGCGTCGCGCCGACTCGGCGGTCGGCCGTGGCGCCTCGTGATCGCAGGCGACCTGTTCGACTTCATGTCGATCGTCGTGCCCGGAACCCGCGAGCTGCCCGCTCGCACGCACGACGAGCGCCGCTTCGGTCTCGATCGTGGCAGGCGCGCCGGCGTGTATCGCATGCAACGCATCTGCGAGAACCATCGCGAGTTGCTCGCCGACATGGCGCGGTTCGCAGCCGCGGGCCACTACATCGACATCATCGTGGGTAACCACGACCTCGAGCTGCTCGACCCCGCCGTCGCAGACGAGCTCATCTATCAACTCCGGCTCGCCGGCGCCGACGAACGCAGCGCACCACGCATCCGGGTCGTGCCGTGGTTCGTCTACGAGCCCGGCGTCGCATGGATCGAGCACGGCCACGTCTACGACGAAGCGTGCTCTGCCGAGTTCAACCAAGCACCGTACGACGCGAACGGTCGCTTGATCCCGAACGCGGACTTCGCGGCGACGCGTTACCTCGCAACCGCGGTCCCCGAAATCGATCCGCACGGCATCGAGGAGTGGAGCTTCTGGGGCTACATCCGCTACGGCTGGGACGTCGGCATGCGCAACCTCGGCGCGCTCTTGGTCTCTTACGGCCGGTTCTCCGCGTCGCTGATCAAATCACACGTCGCGCACAAGTCGTTCAAGGGTCGCGATCACCGCCGCCGCACGCACCGCGAGCGCGTGCGCCAGATTGCCGACGACAACGGCGTCGCGCACGACACGCTGTTCGCGATCGATCGCCTCGCGCGCACGCCGATGACGCTGTCGTTCCGCCGGCTCGGCCGCATGCTGATGCTGGATCGGTTCGGCACGTACGTCGGCGCGTTCCTGCTGTTGTTCCTGCTCTGGGTACTCGCGCCGATCTTGTGGGCGCTGCTCGGCACCGTCGCCGTGATCGGCGGCGCCGTCGCACTGCAAACCTGGCTCGGCAAGCACCACGTCACGTCGCAGCTGCCGATGCGCGCGGTGCCGATGCGGATCAAGAAGCTCGTCGACGCTCCGGTGATCGTGTTCGGTCACACGCACGATCCGCGCTGGCAGCCGCTGCGCTCGGGCGGGCTCTACATCAATTGCGGCACGTGGCTGCCCGCGACACGACCGGGCCTGCGCCGCAGCTTCACGCACGCGTTGATCCAGCCGCGCGCCGGCGCGTTGCCGCTCGTCGAGCTGCGCCAGTGGCGCGACGGCGTCAGCACACCGTTCGATGCAGGCGCGGATCTCGGTGCAGGCGTCACGGCGCCCGGTATTGGGGACGCGATGGACTGGACGAAAGCCGTCTAGCCGTCGTCGTCGCACGGCCGTGTCGATGCGGCGTCCGTCGGGCGCAGGTGATCGAAGTCGATCAGCCTCGCGCACGGCAACTGCGCGATTTCGCCAAGGGCTCGCGGCGGCACTCGAGCTGCAATCTCGTCGTCGTCGGAAAGCAACCCAAGGAGAAATCAATGGAGACGATCGATTCGGAACAGCTGACTGCAGTCACCGGTGGCGCACCGATGGGACGCTGGGAGCGCGGGCTTGGCATCGCGGGCACGGTGGCCGGCAGGATCGCGGGCGCGCCGCTCGGGCCGGTCGGCGTGGCCGTCGGCGGTGGGCTGGTCGGCGGCTACGGGCGCCAGCTCGGTCGTGCGATCGACAACCCGCAGCCCGGCCCGAGCGGCGGCGTCAGCGGGACGCAGGGACCCGAGCAGACCTCGCCCTGACGACGGCGACGACGTCGGCAACAATCAGCCTCGAGCGAGCGCAGCACCGAACGCGTGATGACCAGCCGTTGTCGGCGTCACCGCGCGCCGCGCAGACCCATGCGCGCGATCCGACGGAAGTACTTGTCGTAGTGCGGGTGGCCATTGCCGTAGAGGTAAATCGCGCGCGTGCCTTTGCCGTACGCCTTGCGCGTGCACGCCGCCGAGCGATCGACGCCCGTGTGGTTGTCGGCGAACGCGAACGAGCTCAGCGAGATCTCGGCGCCGAAGTCGCGCAACGCGAGGTTGTTGTCGCGGAAGTTGCGGATCAGCGAGCGCGCCGAGAGCGCGAACGCCTCGGCACCGTCGTTCGCGCAGCGGTTCTGGATCTGCGCGAGCTCGTAGTTCATGTTGCTCGCGTTCACGATGTGACCATCGTTGAACCCATTCGGCCAGTACGGCACGAGGCCGGCGACCTGGTTGCGGTTATGGATCTTCGCCGCGTAGCCGCGCAGCTTGTCGATGCTGAACGACTGCGGGTTACTCCATACGCCGGCGCCTTCCCAGTCGACCGCGATGCCATCGACGAGCTTGCCGAGCGCGAATGCGTTGTCGAGCTCGTCGGGATACGCGATGAAGTGGAAGTCGTTGCACGGAAACACACGGCGCAGTGCTGCGACGACCGGCGCCTTGCGCTCGATCATGAAGATGTCGCGCGCGCGGATGAACCGGCGCACGTCTTTGAGTTGGCGTAGCGCGGCGCCGGCTTCGTCCTCGTGCTTCGAGATGTGAATGACGAACGTCAGCCCGACCGGGCTCAGTCGCGCCGGCCGTTTCGGGCAGCGCGCCTTGATCTCGAGCGCTTCGTCGTCGGTTGGAAGCTCGGGCAGCGCGGCGAGCTCCTCGTCGCTCGGCGTGAATTCCTCGGTGTCGAGCGGATCGGGATCGAGCGGCGGATCGGCTGGATCGATTTCCTCGTCATCGGGCTCGGGCACAAACACGCCGTCGGCGGGCTCGGCGCACGCGGCGATCACTGCAAACAAACTGAGCACGAGACACTTCATGCCGCGCCGCTCTGCAAGCACCGCGCCTCGACGGTATCGCTGCGAAACTGCGACGGGCGCATGCAACGTGGTGGCGACTCGCCCCCTCGACCGCCCACGACGCTTGTCAACGGATGCACGAACTGGAGTCGCGTCACCAAACACTACCGCCGATCAGGTCGGCGGCTTCTCCGATTCCTCGAGCGCTTTAGTGACGCGAAGAGCATCACGCAGGATCGGTAGCACTGCGAGGTCTTTCGGGCGTCCGGCGACCTCCTTCGATCGAATGATGTCCTCGAGCGAGGCGACTGTCGCGGCGACGTCGGCGATCTGGATCGCCTTGCTCCGGCTGCGCACGGAGGCGAACTGCAAACCGCCAATCATCGAGTCGAACAGGATGTCGATCGGCCATGCCGCACCGATGATCCTCAGTGACGAGGTGAGCTCGCTGATAGCGACCGGTCGGGCGGCACCAAGCTCGTCGGCGAGACGCCGCAGCTTCTCGCGATTCAGCTCGGTATCGCGGACCAGCAGGTCCACGTCCTGCGTCGTCACCGGAGCTCCCTGGAGCGCGGCGGCCGCATTGCCAACGAAGATGGCTTCGAGGCCGATCGACTTCAGTGCCCTGAGGAGTGAGACGATGAACGTCTCGTCAGGCGACATACACGCCGGGGCGGAGCTCTTTGAGCAGGAAGCGCCGGCCGCTGCCAAACGGCCGAAGCAGCGACTCGAGGATCAACATGAGGTCGCCCGGATCCATGTCGGGCACCAAAGGGGCGATGCGGTCTCGCAGTGCGAGAACCCGCGCAGCGAGTGCCTCTGCCTCTTCGGAGCTCATGGCCCAAGGATACCGGACTCCGTCGGCGCGCGCGAATCCGACAAATCCGACGTAAATCCGATCGATTCGCGCTCGCGACGCTACGGCCCGATG
>DATDCH010000016.1:0-4784 GCA_036524455.1 Kofleriaceae bacterium | reverse complement strand
CACGATCGATGAGTGAGTTGCGACTCGCGCGCTGACTCGACGCGATCCTCGAACACCGGCCCGAATCGAGATCGCCCCGCGAGCGGCGGGCTCGACCGGCCGGTTGCTTGGCGGATCGTCGGGGCGCCAAATGCGAGTCCGGAGACCGTGCACGTGCACGTGACACGTGGACGTGAACGTGGACGTGTGCCAGCCGCTAAGTGAGCGGCCTCCGCGTTAGCGTATCTCGGCCTCACGATCGCGCTCCTCGGCCGCCACCACGAGCAGCGCCGTCGCAGCCTGGAGCAGTCGGCCACCGGTGAGCGGGATGTTTTGCCCGCGCAGGGCGTACTCGCGCACCTCGCTGATCAGAAACGCGACCTGGCCGCATTGGATGTAGTCACGGCGCATGAAGACAACGTCATTGCCGACGAGAACGAAGTTGTCGAGCGCGAAGCCTGCGCGGTCTCCACCACCCTCGCGCGTCATCGGTGCGGCCTCGCGTACGATGCGCTGCGCGGCCTCGGAGCCGTCGGCGATGTAGAACCCAACGTCGAGATCACCGCAGCTGAGAATGACGTTAGACGCCCAGTCCTCCGGGCGATCAGTCGCGGCGCGTCGCTCCGTCTCGTCCTCCTCGAGCAACTCGATGCAATCGAGCCCGCGCAAGTCGATCCGGATCACCGGATTACCGGGCGGCGCGATGACGAGCCAATGCTCGACGACGCCGACACCACTGCGCGGCAACAGCTTGCTTCGATCGATCGGCTCGCCCATGCACTACTCCGCGCTCGGAAACGCGTCGCTCGCGATGCGGTGCCAGACGTAACGCAAGCCCCAGACGATCAGCCACGGAATGCACCAGCAGCCCGGATCGATCAAGAGTGCGAGCAACCCGAGCTTCCAGCCGATCGCCGGGATGAGCGCGCAACCTGCGAACGCGAGGCCTCCGCAGATCAGCGGTATCGGCGAGACGTACTGTCCTTCGGCCGCGGTGAGGACAGCTGCCCAGTAGCCGATGATGCAGAGCCCGCCGAGCACGAGCAACGTGATGCCGAGAGCCAGCATCACTCCGCGCTCGGCCACAGTGCGTCGACGAATCGATGCCAGCCTGCGACGGCCCCGTAGATCAGACACGGCAGCACCCAGCAGCCGGGGTCGACGACAAATGCGAGCAAGCCGAGCTTCCAGCCGATGGCAGGCAGCAATGCACAACCCGCAAACGCGAGCAGCCCTCCGAGAAACGGCCCGAACGAGTGGCCCCTACCCGACGACGCCGACGACACGACCACTAGCCAATTGCAGAGCGTGAAGAAACCGCCGAGGCCGAGCAGGACATATGCAACGATCGCCACGATCACTCCGCGTGCAGCGCTTGGATCGGATCGAGGCGCGCGGCGCGCACGGCCGGATACAGGCCCGACGCCACGCCGACGACGATCGACACGCCGAGTGACAGCGCGATCGACCACGAGGTAACCACGGTGGGCCAGGACGCGTAGCTCGCCACGCCGCGCGCGATCGCGAGACCGAGCGCGACGCCCGCGCAGCCGCCGAGCATCGCGAGCGTGAACGCGGTGACGAGGAACTGGAAGCGGATGTCGGAGCGGCGGGCACCGACCGCGCGCCGCACGCCGATCTCGCGCGTTTGCTCGAGCACCGAGGCGAGCATGATGTTCATGATGCCGATGCCGCCGACGAGCAGCGAGATGCCGGCGATCAGGCCCATCACGAGGTTGAACAGCTGTTGGGTCTGCTGGCTGTGGCGGAGCAGCGCCTCGGGCACGATGATGTCGTAGTCGCGCGCGCCGCCGTGCAGGCGATCGAGCAGCGTGCCGACCACGGCGCCGGTTTCGCCAGCCGGTGCTTTGACGTCGAGCCGGACCACGATCTCGCCGAGCGGCGACTTCATCGGATCGCGGTCGAGCTTGCGCAGTGCCGTCGTGAACGGCATGTAGATCTCGCGCTCGGTGGAGGATACCGGGACGCCTTGCACGGCGGTGACGGCGCCGGGCTCGGGCGCGAGCACGCCGATGACTTCGCACCACAGGTCGTTGATCTTGACGTCCCTGCCGAGCGCGGGGTCCGCACCGAACAGGTCGCGGCGCACGCCCGCGCCGATCACGCAGACCTGGGCGTGGTGGGTTTCGTCTTTGACGTCGAGGAAGCGGCCTTCGGCGAGCGCGAACGAGATGACTTCGCGGTGGCGGTGACTGACGCCGTAGACCTGGGCTTTGGTCTTGGCGCCAGCGCCAAGGATCTTGTAGGGCTCGACCTCGATGCGCGGCGCGGCGAACAGGACGCCGGGGACGGCTTCTTCGATCGCTTCGACGTCGCGCTGCGAGAGGCCGAGCGATTTCTTGCGGATCTCTTCGAGCTCTTGCGGCTTGAACGTCTTGCTGCGCACGACCACGTTGCGCGTGCCGAGGCGATCGATGAGCGCGAGTGCTTCCTTTTCGGCGCCCGCTCCGATCGACAGCATCGCGATCACCGCGCCGACGCCGAACATCATGCCGAGCATGGTGAGCGTCGTGCGCAGCTTGTGCTCGGCGAGGCTCTCGAGCGCGACGACGAATGCATCGAGGACGCGCCTCATGGCTTGCCCTTGCCGCCGCCGCCGCCGCTGCTGGGTGCTTCGCCCGATGCGCCGCTGCCGCTGCCGATCGCTTGGTCGACCGAGCGCGTCGGATCGCGGAGCGCGATCGTGTCGCCCGCGGTGAGGCCTTTGGTGACGACGACGCGGCCTGAGGTGCCGGCGCCAAGCTCGACCTCGACGGTTTCGAAGCCGTGCTTGCCGCGGCGATAGACCACGTTCTTGCCGTCCTTGCCGATCACGGCTTGGCGCGGCACGACGAGTGCGTCGGCCTTGTCGAGGATCAGCGTCGCGCGCACGCGCTGGCCGGGCTTCATCACGGCGTGATCGGTTTTCTCGAGCGTGAGCACGACGGCGAAGTACTGGACCGGGACGTTGGGCACGCGCGGTTTGGCGAGCTTGTCGACGAGCTTGATCGTGGCTTTGTAGGTGAGCTCGGGCTTGGCTTCGACGACGAGCTCGGCGGGCTGCTTGTCGGTGATGCCGCTGCCGTCGACCTCGAGCACGAAGACCTCGGCCTCCATCGAGTCGAGCAGCGGGATTTCCGCGATCTTCTGGCCGGGCCACAGCTGCTCGCCGACGCGCGGCAGCTCGCCCTTCCAGTTGCGGCGCAGCACCAGGATGCCGTCGTGCGGCGCTTTGATGTCCATGCTCTGGAGGGCCGCGCGCGCGTGCGAGATCGCGATCTGCGCCTTTTGCTTCTCGACCGAGATCACACCGGCCTTCGAGCGCGCGAGCTTGCGCTCGATGCCTTTGGCGGACTCGGCGTGCTGTTGCTTCGCGCCCGCGAGCTTCTCGTCGATTTCGGCCTCGACGATCGTGTTGCGCGAAAAGATTTCCTTGTCCTTCGACTGGAACTTGCGCTGTTGATCGAGCTCGGCACCTGCGAGGTTCGCGGCGCTATCGCGGTTGACGACGGCGGTGTTCGACTTGATCTGCTCGCCTGCGAGCTTCGCGCTGGCAGCCGCGAGATCGGATTCGCCGTCGCGTAGCTGCTTCTCGGGCTCCGTCGGATCGAACTTGACGACGACCTCACCCGCTTTGACCGGGGTACCGTCGGCGGCCATCCAGGCGATCTTCATCGGGCCGAACGAGCCGTTGCTCTGCGGTGCGCTGACCGGCGTCGCCTTGACGGCGCGCAGGTTGCCCTCCGCGGTCACCCGGCGCACGAACGCTTCCTTGCGCACCGCGTGCGTCGGGACTTCGTCGCGCGCAGCGGCGCCACGCTTCATGACGAACCAGCCGCCACCGCCGAGCACGGCGAGCACGACGAGGATCGCGAGCTTCTTCACGGGGCGCTCCGTTCCGGATCGACGCGCGATACGCGCTCGCCGGGCTCGAGCCCACTCTTGACTTCGATCGCGGTGGCGTTGCGCTTGCCGAGCGTGACCTTGATCTTCGTCAGGTCATCGCCGTCCGCGCGATAGACGACCGGACCTTCCGGCGTGACGAACACGGCCTCGGCCGGGACCTGCACGACGCCCTTGAGGCGCTCGGTCTCGACCTCGCCGCGAAACCGCATGCCGGGGCGCAGCGGCACACCCTTCTGCGTATCGATCTTGATCTTGATCTTGACCACGTTGCTCGGGTCGGCCGGCGATTTGGGCGCGACCGACTTCGCGATCGACTCGACGCTGCCGCGCAGCTGCACGTCGGGCAACGCGTCGAGGTGGAGTGCGACCGGCTGGTTCGTGACGACGCGCGCCATGTCGATCTCGTCGATCTGGCCGTTGCCGACCATGTTGCCGAGGCCGACGATCTGCAGCACCGACTCCATGCGCCACGCGCTGTCTCCGACCTTCTTCTTCTCGCCGCGCCAGTTCGACGGGAACACGATCGTGCCCGCGCGCGGCGCCTTGACCGCCATCTTCGCGATGTCGGCCTTGGTCTCTTCGACGCGCTTGGCGAGGTAGGCGTGGTGGTCGGCGAGCTTCTGGACCTCGGCGGTATCGGACTTGGTCGCCGACTTCGCCTTGTTCTTCGCCTGCTCGAGCTGCAGCCTCTGCAGATTCTCGTCGAGCTCGAGCACCTTCTGCTCGACCGACGCGACGAGGTCGTCGGGCGTCGACGTCTTGAGCCCGGCCTTGCGCAGCTTCGCCTCGGCCTCCGCCACCCGCAGCTCGTCGTCGCGCCGAGCGAGGGCGCTGTCGTCTCGCCTCTTGTCGAGTTTCTTGCGCGCTCCGTCGGCGTCGTTCTGCAATGACTCGAGCGT
>DATDCH010000015.1:0-2708 GCA_036524455.1 Kofleriaceae bacterium | reverse complement strand
GAGACGCCCGGCGTCGATTGCACGGGCGCGATGGCCAACTTCGATCCAGCGCTCGGTCGCGGCGGTGGTCTATTCGAGGAGACCGGCGAGGGCGCACTGTTCCCAGGCACTGCCCACACGCTGCAATCGATCAACCCCGGGCTTCAGATGGCACCGCTCGCACCGCAGATGCCGGAGTACATGGCGCCATGGTTGAACAACCTGCCGGCCGGCGAGTTACATCCGCTCGTCGACGAGCTCGCGTTCGCACCGAACACGCTCAACGCATCCGTCGCCGCATTCAACGTCAGCAGCGGATCTCCCGTCGCCGAGTTCGGCGAGATCCAGTTCGGCGCCGATCTGCACTGCGGGACGTTCGACCCGATCGCGTTCCCGGGGATCGAATGGGGGCCGCGCTGCCCCAACAAGCAGTCGGCAATCCCGAACAACTGGGACGCGAGCCTCAATGGCACGTTCCCATTCGTCAACCGCGTCGCGCGCGACGGCGCGGTGAAGGTGCCGCACCTGCGCAACGTCGAGCTGACGGGACCGTTCTTCCACACGGGCAGCTATCTGACGCTGCGACAGGTGATCGACTTCTACATGCGCGGCGGCGATTTTCCGATCACGAACGAGGAGGATCGCGATCCGAACCTCGTCGTGATTCTGTTGCAAGCGTTCGGCTTCGGCACCACGATCGGCCTGCCGGCGCAGTTCGCGGATGCGATTCCCGATGGCGTCTCGCAGTACGCCGCGATGCCCGACACCGCGAACGCTACGACACCGGAGCCCGCGACCTCGACGCCGGAGCAGGCCAAGGTCGCGCTCGTGAAGTTCTTGATCTCGCTCACCGACGAGCGCGTGAAGTTCGAGCGCGCTCCGTTCGATCATCCCGAGATCTTCGTGCCGATCGATGGTGCTGCGCCGGAGAACCCCGGCGGACGCGCGCAGCTGCTGTCCTTGTCGGGCGTGCCGTGCACACCGACGTCGACCGGCACGTGCTTCCGTCAGGTGCCGGCTGTCGGCGCGGGCGGCAACGCGACGCCGTTACCGAACTTCATGGGCATCGCCAGCCAGCCGATCGCGGGGCCGAACAACGATCACTTCGATCGGTGATGGAGGAAACGCAATGACGATGACGGTCACTCCCCGCTGGACAGTCGCCTGCATGCTGGCCGCGTGCAGCACCGGCGATCCGCCGGCCGGCAAGTCGAACGAGGCGATCGAACCGTGCACCGGGCTGCCGCTCTCCGATCGTGATCGGCCGCGCGTCGCCGCGATCGATATCAACTTTCTGCTCGCTCGCGATCTGACACGAGGCGTGTTCCTCGGCGCTCGCTGGGTATCGCCCCCGACGTACACCGTGGTCGCGCGCGATAGCGATGCGCGTGTTCAGCTGCGCGCGCGCGTTCGGGACAGCGGACGCAAGAGCATGGCAGGGCTACCCGCGTGGAAGCCGTTGGATCCGAGCGTGGTCTCTGTCGAGCCATCTCGCGGCAACGAGGTGACGCTCCGCATCGCGCGCCCGGGCACGACATCGGTGACGGTCAGCTGCGATGGCGTCACGCGGGTGCTCGCGGTCAGCGCGGTCTCCGCCGCCGATCGCAGCTTGCGCGTTGTGCTGTCGCGACGGTGATCGACGCGTAACCTACGTGCGCCGGCGGTCGGCGCCGTCGACCCGATCGATGCGGGCGGAGATATCGTCGGCGCGCTGACTCGCTCGGAACTCGATGATCCGATAGTCGGCGAGCCCCTCGGCGACGAACGGATCCTCCTTCACGATGGCTTCGACCTGCGCACGATCGCCGGCCACCGCGAGGATGATGCCGCCATCGCGCGGGACTTTGCGGCCAGACACCAAGAAGTTGCCGGCGGCGTAGTGCTTGCGCAGGAACGCCATGTGCGGCTTCATGCGCGCGTCGATTGCAGCGAGGTCCGCGGTGTAGATCAGCTCGATGACGAACATGACTGGCGTAGCTCGGGTAGACCTCAGCGACTCACGGTCGCCACGAGACCCAGTGCCGCACCGAGACCGGTGGTCAGCACGGGGTTCGCTTGCGTGATTCAACCGCTGTCGCAGCCGTAGAACCAATAGAACGCAAACCCCGCGGTCGCTCCGACGAGCGTGCCAAGTAGCGGCCGCAGGCGGCTGGGACGCAAGCGCGGCGGCTCGATGTTTGTCATGACGAAATGCTCTTTAGCATGAAGGGTCGGCGAGGTGCGGGCACCCATTGGCACATGGCGAATCCACTGCGTTTCTGGATCCTGGCGTTGTGTGCGGCGTGCGGCGGTGACGGCACCGTGGGTGGCTCCACCGATGCCAACCCGCAGGCCGATGCCGACGAGACCGTCACGAGCTGCGAAGCGCCAGATGTACTCGTGCTGCTCGATCGAACCGCGAGCATGGCGGAGCGCCCCGACGGCACGATGCCGGCGAACACACCCGCGGGGCACGCGGAGGCGAAGTGGTCGATCGCGATCGGCGCGGTCGAAGCGCTCGCGATCCGGTTCGAGACATCGATCCGCTTCGGGCTCGCACTGTTTCCGCGCGCGCCGACGACCGGCTGCATCACGATGACGGAGCGGATCGCGGGCGACAGGGCGAGTAACCCGCAGTGTCAGGCCGGCGAGCTGCTCGTGGCGCCCGCAGCGACGACCGGCACTGCGATCGCTTCGGAGCTCGATCCCGAGACGACGCTGCTGTGCACGTCGACGCCGATCGGCGCGGG
>DATDCH010000014.1:0-21283 GCA_036524455.1 Kofleriaceae bacterium | reverse complement strand
CGGGGGACGGTGGTGCGCTCAACATCTCGTCGGCACCGACCGTGAACTGTGACATCAACTCGCCCTGCACGGTCACGGTGATCGCCGCACCGCTGGCGAGGGGCGTCGTCGGTGTGAACACGAGGACATCCTCATCGGCCTCTCCGGCGACGAGGATCCGGCTGACCGTGGTCGGGATCGTGACATCACCGGCTTTGATCACGACGTCTGTCTCGACGACGTCGGGGTAACGGTAATCGAGCGGCGGGACCCAGATCTTGGTGTTTCGCGGCACGGTCATCCCGGTGGTCGGGAACGGGGACTCGAAGCCCGCAGAGCCGATCGCGTAAGTGCTGGTGCATGCGTGCGCGGGTTCGGCGCGCACGAGCGCAACCGCGGCGATGCACGCTTTCATCCCGATATGACGAGCGACTGTCATGGTTAGAACCAGTAGCGAAGCCCCGCGTCCAAGTGCACGCCGAAAGTTGATTGTTGTACGACGGACACCACGCCATCGGTTCCTCGAATGGTTGGCTTACCGTGCAAGCCGACGCCGAGCTCGAGCTCGAAACCCGGCCCGAACCGAAACGAGTAGCCGATGGTTCCGTAGCCGCCAAATCCGCCGCCTGTTGCGTCGCCAAACCACATGCGCATGTACTGCACGCCGAACGTGACGAACGCCGTCGACCGAGTTGCTTCGCGAGAGGTCAGCTTGAGCGCGGGGACCACCGCAAACCCGCGCGAGCCGTCGTCGAAGAAACCGAACACGTGGAGCTGGGGCGTCACGCGGCGCATCCACGCCATCGCCGCGCTCACGCCGAAGTTGCCCAGGCCCGTGCCGCGCAGATAGCCAACGCCGAAGTCCCAACGTGGCTCGCTCGGCGGCGACGTAGCGATGACCTGACCTGGTGCTGCTCCGCCGCCCATGCTGTCGTCGCTGGCGAGTGCGGTCGCAGCTGCGATCGTCTCGCGTCGCGTGCCGTCAGCGTCGGTGATGTCGGCGTCGGCATACGCACTGCCTGCTGTCGCGCACAGCGCAACGAGTGCAGCAGCAGCCGTTCGCACCACGATTCGCACGCGCACAGTTTCGCCGCCGCGGATGGCGTGCACAACTGCGAGGGTCGAGCCGCTTGCTCACAGTACCTGACTGGCCGTTGCGATGTCGCCGCCGCCGCGTGTGGCCCGACGCACGACGCGACTCTGTAACTCGCCGACGCTAAGCCGATGCAATCGGCGATCGGCGGCGACGCAGCACCATCGCCAGCGTGAGCGCTGCCACGAGCAGCGTTCCGCTCGGCGCCCCCACGGTTCGGCAGCCGCAGCCGTCGTCGCCATCGCACGTCGTCACCACGCATCGGCACGCCGCCTCGTCGAGTCCCGCGAGGCACGGTGCTCCGCTGCATGCCGCCTCATCGGTGCACGAAGAACCGAGCGCGCCGTGGACGATTCCGAGCACAACGCACGTGCCTTCGACACACTCGGTACCGCGCGGGCAGTCCTCGGTCAGCTCGCACGCTGCGCATGTCGCGTCTGCATCGAGCGGCGGTCGCGTTGCGGGCGCACTTCCCGCGATCCGCGCCAACGTCGGCGCGATGAATGCGTCGAGATGCACGTCGGCGCGCGTGCTGGTTCCCGACGTCGCGCACGCTGCGTCGCCAAACGCGACCACGCCTGCGATCTCCTCGGCGAGCAGAACGGGGCCGCCGCTATCGGCGTTGCAGTGCAGCGCTGGATCGGGTGCGACCACGATCGTGGCGGCGGTGACCTCGGTGATGCGCGCGGTGCCCTGCCGTTTGACGCCGGTGATGCCGTCCTCGTCGGCGCCAAAGCCGACCATGCGTACGGGGCCTCCGATCGCCGAAGCGTCGATCGCTGTGCGTCGCACCGGTATCGGCGGCTGGGCGAGCGGCGCCGCGAGCGTGAGGATCGCGAGGTCCGCGGAGAACCCGTCGTAATCGGGATGGACGTCGATCGCATCGATCTCGTGGCGCTCACCGCCATCGACACGCGAGCCCGTGATGACCACGAGCGTGGCAGGCGACTCGCCGGTCACACAATGCGCCGCAGTGAGCACGGCGCGTGGTGCGATCAACGCTGCCGTGCAGGTCACTTCGGGAGCCATGCCGCACGGGCGCGCGCGAAACCCCAAAGCGACCACCGCGTCGTCGCCGAGATCCACCGTGCCGCCGACGATGGCTGCGGTTCGTTCGTCGATCGTTGGCGTCGACTGGCACGCCGCGACGATCACCAGCGCCGCGACCGCGCGGGTCATGGTTTGTTTGCGGATTCGAGATCGCCGGTCGGGGTCACCGATGGGTTGCCATCGACGTCCCAGTACTTCCACTCGCCAGCCTTCTGACCGTTGGCGTACGTGCCCTGCGCGGCAAGCTTGCCGTTCGTGTGCCACTCCGAGTACGGACCGTGATCGCGTCCGCCAATGCTACCGCCGGTCGCCCACTTCTCGCCGGTCGGGCGCCACGCAGTCCACGTGGACTCTTCGGAGTCGACGCGGTGCACCGATTCGCGCTTCCGCTTGCCCTCCTCGTTCCACGTGGTCCAGCTGCCTTCCTTGCGGCCGGCGCGGTAACGCCCCTCGGTGGCCTTGCGCCCGTCTGCTTGGAACGTCGTCCAGAGGCCGTCCATCTTGCCGTCGACGTATTGCCCCTTCGATTTGGTGGTGCCGATCGGGTGCCACTCGGTCCACGCCCCGTGCTTGGTCCCGTCGGAGCGCGCACACCACGTCAGCGTCCCGTTGGGCGGACCCTGTCCGTGCAGCACGCCGTCGCCGCACGGTCCGGACTCGCTGCAACCCAAGGCGAGTGTCGCGAGTGCGAATGCGGCCACTGCGCTGCGGATCATCGCGATGCGATGAAGCTCGCGCATGTCGCTATCGTTAGCAAGAACAGTTGTTCGACGCGAACGTGAAGTCATCCGATGCCGCAGCCCAGCTGCCGATGCCCCAGTCATGGCGACCGCAGTCGCGCGTGTACGCGGTGGTGCCGACGCACGGCGAGCAGCTCGTTCCACACCGACCCTTGCAGCCGTTACCACTGCCGCCGGTGCAGCCCCAGCCTCTGCCGCAGATCCGGTAGTAGCCACTGCCGAGATACTGGTTGAAACAGCTGCACGAGATGTGCGTCCAACCTTGGGCAGCCACGAACCGATGCGTCACGAGCGGTTCACCCATCGGCACGATCTGCATCAAGTTGGTCATGCGGAACGCGACCTCGTCGACACGGGTTTGTTGCGCTGCCGTCATCGCAGGCAGCTTGACGAGCTCCGCGTACAGCGTCTCGAGCAAGCGATTCTGCGCGGCATCGAGCGGCGCACCGTTGGGCTGGAACTCGGCGGCGCCCTGCCGGTAGTCGACATGGAAGCCGATCACCGGATCGCCGAAGTCGAACGTGACGTCGACGACGTCCTTCTCGACCTCGCTGACCGTCACGTGCAGCGAGGCGCCGCCGGATGTGATCGTGGCGTCGAATGTGGTCCCGTCGTGCTGTCGGATCTCGAAGCCGTCGCCCTGCTCGGGCGCGACCGCCGTTTCCGTACATGCGGCCCCAACAACTACACTGAGGATCACGATTGCAAGTTTCACGGTGTTTCTCCGGTGCGTTTGCTTGCGTACGTTGCACGTTGCGTTCTCGGGAGTGCCTCACGCGTTTTCCGTAGCTTGGCTCCATTGCCGCAGCGCGGCTGCACCGAAGCTGGGCGCCTTGCGCAGATGCTGGGCAAGTTGCCATGCAACGATCAGGTGGGACGACCGACGACGAAGGCGCTGAAGTAGTAGCCGCCGAAGCCGATCGCATGCGCGAGCACGTACTCGACGGGACGCGCGAGCGGCTCGCCACGCACGATCGCGAGTGGGCAGCGCGGGTCGAGCTCGTCGACGTTCGGCGTCGGTGGAATCAGGTTGTGCTCGACGGTGAGCACCGCCGCGATCGCCTGCAGCGCGGGCGTGACCGCACCGGTTTGGCCGAGCCCCGCTTTGATCGAGTGCACCGGCACCTCGGTTGCGCCGAACACCTCGGCGATCGCGGTTGCCTCGAGGACATCGTAGAACACGCTCGAGGATCCGTTCGCCGAGATCGCGGAGACGTCACGAGCCGTGATGCCCGCATCGGCGAGCGCGCCGCGGATCGCACGCACCATCGGATCGGGGAGGAACGCGGGATTGAACGGGTCGTACGCAGGACGATCGCCGGCCGCGCGCGATGCATAACCGTGGATCGCGGCGCGCACCCGGGCGCTCCTGCGTGCGGCGTGCTCGGCGGACTCGACGACGAGGAAGGCAGCGCCTTCGCCAGGAACGTTGCCATCGCGGCGCTGATCGAACGGGCGGCTGGCGGAGGCCGGCGAGTCGTTGTGTTGCACCGCGAGCGCGCGCGCGGCGCCCATGATCTTGAAGAACGACGGGCTCAACTCGGCTTCGGTGCCGCCGACGAGAACCGCGTCCGCGCGTGCGAGTCGGATCCAGTCGAGCGCCATGCCGAGTGCGTCGGCGCCGGAGTTACAGCCGCTGGTGAGCGTGGCGATCGGACCGCGCAGATCGAGCGCGCGCGCGATCTCGCAGGCTGCCGCATGGCTGAACACGCGGAACGCGACGGAGGGCGCGAGGCGCTCGCCGGTGCGGGCTTGATCGAGTGCCGCCTCGATCAGATCGAGGTTGCCGACGCCCGTGCCGACGACGACCCCGACGCGCTCGGGATCGGCGTCGAGGGACGCATCGGCGATCGCGAGCCGCGCGGCCGCGAGCGCGAGTTGCACCGAGCGCGGCTGCGGATTCGCGGGATCGAGCGCGAGCGGTGGCGGGTCGTCGACCTCGGCGGCGACCGCGCAACCACGACGCGCCGGTTCGAGTCGCGTGAGCCGACGCGTGCCCGACTGGCCCGTTACGAGCGCGCGCCAGAACGGATCGACGCCGGTGCCGAGTGCCGACACGGGCCCAAGCCCGGTGACGACCGCGGTGCGCTTCGGGTCCGCGGTCATCGCCGCTCCTTGACCTGCGCGACCGCGGTGCGCTCCTCGAGCTGCACGACCCCGGTGCGCGTTGCGTGGTGGCTCATCCCCTTCGCATGCGCGACCGCGGTGCGCTCCTCGAGCTGCACGACCGCGGTGCGCGTTGCGTGGTGGCTCATCCCCTTCGCATGCGCGACCTCGGTATGCCTCGCGTCGTGGCTCATCACCGCTCCTTCGCATGCGCGACCGCACGAGACAGATCGTCGAGCGTGCGCATGCCGTGGATCAGTCCTTCGGAGAGCACCACGTCGGCGCGCTCCTCGATCTCGCTGAGCAGCTCGAGCTTGCCGAGCGAATCGATGCCCAGCTCGTCGAGCGCGGTTGCGCCCTCGAGCGGACGACTCGCTAGATCGGCCGGAATCAGTCTGCGCTCGGCGAGGTGACGAATCGCGCCGATGACAAGATCGATCACGGCCGCTAGCTTACGCGACCTCGATCTGCGGCGCTGGCTGGATCGAGTCGGTTAGCCACGCGTGCAGCAAGTCTTGGTTCGCGTCGGCGAGGAACAAGCTGCGGCACAGAATGCGCTGCTTCTTGCCGCTCGACGTTTTCGGAATTGCACCCGGGCGCGTGAGAAACACGCCGGCGACCTCGACACCGTGCTGCGCCGCGATCGCGTTGCGAAGCTCGCCGACGACGCGCGCGGGATCGAACGACAACGCTTCGACGCCAGGCCGGTACGCGAACGGCCGCGCTCGCCGATCCGCGCCGCGGCGACGCTCGACGCTCCGCGCATTGCCGGCACGACGCTCGCGCTGGCGGCGCTCGACCTCCACGACAACAAACAACCTCTCCTCGCCCGCGGCATCTGCCGAGAACGCGGCGCTACCGCCGGGGCGGAAGTGCGGCGTGTGCCACTGCGTCTGCTCGATCGTCGCCTCGAGATCCGACGGCGAGTGCTTGAGCCCGCGCACGATGATGAGCTCCTTGAGCCGTCCCGTGACGTACAGCTCGCCGTGTTGGATGAGCCCGAGATCGCCGGTGCGCAGCCACGTGCCGGCTTCGCCTTCGATCTGCGCCGCGAATGTCTGCGTGGTCTCGTCGGGGCGATTCCAGTACCCGCTCGCGATCGACGTGCTCCTGAGCCAGATCTCGCCAACCGTTCCGATCCCACAGCGCGTGTGTCGATCCGGATCCACGATCGCGAGAGTGCCGCCGGTGATCGTGTGGCCGCAGCTCACGCCGCCCGCGCGGTTGACGGTGTAGCCGGTGCCCTTCGTGGCGCCGGTCGCGATCAACGTCGCTTCGGCGAGGCCGTAGCACGGATAGAGCGCGGAGCGGCGGAACCCGCAGCTCGCGAACGTCTGCGTGAAGCGCTCGAGCGTGTCTCGACGCACCGATTCGGATCCGCAGTACGCGACATCCCAGCTCGACAGATCGAGCTTGTGGCGTTGCTCGGCCGTCACCTTGCGCGCGCACAGATCGAACGCGAAGTTCGGCGCGCCCGATGATGTCGCGCGGATCTGCGTGATCGCTTGCAGCCACGAGAGCGGCTTGCGCAAGAACGTCATCGGCGACATCAGCGTGCACGGAAAGCCAGCGTAGACCGGCTGGATGATGCTGCCGATCAATCCCATGTCGTGATACGGCGGGACCCACGCGACCATGCGCGTGTGCTCGTGATACTCGTGCGCGCGCCGGATCACCTCGGAATTCTCGAGCAGGTTGGCGTGGCTGAGCATCACGCCCTTCGGCGCGCCCGTCGATCCAGACGTGTACTGCAAGAATGCGAGGTCGGCTTCGCTGAGATCCGGCGGCGACCAGCTCGACGCATCGGTCAGCGGATCGGTCGCGATCCACGACAGTGCGGCTAGCTCCGGCGCAAGCGCGAGCACGGGCGCGACGAACGCGAGGATCGCCGATGACGTCAGCACCACGGTCGCCTGCGCGTCGGCAATGATCGCGCGCAATCGCGGCAGCGTTCGATCGAGGCGCGTCGGCTCGGGCGGATACGCAGGCACCGCGATCACGTTGCCGTAGAGACAGCCGTAGAACGCGGCGACGTAGTCGAAGCCCGGCGCGTACAGCAGCAGCGCGCGGGCGCGAGGCGCGGCCTTCGCTTGCAGTGCGGCCCCGATCGCGCGCGCCTTGTCGTCGAGCGCCGCGTACGTGATCGAGCTCTCGATGCCACCGCGGTCGCCCCACCAGCCGAAAGCCTGACGGTCAGGCTGCGCGGCGGCGCGAGTCCGAAGTACATCGACGAGCGACGAGGCGAGCATTCACGCGCTGGGAGTGCAGGACGTACGCCAGCGTGTGGCCGAACGGCAGGCCGTACAGCAGCTTACGGAGGCTACGCCCGACTCCCGCCTCGTGCGATCAGCCCTACCGAATCTACGCGCTGAATACCTGGCACCCGTGGGCCCTGGCTGGGGGTGTCGCCGCAAACCGTGTGTCGCAAAGCCACGTTAGTGACGCGATTCGGCGACTTGTGTCTCGGGTGCCAACATCGCGGTCATGCGCTCCGGGTTCCGGATGCCGCGCGCAGTTAGTGCAACGTCCGCATCCCGGACGGTCGGGCTAGCCGAGTTGCCGGCTTCGGCGACCGCCAGTCGGCGCCGGGCTGCATCCGCGTAAAGACCGAGCTCGCAGGCATCGAGCTCCGAGATTGCCTTACGCAAGGTCGCGACCGCGCCGTCGGCGTGTTCGATCGACGCGCGCACGAGCAACGCAAGTGCTCGCGCCCATCGCACACCTTCGCGTTCCAAGCGACGCGCATCATCGAGTGCGGCGGCCGCATCGCCGACCGCGACGCGTGCGCACGCGCGGAAGTGTGTCGCGCGCACTCGGATCTGTTGCACGCGCAGCAGCATCGCGCGTTCGAGCTTCGACCAGTCGGCTTCGATTCGCGTGCGTGCTTCGGCGCCGGCACCGACGTAAAGCGCGGCTTGCACCTGCGCGAACATCGCGTTGCAGTGCTGGACGTGAAAGCCCTGCCGCGACCAGCGCGCGATCGCGTCCTCGGCTTCGGCGCGCGAGCGTGCGGGATCGTCGTCGACCAGCGCGAGAAATGGCGTGAACGCTGTCCTCAGATTTGTGACCGCGTACAGATCACCGCGTGCTTCGGATTCCAGGCGAAGCGCCGGCACGCGACGCTTCAGCTCGCGCACATCGCCGCGGTAGAAACTCGAAAACAACGCCATGAAGCGCGCGGTGTCGAGCTCCCAGCTCACGCCTGTGCAGTGGTCGCGCAAGATCGTTTCGGCCTCGCAGCTGAGCGCGAAGCCGTCGCTCCAGCGACCTTGCAGAAATGCGGCGGTGCCTGCGGCCCATCTCGTCAGCCCGACCGCGTGTGGCCGATCGATGCGGCTCGCGAGTGCCTCCGCCGTCTTCAGCAGCTTGTCGGTGCGCTTGCGCGTGGCCTCGCCGCCGACCGCCGCGTACGCGATCTCCATCGCGAGCGCGCGCACCACGCGATACGGCTCGCCGGCGCGCAACGCGAGCAACAGCTGGCGTGCCTGAAAATCCGAGCCTCGGATCGTATCGACGACGCCGAGCCCGGCCGACACCGACCAGCAGATGTCGATCTTCTGCAGCTCGCTCGCCGATAGATCATTTTCGTCGCGCTCGCGAAAGCCGAGGCCGCGTGCACGCACGAGCGCGCGCCGAAACAGCAGCGACGCTAGCGCGCCCTTCGGCGTGGTCTGCAGCTTGAGACCAACGGGCTCGCACACGTCCTCGATGGCGGCGAGACCTTCGTCGATGTGACCCGAGCGCAGCAGCTGCTCGGCCGCGCGCCGGCGCAGGTCGATCGATTCGTTCGCGTTCGCACCTTCCGCCGCAAGCAAATACTGGTCGCCGGCCTCGCCGCCGCGTCCCGCGTTCGCCAGCGCCTCGGCGAACCGCACGCGGATCTCGCGCGAGCCGCGCCCGAGCGAAAGACATTGCTCGTAGAACCGCGCCGCACGATCGAACGCCAGCGCCTTCGCCGCCTTCTGCGCCGCGAGCTGGGCGTAGTGCGCGGCCTTGTCGTGATCGCTGGCCTCTCGCCAGTGCACCGCCAACGCCTCGGCGTCGTAGTGCCCGGTCGTCTCGTGTGCGAGTGCGAGCCGCCGATGATGCACGGGCAAGCTGCTCGCCGGCAGATGTGCGAGCACCGCGCGGCGCACGCGATCGTGATACGGCTCGACGGTATCCGAGCCGCGCATGCCGCTCGTGCGTACGAGATGCGCGACGCGCAGCAGCGCCACGTGCTTCGCGAACTCGCCGAACGGCATCGCGACCGCCTGCGCCGCGGTCTGCTGCACCAACCGACCGGCTGCAAGCGACAACAGCTCGAGCACGTGGCGCGGGCTCTCGTCGAGCTGGCTGATGCGCGCCCATAACGCTTCCTCGAGCTGCAGCGCGCCCGGCTTCTGGTTGCCGACCGCATAGGCGTGGCGAATCAGCTCATCGATGAACAGCGGATGACCGCCGGCTTCCTGTGCGATCGCTTTGGCGTCGAGCGTGATCTTGTCTTGCGCTCGACGCACGAGCAGCTCGGCGAGCTGGCGGCCCTCATCGAGCGACATGCGCTGCAGGAGCAGCTCCGTGATTGGACCGCGCAGGTGTCGCTCGAGCGTCGCTCGGTGGTTGGCAACTGCGTCGGCGTCGTCGCAGCGCACGGTCGCGACGAGCAACAGCGGTGGAGCCTCGGGAAGTCGCATGACCTCGCCGAGCAGTGCGAGCGAGTCGGCGTCGGCCCATTGCAAGTCGTCGACGACGAGCACGACCGGATGGTGATCGGTGAGTCGCTGTAACAGCTCGCGCACGGCGAAGAACAGCCGATTCCGCAACTCCTGTGGATCGAGTACGTCGTGCGCGGCGTGCGGCGCTTCGGCCACGGCCTCGACGCGCTGGAGCACCGGGAACACCTCTGCCAGCAGCGACGCCTTGCGCGGCAACAGCGCCGCCGCCTTCGCCTTCGGCAGCCGCCGCATGTAGTCGCTCAGCGAATCGACCACACCGTCGACTGCCTTGAACGGAACCGACTCGCGCTCGTAGCACGTGCCGGCGAGCACGACGACGTCGGGATCCTCGGCCTTCAGCTGCTCGGTAAAATGGCGCACGAGCGAGCTCTTGCCGAGACCGGACTCGCCGTATGCGAGCACGATCTGTGCTTCGCGCCGCGATGCTTCGTAACGTTCGCGAAGCAACTCGAGCTCGCGTGCGCGCCCGACGAACTGCGCGCTCGTCGAGAACGACGCGAGCGACGGCGCACCCGGCCGAGACACGGGCCGGCTGCCGAGCCGCTCGAGAATCTGGTCGCCGCTCGGGCGCGCAGCCGGATGAAACCGCAACAGGTCGCCGCACAGCGCATCGAGATCGACAGGCACATTCGCGTTGCGCGTGCGCGGGCGCGGCCCATCGACCTTCTGCTTGTTCATCAAGACTTCCATCGGCGCGCCCGTGATCGGGACCTCGCCGGTCAACGCCTCGAACAAGATGACGCCCATCGAGTACCAGTCGGCCGGCGGACCCACCTGGCGACCGGCGGCTTGCTCGGGCGCCATGTACTCGACCGTGCCGACGATATCGACCTCGCTGCGATGCTCGCGATCGGCCACACCGGTCGCGAGGCCGAAATCGACGAGCTTCACGCGACCTTCGCGCGACACCAGCACGTTCGACGGCTTGATATCGCGGTGCACCTTCTGCGCCTCGTGCAGCGCACGCAGTCCCTCGACCAGCTGAAGCAACGCGTCGCGGAGTCGCCCCTCGTCGAGCTCGCCGTGCGGGCGCACCCACTCGAGAAAGTGCAGTCCATCGACGAGCTCCATCGTGAAGAACCAGTCGCTCCCCTCGGCAAACAGCTCGCCGAGCGCGATCAGATTCGGATGCTGCAGATCCTGGAACTCGCGAAACTCGTTCTTGAAGCTGAGCAGCGCGTCCGCACTCATCGCGTGCAACGTCTTGAGCGCGATCACCGTGTTGCGCTCGTGATCTCGCGCTTCGTACACCGTGCCCATGCCGCCTGCACCGAGACACCGCACGAGCTCGAAGCGCGCGGTGCCCTCGAAATCCCCCGAGACAGGATTCTTCAGCACGTCCGCCCGGAGCAAATGGTATCAGAACCGCAGTCTCGCCATGATTCGACGTGATTCGCCGACGCGCGCGCTCCCGCCTCGCTCGTGCTACATCGCGGAGGTGACGAACGACGTCGCCGCCCCCGCGCCGAAGCCGAAACTGAAACTGCGGTTGCAGGCGCACTTCGCCGAGTACGGGCGCATTGCGATTTACACGTACCTCGTGTTGTCGCTGCTCGCGATCGTCGGGTTCTCGGTCGCAATCGGGATGGGCATCGCACCGTCGTCGGCCAGCGGCGTACTCGGCGTGATCGGTGCTGGCTGGGTCGCGGCGAAGGCAACGATGCCGCTCCGCATCCTCGCGACGCTCGCACTGACGCCGCTACTTGCGGCGCTCTGGCGTAGGCAAAAGCGCATTGCAGGACCGCGCCACGACGACGGATCTCGCTAATCCGTCGCGACGCAAGATGTAGGTGCTCCGCCGCGATCCGAGCACACCAAAATTTCTCGCGACATCGCCGCCGCAGGTGCCTCTTACAAGCATGAGCACGAAACCGATCACGAAGGCCTGGTACCTGCTTCTCGCCGCGAACGAGAACCAGCGAACCCGCACGCCTCGTGAGCCGTCGTACTTCGCGCTGCCCTGCGAAACGTTCGACGATCTCGCGACGCAGCTCGCGCTGCACGGCCGCTCCGCGCAGCGAACGTCGAATTGAGATCGCAAGCGCGTGGCTCAGACGCCGAGCTCGTCGCACAGCTCGACGTAGCGCTCGAGGTAGTCCGGTGACGCCCGGTGCGCGCCAAGCCCGACGGTGTCGAATTCATCCTGGTCTGGTTGTCGAACGACGCCGAGCACCCGCAGCGCGGCATTGATCGACGTGCTCGCGCCCGTCTCGCGGCGTTCTCCAGTGAATGCGCACGCCCACTGGTTGCCGATGCCACCGAAATACTCGGTCTGGATGAGCGCAAACCGCGCAGCCAGATCGCCGGTCAATTCCGAGACGAGTTGCACGACGACGCCTTCCCGCGGGAACACGCCGGGGAACTCGGGCGGAACATCGAGCAGGTCAGTACAGGCTCGGACCGCCTGCCAATAGGCCGTGTAGTAGTGGTCGATATGAAACAGCGTTAGAGGCGACGCGAGCGGAACCGCGACCAGATCGAGGGTTCGCGCGACCTCCGCGTTGTAGCCGTCGGCGACGATGATCGCGGTGATGTTGTGCCCCACCGTTCGCTCCGTGCGTCAGTCTACTACTTCAATCGCCGCACGCTCACGGTCTGATCGATGACGAGCGTGCACGCAGCGTGGGAACGAGCGGACCGAAGTAGCGCGCCCCCCACGCGAGCAGCGTCCACCGGCGCGGAAACTGGACGAACAGTATCGACGCGTGGCGAACAAACGCGGTCGCGAGCCGAAGGTAGAGCGCGGCACTTGGTCGCAGTGCGAGCTCGCCGGCCGCGAAGTCCGCGCGCACGTCGCACAGCTTGTCGACGAGATTGCCGACCACGCCGAGCCGCGTGAAGAAGTCGGCAAACGGTGACGGCGGATCGCCGTCGAACAGGAGCAGCACCATCTCCGCGGTGAGCCGCCCTTCCTCTTCGACGGCGGCGATGTAGTCGCGCGGAGAGAGCGTCGTGCGCGCACGCTCGGTGATCTCGACGAAGCGCGCGAGGTGTGCGGCGACGCCGGCGACTGCGTGGTGCGCGGCGAAGACTCGATGCAACGTGGCGAGGCGATCGACGAGCTCCGGTGGCAGATCGCGCGCGGGCTGCGAGCCGGCGACGACGTTCACGACTTCATCGGCCAAAGCGCGGCGAGCCGCCGCGAGTGCTTCGGTGTCGTAATAGCGATCGATGCACTCGAACGAACCGAGTGTCGCGGAGACCTCCGCGCGATGCGTCTGCGTGCATGGCAGCGCGAAAGCCTCGCGCAAGAATGCGAGTTCGGCGGCGAGCGCTACGTATTCGGGACGGACGCGCGTCAATACCGAGACTGTACATAGCTGCGCTTCCCGCGGTCTCGACAGTCTCCTGGATGTTCTGCCTCGGTGCGCGTGACGCGCGTGGCCGGTCAGTTGCACTCGACCCATGGCATGCACGACGCGCGAAAGGAATCCGATAGTCTGCGCGGCCGACCGTCCGCGCCGACGACGCGTCGGGGGGCACGTACGTAGTGCGCCCTCGACCACTTCTGCATCGGCACCGATCTGATGCGCGAGCTGCGGACATGTCGCTCCGACGCGCGACTTCAACCTCAGGAGAAGCAGATGTCCACTACGACTGCAAAGACGAAGGGCACTGATAAGACCGCCATTCGTCCGTTTCAAGTGAGCGTTCCGGAAGCGGAGCTCACCGAGTTGCGCCGGCGCATCAACGCAACCAGGTGGCCTGAACGCGAGACGGTTGCGGATAACTCGCAGGGCGTGAAGCTCGACACGATGCGGGAGCTCGCACGCTATTGGGGAACCGATTACGACTGGCGCAAAGTCGAGACGAAGCTGAACGCCCTCCCGCAGTTCATCACCGAGATCGATGGGCTCGACATTCATTTCATCCACGTTCGCTCGCAGCACGACAACGCGTTGCCGCTGATCGTCACGCACGGCTGGCCTGGTTCGCCGATCGAGCAGCTCAAGATCATCGAGCCGCTAACGAATCCGACCGCGCACGGCGGGACCGCAGCGGACGCGTTCCATCTGGTGATTCCATCGATGCCGGGGTACGGGTTTTCCGGCAAGCCAACCTCGGCCGGCTGGGATCCTCCACGCATCGCACGTGCGTGGGTCACGCTGATGAAGCGCCTCGGCTACACGAAGTTCGTCGCACAAGGCGGCGATTGGGGTGCTCTCATCACCGACCTGATGGCGGAACAGGCGCCGCCCGAGTTGCTCGGCATGCACACCAGCCTGCCTCGCACCGTTCCGCCTGACATTCTCAAAGCGCTCCAGTCCGGCCAGCCTCCTCCATCCGGTCTCTCCGCCGACGAAAAGCGCGCTTACGAGGAGGCGCAACATCTCCTCAAGACGGGCCTCGGCTATGCGATCGAAATGGCGACGCGCCCACAGACGCTCTACGGCATCGCGGATTCCCCGATCGGCCTTGCAGCCTGGTTGCTCGACCACGGCGACGGATTCGCGCAGCCCGCGGCGGCGTTCACGTCGGCGGTACTCCGCCGCACGGTCGATGGACACCCCGCCGGAGACCTCACGATCGACGACATCCTCGACAACACCACGCTGTTCTGGTTGACGAACACCGGGATTTCTTCGGGTCGCATTTACTGGGAAAACAAGTTCGGCTTCTTGGACGCCGTCAACGTCTCGATCCCCGCTGCTGTGAGCGTGTTTCCCGGCGAGATGTACGAAGCCCCGCGGAGCTGGACCGAGCGCGCGTATCACAACCTCATCCACTACAACCGCGTCGAGGCAGGCGGTCACTTTGCGGCGTGGGAGCAACCGCAACTCTTCACCGGAGAGCTTCGCGCCGGCTTCAGGTCACTGCGTAATTAATTAGCTTAGCCGCCTCGGCGGCGCGCGCGTTGCTGCGCGACACGCACGGCTCTACTTCGCAGCCGGCTTCGCGTGTTTCGCGCGGTACTCGTCGCGATACTTGACGACCATGTCTAGCTCTTCCTTCGAATACACCTTGCCGATCAGCTCGCTCTGAACCTCGGCGGCGACACCGCTGAGCTCGTCGATCATTTCCTTCGGCACGTCGACAACCGTGATGCCCTTGCGAAGGAGCGTCTTGCGCGCATCTTCGTTGGCTCGGCGAATCACGGTGCGCGCCTTCTTCTGGCTCCGCTTCGCGATCGCCTCGATCGTCTTCTGGTCTGCGGTCGAGACCTTCTTCACGGCTTCGAGCGACATCACGGTCGCGCCGATCGCGAACAGCATCGGCGTCGAGCTCATGAACTTGACCTTCGTGTACCACTGCAGCGCGATCGCCCCGAGCGGTGAGCTGAAACACGCGTTGATCTTCCCCGAGGTCAGCGCTCCATCGACCTCGGGAACGCCGAGAGGAACGCCGTTGAGCTTCAGCTTGTCCAGAATCGTGCCGCCGATCTGATCGTCGCCCAAGGTCCACAGCTTCTGCTTCCGCAGCTCGGCGATCGACGTCACCTTCGACTTCGAGAAGAAGTAGATCCATCCGAGCTCGCCGCGCTCTGCGAGTCGAAAGCCCTTCTTTTCGAACTTCTTCTGAAAATAGGGCCACATCTTCGTCGCGACGTAATCGACCTCTTCTTGCGACGTGAACAGCAGCGGCAGCGAGAGCACCAAGATCGACGGCTCGATCATCGCAAGCCCGGCAGCGGTCACCGCCGCGCCATCGAGCTGCCCCATCTTGATCTTGCGGATGTAGTCGCGCTCGTCGCCCTGCTGACCGCCGGTGTAGTACTTGATCTTGATCCGTTGCTCCGTCGCTTCGGTGATCTCGGCGGCGGCACGTTCGAGGATGTCCATCCACGGACTTCCCGTCGGAGCGAGTGTGGCGATCCGAATCTGCTGCGTCTCGGCAGCCACGGGGCGCGACCACGACACACCGAGCACGACGGCTAACGCGACGAGCTGCTTCATCACAAGCAGGAGGCTAACGCGATTTCGTGCGGGTCAGTTGTTTCAGTTTGAGTGCTCTTCGATCACGCGAGATCGATGACGGCGCGCCACACGACGGCGCCGAGGACAAACCCCGCCACGGCCATACCTGCGGCGATCGCGATCACGACCGCGTGGTCGAGGCCCCACGCCCCGGTCAGGCGCAACAGCGCGTAGGTGCCGCCGCCACCTAGGATCGCGCCGCTGATCCGCGACAACCAGCTCGCTCCACGCTCCTTCACTCGCGCATCATAGCGCGTGGCGTGCGGGCACGCTCCACATCGTTAGCGACGACCGCGGCTCGGGTGGAAGGCTGCGCCTGCGCTGGGTGATACCATCGTGCGCACGTGATCGGCGAGACCATCGGAAACTTCAAGGTCACCAAGCGCGTCGGCGTCGGCGGAATGGGCGAGGTGTGGCTCGCCGAGCAGCAAAACATCGGCACGCATGTCGCCATCAAGTTGCTGGGCGCCGCGATCTCGCAGGACACGGAGCACGTGCAGCGGTTCTTCAACGAAGCGCGCGCCGTCAGCCGCATTCAGCATGCCGGCATCGTGAAGATCTTCGACGTCGGTACGCACGCGGGTCAGGCGTATCTGATCATGGAGTACCTCGAGGGCGAGACGCTGTCGCAACGGCTCAAGCGGGGCAGCCTGCGATTCGGCGAGATCGGCGAGATTGGCCGGCAGATCGCGAGCGTGCTCGATGCGACGCACACGGCTGGGATCACGCATCGCGACCTCAAGCCCGACAACATTTTTCTCGTTCCGGATCGCGAGCTCGGCGAACGGGTCAAGGTCCTCGACTTCGGCATCGCGAAGCTGACCGGCACGCTCGCCGGCGCGTCGCCGCGCACGATGGGCACGATGGGCACGCCCGCGTATATGGCGCCCGAACAGTGGGGCGATACGTCCAAGGTGGATTGGCGCGCGGATCTGTACTCGCTCGGCTGTGTTGCGTTCGAGATGACGTGCGGTCGCGTTCCGTTCGTCGCTACGACGATCGCCGAGGCGTGCGGCAAGCATCTCAACGAGGAGCCGCCCAAGGCGAGCTCGCTCGCGCCAGCCGTACCGGCAGCGCTCGAGCAATTGATCGCGCAGCTGCTCGAGAAAGAGCCCGCGGCGCGACCGAAGTCGATGCGCGAGGTCGCCGCCGCGTTTGCGCTCGTCGACAAGCAGGCCATGGGTTCCGCGCCCACGCTGACGACGGCGCCGGTGTCGCTACCTCTGCCGACGGGCGCTCGCAAACGATCGATGCGGCCGGCGTCCGTGCTGCTCGGTGTGCTCGCGCTGGGCGCGGGTGCGGCGGGCGCGGTCTACTTCTTTCAGGCAGACAGCTCGACGCCGGTCGAGGGCGATGCCGCCGTCACCGCAGCCGCGCCCGACGAGGAGAGTGCCGCGCCGCCCGCGCCGCCCTCGCATGCAAAGCCAACCCAACCCAGCTCGACGCCATCCAGCTCGACGGGCGCGGCGCAACCAGCAGGCGTGGATCCGCGAAACCCGCCGACCGCTTCGCCATCGGCTGCAGCGGACGCCACGCCCCGGCCACAGACCGCGGATGCTCGAGCCCCCGTGGAGACGGATGCGCGAACGCCCGCGAGCGATGCGCGAACGCCCGCGAGCGATGCGCGACTCGCGCCGGCAGCCGATGCGCGACTCGCACCGACGACCGCGACGCCATCGGCTCCGACCGACGCAGGACTTCGCACGCCGACTTCGGATGCGCGAGTGGCGACCGCGAAGCAGCCCAAGCCAACAAGTCCGCCTGCTGAAGGCGCCGACGCCGAAGCACTTCAGCAGGCCGTGCGCGCACGCTCCGCGCAAATGAATCGCTGCTACGAGGTCGCGCTCCAAGACAATCCGTCGCTGAGCGGTACGGTGACCCTGCAGATCAAGATCGATGCGAACGGTCGCGTCACGACGGCGACCGCAGACGGCCTCAGCGAGGGGATCCAGACCTGTTTGATCGCGCAGATTCGCGAGATCAAGTTTCCCAAGCCACATGATCCGCCCGTGTCGCTGCTCATCCCGTTCCGATTCGAACGCGAGTAACGTCCTCGCAGCGATCCGGTTAGCGCATGTGACACGGCGGATTGTTGAGAAGAATCACACGCTAGGCCCGGCAACGCGCCCAATCGCATGATCCACATGCGACTCATACGCTCGTGATGGCTCGTAGCACCATGAGACTGACGAGAACGGCGCTGCTCGCGTGTTTATTGGCGACGCTGCCTGCGTGCAAGAAAGATGAAGCGCGCGATCCTGGATCGACCGCGAAGCCAGCGCCGAAGGCGACGACGGCGCCGCCGTCGGCACCTGCAGTCGCAACCGCGACGGCCGAGGCGCCCGCGCCCGAACCTGCGGTCGCCGAGCCGACGAACGAACCGAGTGCAGCGGCGCCGAAACCAGGTGCTGCCGGCACCGCGTACCTCGGCGTGTCGGGCACCGGGCTGGTTCGCGTCGACGGTGGCAAGGCGAAGACGCTGCTCGAGCACAAGTATCCGATCAACGACATCGTCGTCGATCACCGCGGCGTCGTGTACGCGGCCGCCATTGGTGGTGCGTGGTCGATCGCGGGCGACAAGGTCACGAGTCTGCCCGAGGCCGGGCGGTCGACCTACCATCGCCATCTCGCGATCGCGCCCGACGGCACGTTGTGGACGCTCGATCACGAGACCGCGTTTCGGTGGGATCGCAAGGCGTGGACGGAGGTACCGAAGTCGACGTTCGAAGGCCAGCTGATGAACGATATCGCCGTCGATCGCGCGGGTCGCGTCTGGGTTGCGACCACCGATCATCTGTGGCGCTTCGACGGCAAGAGCTGGACGAAGCTCGACAGCAAATTCGCCGGAACGAAGAAGCCGTACTTCAGGACGATCGTCGCGGCACCTTCAGGCGAGGTCTACACGAGCAGCATCGAAGGCGTGTTCGTGTACGAGGGTGATGCGTGGCAGAAGGTGCGGATCAAGGGCAGCAGCAGCATCCTGACACCCGACGAGATCGCGATCAGCGCGGATGGCCGCATGGCGACGAGCAGCGGCATGGACGACGTCGCGATTCGTCCACCTGCCGGTGACCTTCGCCGGCTCGCGCTCAAGAAGACAGGCGCGAAGGTGCGCCAGGCTGACGTGATGGCTGTCGACGGCTCGGGCCGAACGTGGCTGCGCACGGATAACGGCGTCGTGATCCTCGACGGCGACGGCAAGCTCGTCCAGCAATGGACGCCAGGCACCGTCGCCGGTATCACCGGCAAGATCGAAACGATCGCAGTGGTCGGCAACGGGCCCACGCTGCCCACGCTCACGGATGCTGCGCGCGGCACGGTGACCGGTAAGGTCGTCATGAAGGGCAAACCGATCGCGGGCGCCGCGGTCGAGATCTGCACGAGCCCAGCGTCGATGATCATGTTCGAGAAGACGCCGTGCACCGGATCGTCGGTCGCGTTCACCGGTGTGACGGCCAAGGACGGCACGTTCAAGATCGCCGGCGTACCCGTCGGTTCGTACGGCTTTGCGGTGAAGCCGAAGCGCACGTGGTTCGTGTCATCGTGGGGCCTCGAGGAGTGCTGCACGACGCTCGAGAACGGTCAGGAGTACGACATCGGCTCGATCAATCTCGAGAAGCTCGAGTGATCGAGCGCCGCTGAGAGCGTAGGCCGGCTCACAGCGGAAAAACGGTGGCCACGATATTGCTATCAGCAAGGCCGTGGCGAAGGTGAAACGACTTTTCAGCGCGACGCGACGATCTGCGTGGTCCGCGTGTGTCTTGTCGTTGCTAGTCGCTTGCGAAAACTCGATGCCGACGCCCGGTGTAGCGGACGCCCATGTCAACCAGTGTGGTGACGTCGCACCGCTCGGTTGCGGACCGAATGCATCGATGACGCTCACGTTTGGCGATGCCTCACAGCTCATGGGTGGTAGCGCACGCGTGTGCCGCAACGAGCGCTGCGTCGATGGCCCGCTTCCGTCGGTTCCAGTGCCCACCGGCGGTTACGGCCACGGCGTCACGCTCCAGAACAACGAGCTCAAGGCCCAGGTCACGATCTGGGCGAGCACGCCGTTCGAGCTCATCGCTGAAACCGAGGAGGACTCGCACCTCTTCGTCGACGGCGACATCTACACGTTTGTCGTCAATCGAAGCGACGGCGCAACGCTGGTGCAAGGGCGTTGGACGGCGACGTACATCGAACGGTGGGGCGATAGCGCGTGCGGCATGCTCTGTAAGCACGCCGAGCTGCAACCGGCGCCGTGACGCTCGACGACCGATCACTGCGTGCAGAGCGTCGCGAAATCGAAATTGCTGTAGTCGCCGAAGTAGTCGAAGTAGCGGCTCTGGGTCGTGGCACAGGAGGTCGCGCACATGTGCTGCTGCGAGATCGAGCGACCACCCGTCGTGCACGCGACGTCGTGCGAATTCGGGAAGCAGTACGAGTTTGCGGTCATGTCGTTCGCAAACACGACCCCGTTCTCACACCACACGGTCCAGCCGTTGTCGTGGACGATACAGTGTTCGAATGGCGCGTCCGGACACGTCACCGGGTCTGGGTCCATCGCCGTGTCGTCGGTGCCGCCGTCGTCGTCCGTTGCACAACTGGCGAGAACCGCGAGTAGGAGGAGCCGCTTCATGGCGGGCCGCTAGTTCAATGGATGTGCCGTGGTCGGGAGCCGCGGAATGCCGGGATTGGCCGGATACGATGGCGTGAGGCGCGACATCGATGTCGCGGATTTCACGGGATCGCGAAACTCGGCGCTTTCCAGTACAAGGTAGCCGTGAGCAGGTACTGGCGCGCCACCGTTCGCAAGGTCAACAACGCGATGAACGTCCTGTCGTACATGCAGGGCGAAGATCTTGCGCGTGAGACCGATGCTCCGGCTCACGTCGAGGTTCGCGAGGCCGTCGGCGGCTACTACCTCATGCGGATGAACAAGCAGGCCAAGTGCATCTTCGACACCTGGCACATGACGCTCGCCGAAGCAAAGGCGCAAGCCGAGCACGAATACGCGATCACCGACGCCGACTGGAACGAGCTCGCGAGCTGAGGCGACCGGTCGGGCGCCTGCGATTCTTGCGCGTGCACGCAGGATCGCGCCAAGCATTGCGCGGTAACGTCGGCACGATGATCAAGCGGGCAACGGTTATCGGTATCGCTGTGGTTTGCGCTGGAGGCTCGGCCGATGCAGGCGGGTTGTACCTTCCGGGCTCCGGCTCGATCTCGACGTCGCGCGCAGGCGCGGCGGTCGCATCGGCCGACACCGGCGAGGCGATTGCGGTCAATCCCGCCGGGCTCGCGAAGACACACGGCACGACGATCACGCTATCGATGGCGATCATCGACTACGCGATGACGTTCCAGCGGCGCGGCACCTACGACGACGTGCCGAACATTGACTTGCCATACGAGGGCCAGCCGTATCCGCTCGTCGAAGATGCGTCGACGGCGGCGTTCGGCGTCGGCGGGTTTCAGCCGATTCCGGTGCTCGCGATAACGGCAGAGCTCGGCGCCGTACCGAACTTGCGGCTCGCGGGTGGCCTGTACGCGCCTAACTCGTATCCGTTCCGCGCGCTGTGCACGCGCCAGCCCGGCGGCGAGTGCACGAAGTACGAGTTCAATGGCGATCCCAACGAGGCGCCCAACCCGGGCCGCTACGCTGTCGTGTCGCGCGAAGCGTCGCTGCTCATGCCGACGCTC
>DATDCH010000013.1:0-10980 GCA_036524455.1 Kofleriaceae bacterium | reverse complement strand
GCGAAGTACGCGTCGGAGTCGGCGCCGCTGATTTTCTCGACGCTGCCTTCGACGCGGATCTGACGTGCGAGCGGTTCCCAGTACAGGATCAGTGCGGCGGACGGGTGCGCCGTGATGTCGCGTGCCTTGCGGCTGTCGTAGCTCGTGTAGAACACGAAGCCGCGCGGATCGAGCTCCTTGAGCAGCACGATGCGAGCGGCCGCGCGATCGCGCTCGTCGATGGTCGCGAGCGTCATCGCGTTGGCGTTCGGGATGCCGCCGCCGATCGCGAGTGCGAGCCAGCGCCGGACCTCGACGAACGGATCCGGATCGCAATCCGCCGGATCGAGCGGCGAGCCTCGATACTCCTCGCCGACCTTCCACAACAGATCTTTGGCCATGCCGTCGGTCTACCACGGCAGCGCGGCAAACCGGCTCTGTCCCAGGCACGCGGCCGCGCCTGTCTGTACCGGCGGCGACCTGTCGCGCGTGTGCCGCCGGTGCGAGCTACATCTTGTGCTCGTGCTCGCCGGCTTTGCCTTCGTGCTTCTCCATGCCGGCTGCCGCCATCAGCCCGTGAAAGCTCTCGTGCAGCTTGTGAAAGGCCGCTTCGAACTTCGCGCTGTCGTTCGCCTTGCATGCTGGCTCGAGGCCGGCGACTGAATCGACGAGCGCGCGCGTGCTCGCGGTCCACGTATCGGCGTTCGCCTTCTCCGGCGGCGTCGCCTTGGCGATCGCGTCGGCGTCGGTCTTGAACGTCGGCAGCGCATCGCACGTCTCCTTCATGCGTTGCGGTCCCTTCTCGGCGTGCCAGCGCGGCGCGAGCACGTCGTGGAACTTCGTCATCTCGGCGGGCATGCCGGCGTGATGATCTTTGTGCCCCTCGCCGCCCTCGGCCGTCTGCGTCGTGGTCGACGTGGTAGCGGGAGCGGACTTCTTGCCCCCGCATCCAGCGGCGGCAAGCACGATTACGAGGCTCAGGTTGCGAATCATGTCGTCGCTTTCGCACGCGATCGCTCGCGCTGTCAACGCGACCGGGTAGAGTCACGCTCATGGACGTTCTCGTGATTCGCCACGCAATTGCCGAAGACGCAGAGCCCGGTCAGGACGATGCAGCGCGCAAGCTGACGTCCGACGGCGTGCGCAAGTTCAAGCGCGTCGTGCAGGGCGTGCGCGAGCTCGGCTGGCGATTCGATCGCGTGCTGACGAGCCCATGGCAGCGCGCGCTGTCGACCGCGGAGCTGCTCGCGCCGCTCTCGGAGGGTCAGACTATCGTGACCGATCTGCTATGCGACAAACCTCGGCCGGAGCTGTTCGCACTGATCGCGGAGGCGAGCGGACCGCAGGAGAAGCGTCAGGCGACGGCCGTGGTCGGCCACGAGCCGTGGCTGTCGGAGCTGGTGGCGTGGCTCGCATTCGGCGACCCGCGGCATGGCGAAGCGCTCGAGCTCAAGAAGGGCGGCATCGTGTGGCTCGAAGGCAGCGCGGTGCCGGGCGGCATGAAGCTGCGCGCGATCCTGCCTCCGAAAATCCTGCGCGAGCTGCGCTAGCGATCCGGTGGCGTCAGCGCAGCGGCCGCATGCCCTTCGCGCGGCGCAGGTCGTTGAACGCGCGCGCGACGTGGTCGTCGTGGAGCAGCAGCTTGGAGAGAGCGCCGGTCGTGATGCCGAGCTGCTGCGCGGTGGTGCCGACTTCGAGCTGGTTCGCGACGAGCAGATCGAGCAGCTCGCCGATCGCGGTCCAGAATCCGCCGGTGAGCCGCGTCTTCGCGCCGAGTGGCGCCGTGCCCGCAGCAACGAATGCGGCGAGACGCGGCGACACGCCGGCGCTGGGTTCGCGGACCTCGAGCGCGAGAGCTGCACGTAGCCTGCGCACCGCGTGCAGCTTGTTCTCGGACTGCGAACGGCTGTCTTCACCGATCGCCGAGATGCCGGTCAGCTTGTGCCGTAATCGCACCGCGCTCTCGGTCTTGTTGCGATGCTGACCGCCGGGTCCCGACGCGCGATAGCGATCAACCTCGCACTGCTGGATCAGCGCGTCGTCGCTCGCGAGCAAGTAGTCCGCGCGCGGCACTAGTTCGCTTCGCTGATCACCGGCGTCGCGCGCGCGGCCGCGGGCTCGCCGGGCTCGAGATAGACGTCGACGCCTGCGCGCTCGCCGGCGCGGCCGTACTCGACGCGAGCGATGCCTTCGCCGAGCGCACCGACGAGCTTGGGCAGCTTCTCGTCGACACCGATCTTCGCTTCGCTGCAGATGCCGACGATCCAATCGAGCGCCATGCCGGGCGCGAGCGCGCCGACGCGCACGATCTGACCGCCGCGAATGCGGATCGCGAGGCCGAATTGCGGCACCGCGACGGAACGAAACCGTTCGACGAGCGTGGGCGACAGCGCGCTGCCCGTGAAATCGGCGAACGCCTGCGACAGCGTCTCGACTTGCGCGTCGATGGTCTCACCGGGAATCGCGAGCTCGATCTCGGAGAACGGCGAGTCGCCGATCGACTGCGTGAACCGCTCGATGCGCTCGATCTGCTGTGTCTCGACGAACTTCTTCAGCTTGTACTTCGCCTCGTGCGTGCCGAACATCGCTTCGACCTTCGACCACGGTTGCGGATCCCAGAAGTGCCAGCCGGTCGTGACCTTGCCGCCCCAGACGCCGATCCACGAGCCGACGAGCTTGGGCTCGAGCTGTTCGCCGACTCCGTCGAGCAGCTGCGCGTCGCTCTTCGCGATGTTGCACAGCTTGAAGTAGTCGGCCATGCGCGGCACGAAGCCGCGCGGATCGCCCCACGCGCCCCACCAGATCCGGCGCAGGTCGCTGCCGAGCATGGCGAGGTAGCTCACGCCCTCGCCGTCGGGCATGTCGGGCGGCGTTGGATTGTGCTCGAGCCAACGATCGAGGTGGATATCCATCCACTCCTCGATGATCGGCAGCTGCGACAGACTGATCTGGAGATTCAGCCGGACGGATAGCGCCTTCTGTAATGCGTTCTCGAGCGCATTCGCCATCGCCTCCAGTGTAGCTCAGTTGAGCAGCAGCTTTGCGGTCAGAAACAGCGAGCGGCTGCCCGTCGTCATCATCTCGCCGCTGATCTGCTGGGCATAGACCGCGCCGCGCAGCGCGACGGCGAGCGAGTCCTCGATCCAGTACGTCGCGGCGAGGTTCAAGAAGTGCAGCCGCGTGTGCATGTCGGGCTCCCGCGTGTCGACCATCGCGTACTGGAAGCCGAGGCCGTTGTTCTTGTAGTAGTCGTAGTCGACGCCGCCCGACACCGTGTACGAGCGGAACAGATCGGGGAGGCGATACTTCGAGTCGACCGGATCGAGGATCTCGTTCTGGTTGCGCGACACGTTCGCGAAGCCGGTGAGCCGACCTTGCGGCGTCTCGAGCCACGCCTTCGCGCCGAGCCGCAGGTTGTAGCCGCGGATCGTCTGGTCATCCATGATCGCCTGCTGCGTATCGAGCGTGTACATCTGCACTTCGCTCTGCGCTTCGAAGTTGTCGAACTTGACGCGCACCGACGGCGAGCCGAAGTAGATGTGCAGGTTCTGGTCGGGCAGGTTGTTCTGGTTGTTACCGACCGCCGACGACGCCAAGTAGAACGGGCGATCGAACGGCTGCAGCTTGCCGCCGATGATCAGCGTACCGGTGATGCCGGTCGGGTTCGTCGAGTGGAACGTCGCGCCGAGCGTGACGTGCTTGCCGAGGTCATACTCGCCGATGATGCCGTTACCGCGATCGGCGCCCGAGTAGAGCAGCGGGTCGCGCGTGTAGAGATCGGTCAGCAACAAGTCCGCGACGTGTCGCGACGTGTAATCGAAGCTCGCCGGGTCGGCGATGCGGCCGGCCGCGATGCCGAAGCCCGAGCGCTTGTACTTCACCCACTGATCGCGAATCGCGATCGCCGCCTGCCCTTCCCACACCGACGCGCCGTAGCCGAGCGGGCCACCGAGCGCGGCTTCGAACTCACTCGCAAACGAAATGTGCTCGCCGACGCCGCCGCGCACGCCGATGCGAGACACCGCGACGGTCGGGTTCTGCGTACCGCGCTCGACGGTGTCGGGCTGGTGCAGGCTCTCGAGTCGCATGCCGCCGGCGATCGCGATGTACGGCTGGATCCACTTGTCCTTCTTCTTCTCGACGACCGGCTCGGGTGCCTTCTCGGTGACTGCGGCCGCGGGTGCGGGCTCGGTCGACGCGATCGCTTCGTCGACGGTGGCGACCTTCGTCTCGGCCTTCGCCGGCGTCGGTTCTTCCTCCTTCGCAGGGGCGTACTCCGGCTTGGGTGCCGGCCGCATCTGGTCCGGCGGCATCTCGATGAGCTTGGTCTTCTTCTCGGCGGCCGCGAGCGCGGGGATTGCGATAAGGGTCGTGATCAGGATGTTGCGCATCAGATGTTCTCCAGAGCCGCGATCACCTTCGCGAGGCCCGCTTCGCTGCGTACAGCGCCGTAGTGGTTGCGGAAGAAACCGTTGTAGAAGTAGCCGCTCGTATCGAAATCGTTGAGGCCGGTCAGGACGTTGTTCGCGCACTCCTTCGGATAGAGCCGCGACGCATGCTCGGAGACGAACTCGTCCTGCTGCGTGCCGTTCATTAGATCTTGCATCGTGATCGTCGTGTACTTGACCTTGTTGTCGCCGCACGCCTTCCGCTTGCCGAACGCGTAGTCGCCGTTCGCGCACGGCGTCTCCCACCAGCCGCCGAACTCCGCGATGCCGTCGATCGACGGCCCGTTGAGCGCGCGGTGGAACGCAGTCTGCGTGTACTGGTTGCGCTGGCCCATCTCGCACGTCACCGTGCCGCGCATCGTCAGGTTGAGGCCGCACTGCTTCGAGAAGCTGACGACGCCGTGGTTCGCGCCCGATGCGGCGACGACCGTGTCGAGGCGGGACATGATGTTGATGTCCCACTTGCCGTCTTGGTTCTCGGCCCACAGCCGGCGAATCGCATCGCGCACCGTCGTGGCGCCGAGCGAAAACCCGACGAGCGAGATCTTGCGATCGGGATTCGCGATCGCGAGCTTCTTGATCATCTCCTGCAGCAGCGGAACGGTCCAACCGTGGTCGGCGTTCTTCGGCGTGTTGCCGATGTCTTTACCCTCGGGGCTCTTCGGGTCGTCGATCTTGTCGGTGCGCAGGTCGATGCCGTACGTGCGGAAGCCGAGCTTCGGCAGCTTCTCCGCGAGCTGATCGCGCGCCGTCGTATCGGCGGGGAACATCAGCGACGCCGGATCGGCATGCACGAACTTCATCCAGCCGGTCGGCGTCTCCGAGTTGCCGTGCACGAGGATGACGATCGGTTTCGCGGTGTCCTCGCTCGAGCCGGCGGGGAAGTCGAACTGGCGCGCGGCGCAGTTGAAGCCGGGAATCGAGGCCGGCGTGTACATGAGGCCCGCGGTCGTGCAGCCGGGATGCGCGTTGCCCGCTGAGTCGGGCGTCAACGTGCGGTAGCGGCCGCCCGGATAGGTCGTGTCGCCGGGCTGCGGCAGCGTGACGGCGTCCCACGTGTTCTTCGTCGCCGCCTGGAGGGCGTCGTGGAAGTCGTAGCCCGCCGGCGCGAGGGGCGCCTCGGCCATCGCCTGGCCACAGGCCGTGTCATCGACATGGCCGGAGTCGTCATCGCCTTCACCCGGGCGACCGGTGCCACCCAGCGTGCATCCGGCCAACAGCAAGCAAGTCATTCCGCGAAGCATCCCCGCGCGGGGAGCAACGAACGTGCCGGCGGAAGTCCGTGCGGCACTGAGCGATCTTGATGGGGCGATCCATCAGCCGCTGAATGCGACTGTTGGCGATGGCCAACAGTGATCGGGCCCGTTCAGAAGGCGCCCGACGCACCGAGCTGAAACCCGCCGGGCCCGACGGCGAGCTGAGGCCACACGGTTCGCGCTCGGCGCCGGGTGTTCGCGACGAGCAGGATGTCGGCGGCAGATGCGGTCAACGCACCGGCGACCATGCCGAGTGTGGCGATCGGATCATCGGGCTTGTTCGGGTCGTCGAACGCATGGCCCACGAGCGCGCCGACCAGCGGGAACGTGAACCGCATGCCGAAGCTCAACGCCGCGCCCGATACATTGCGCTCGGTAAGATGGACCAACGGCGCACCGAATTCGAACCACGCCATGCCGCCGAGCACGAGCAGCCCGGCACCGATGTTGACGTCCTCGTCATCGGGACTGTCGGTCGACTCGTCCCATGCGATCGCTCCGAGCATCGCGCCCCACGCGACCGTATCGCTGAGCGCGATCTTCCAGCCGTACCAGACCTGTTCGGTTTCGGGTTGCGCATAGGCAGGCCGCGCGGCTTGGTAGACCCCCGGTGATTGCGCCGCGGCGGTGTTTGCGAACAGCACGCCTGCGATCGCGAGACAGCGCATGCCGCGACACTACAACGCCTCGCGCGAACATCGTCCGCGTTGCCACGTTCCGCCGCTGTTTTGCAGAGATGTACCCATCGTGATCGACGGGGGCTATCTCGCCGCACGTGGTCAGCAGGCGCGGCGAGCCCTCGCTCAGAACGTACCGACGATCGCGAGCCCGCCGCGGCCGGCGCCAAGCGTGGGCACGAGGCTCACCGCGCCGCGCTGCGCGTTGGCTTTCCGTACGCGCCCAGGTGCGCGCGCGATGTCGTCGAGCGTGCCGAACACGAAGAGGCCGGCGCCCGCGATCACGGCTCCCCACGCGAGCTGCTTGACGATGACGCAGTCCGACTCCACGTGGTCGCAGACAGCGAGCGTGATGCCGCCAACCAGCACGCCGCCAGCGCCGACGAACCGACGCAACATGTCCTTGGTCACGAGCGTGCCGGCGTACCAGTGCCCCACGCTCGGGGCGATGAATGTGCCGGCCACGCCGATCCCGATCATGGTGCGCGCGTTGCGGTTGTCGGTGCGCTCGTCACTCGCGTTGTTCCAGGCGAGCCCGCCGACGAACAGGCCATACGCGGCCGCCGTTCCACCGATGCCGAGCCAGAGCGCGGCCGACTCCGACAGCTCGGGGGACTGCGGCGCGGCGATCGGAGGCGCGGGCGGCGCCGCCGGTGTCACGCCCGGCTGCGCGCCCGCATGACCGGCGAACGCGCATACGAGTAGCACCGCCCCACCGAACCGCATCGTCCACCATGGTAGCGCGAACCTGGCGCGAACCACCATGTGGCGATCCGAGCGCGTCGCCACCACGCGATCGCCGTCATTCGATGCCCGGCATGCCGAAAGCCACCATGCGTGCTGGCTGCGACGCCTTGGCGTCGTCGAGCCATGCGCGCGCGCCGTCGATCAGCGCCGCACCCTCGTCGCCACCGACGAGCATGCCGAGCCGCCAGCGAGCAGCGACCGCGGGCCCGGTCATCTTGAAGCGGTCGAGTTGTGCAATCGCCTTGCGCAGCGCCGCGATCGCTCTGTCGTCGTGACCTTCGAGGTGCGCGATCACCGCGGCAAACGAGTGCACCGACGGTAGACGTGCAGGCAGCGGCGACGCAGCGATGATCTTGAGGCAACGGCGCGCTTCGGCGATGTGCTCGCGCGCCTTCGCGCCACTTCGTTTAGCCTCGGCAGCGCGGGCCGCCGACCACGCGCCAGACCAGATCGATACATCGAGCCGCACGGCGGGCACTTTCCAAAGCAGGCCTCGCTCGATCCGTCTGAGCCCTTGTTCGAGCATCGCGGCGTCGGCCTCGGCGCGCCCGGCGTACAGCGCGAGCATCGTGCGGGAACGCCAGGCCCAGTAGAACTGATTCGAGATCGGCTCGAGCTCGGCGGGCACCGGCCAACTGCGTAGTGCGTCTTCGAGATCGCGCACGCCTTCGTCGGCGTGATCCTCGAGCACGTAACGATGCGGGAACTGCGTGCGAAAGCCGACCTCGAGAAAGCGATCGCCGCGGCGACGCGCATCGCGGAGCACGCGCTCGGCATGATCAGCGGCGGCGCGATAGTCACCTGCGGTCGCGTGCGACCAGCCGATGAACTGCTCGAACAGTGCAGCCTCTGCCGTGTGGCCACGCCCGGCATCGGTCCATACTGCGCGGCCGCGGCGCGCGATGTCGCCGGTCGCGGGCCAGTCATTGTCGACGAAGTACGCGCGAGCCGCCTCTGCGAGCGCGACGTAACAGTGCGCCTCTGGTGCGTCCGTTTGATCGGCTGCGCGCGCGATCGCTTTGGTGAGGCGGCGCAGCCGGCGGTGCTGGTTCATGCCGGCCGCAGCGAACGCAGCGCCGGCGAGCGCGTTCGCGATCCGCCTTGGCTCGCCGGCTGCGAGTGCCTGATCGAGCGCGCGGAACGCGAATGCGCTGCCGCGTATCGAGTCGAGCATCGAAAGTCCGACGGCAGCAGACCAGCACGTATCGATACGCAGCTTCTGCTTTGGATCCAGGGCAGCCTCGGTGCGCGGTCGCCAGCGCAGTCGCGTCGTGCCGAGCCGGACGTAATACCAAGTCACGTTACGCAGCGCGGCGCCGCGAGTCGCAGGCCACGGCAAGCCGACCTCGGCGAGTAGCGCGCGTAACACCTCGAGCCCTTCGATCGAGTAGCCACCGACGAGCAAGCTCTCGGCGGCGCGACGACGCAGATCGCGTTGCTCGATCGCGTCGAGCTCGCCCGTCGTCGATGCTTCGAGAAAGGCCTGACCGGCACCGTGCGGATCGCCGGCCTGGCTCAGCATCTCGGCGCGCGCGACGAGCAGCGCCCGGCGCTTGGTCTCGTCGTGACGCCCGAGAGACAGCACCATCTCGAGCCACTCGGCAGCGCGCTCGAACGCGAGTGCATTCGTGGCTCGTTCGGCGGCAGCCTCGGCGCACGCAGCCGCGCGTTCGAGCTCGCCGGCACCGGCCCAGTGATGCGCGAGGCGTTCCGGCGGCGCGCCGCTATCTTGCAACGCGCGACCGAGCACGAAGTGCAGCGCCACTCGCTCGGCGCGCGGCAATCTTGCAAGCACCGCTTCGCGCACTCGGTCGTGATACGGCTCGACGATGTTGTCGGTCGCGCGGACCAGGCGCGCGGCGCGCAGCGTGGCGATCGCATCGCCCGCTTCTTCATCCGCGAGCTGCGCCGCGGCGACCGCAATCGGTAGTGACAGCGCACCACCGTCGGTAACGACGGCGTGCAAGAGCTGGCGAGCGCCGGGCGGCAGATCACACGCGCGCGCCCACAGCGCATCGTCGAGACCACCGGCGGAAGCGCTGCGCTCTGCCGTGAATCGGCTCAGCTCCGCGATGAACATCGGATGGCCATCGGCCTCGCGCGCGATCGCAGCTGCATCGATCGGCTTGTTGGCGGCGATCGCCATGGCGAGCAGGATGCCGTCATTGACGTCGAGACCGCCGAGCGAAATCTCGGTGATCAGCATGTCGGCGACCAGCGCCGGCCGTTCGGGTCCGCGTGCGGTGACGATCAGAAACAGCGGCGGCGGCGATATCGCGAACAGATCGGCGAACAGCGCGCCGGAGTCGGCGTCGGCCCACTGCGCGTCGTCGATCATGATCGCCAGCGGCCCGGCCTCACCGATCGCGACAAGCAACGCGCGCAGAGCACGAGCCGCCGCCGCGCGGGAATCTTCGAGCGATAGGTTCTGTCGCCGCGCCGAGCCCTTCTCGGGCAGCACGGGGAACAGTCGACGCAGCTGAGCGGCGTCCGGGCTTCGCAATACGTCGAGCGCGGCCTCGGGAAGCCGCTCGGGATGGCGTGCGATCAGGCGCGCGAGGCCGTCGATGATGCCGTCGATCGCGTTGAACGGCACGGTTTCGCGCTCGTCGCACCGGCTCTCGAGAATCATCGCCTGCGACGCGACGTGCTCGTCGAGAAAGCGTCTCGCGAGCGCGGTCTTGCCAACCCCCGACGCGCCGATGATCAGGACTGTCTCGCAGCTCAGCTTGCGGCGCTGCCGATCGAACGCCTCGAGCAAACGCGCGCGCTCCGTCCGTCGGCCGATGAACGGCGCGAGCGTGGGCGTCGGCGCACGCAACGGCAGCACGACGCCGAGTGCGGCTTTCACCGCTGCCTCCCCCGCGCGCGCTGCCGGATCGGCCTCGAGCAGCGCGCGGCAGAGCGCGACCAGATCTTCGGGCAGGTCACTCACGAACAACGCGGGCGACGGCGTCGGCATGCTCGCCTTGAGCTCGAGACCTGCGCGCGTCGGCGGGAACGGCAAGTGCCCGGTCAGCGCACGAAACAGCATCACGCCAACCGCATACCAATCGCTTGCCGCTGTCGTGTTGCCCGCCGCCTGCTCGGGCGCCATGTACGCGTACGTGCCGGCCACCTCGCTGTCGGCATCGTCGAGCGCGATCGCGACGCCGAAGTCGAGCAGAACCACCCGACCGTTACCATCGATCTTGATGTTGGAAGGTTTGATATCGCGGTGAACGAGACCGGCGCGGTGCAGCCCCGCGAGCCCATTGGCCACGCCTCGCAGCGCCGTGCGCAGTCGTACGTCGTGGTAGCGAGGCGGCGGGCGCAGATCCGGTGGTGGCGGAACAATGCGCTGCGCCGCCGCTGTCGGCTCGTTCATCGTACGCGTGACCTCGTCGTCTCTCGCTCGCTTCGAGGCGGCGTTCGGCGTCGTCACGCGACGTGACGACTCGTTCGGACTCGAGTCCGGTACCGCGCCGACCCACTCGAGAAAGTCGACGCCGTCGACCAGCTCCATCGTGAAGAACCAGCCGCCGTCGCGCTCCATGAGCTCGCCGAGCCGGACCAGATTCGGGTGGAGCACGTTGCACATCACCCGAAACTCGCGCTTGAGCCGCAACAGCTCGATGGGCTTGACCTCGCGCAGCGCCTTCAGCGCAACCTCGCCGCCGCGCTCTCGATCGCGCGCGCGATACACGATGCCCATCCCGCCGCGACCCAGTTCGTCGACGAGCTCGAAGCGCGGATCGAGGACCGCTCCCGAGTGCATCGAGCAAGCATATCAGCGACACGCGCGTCATCGCCGTCGACGATCTGGTTGAAATTTTCGTGTGCTCGACAGCGTGAGTGAAGGTGCGAACTGCGGGTGTGTTCGTGTTGCGTGCG
>DATDCH010000012.1:0-2798 GCA_036524455.1 Kofleriaceae bacterium | reverse complement strand
ACGTGATGGGTCATGTGACAGTGCAGCGGCCAGTCGCCGGGATTGTCGGCGACAAATTCGATCGTGCGCGTCGAGCCGACCGGCACGAGGACCGTGGTGTCTGGATGACGCGCAGACGGCGGAATCGGTCCGCCGTCGGTCGCGACGATCTGGAACGTGTGACCGTGCAAGTGGATCGGGTGGTGATCCATCGGACCGAGGTTCGCGAGCCGGATGCGCACGAGGTCGCCGGTCTCCGCGACGATCGGCTCGGTCGCCGGGAACGCCTTGCCGTTGAATGTGAGCACGTTGAAGTCGTTCATCGCCATCGGATCGGGACGCGCTGCACCGATCTCGATCTTCATCTCGTGCGACATCAGCACGTAGTCGCGCGCGCGCCGGCCGCCGCCCTTGGGATGCACGACGATCATGCCCATCATGCCGAGCGCGATCTGCGTCATCTCGTCGAGGTGCGGGTGATACATGAACGTGCCCGCGCGATCGAACGTGAATTCGTACTTGAAGGTCTTGCCCGGATGGATCGCGGGTTGCGTGAGGCCGCCGACGCCGTCCATGCCGTTCGGCACCAGCACGCCGTGCCAGTGCACGCTCGTCGCTTCGGGCAGCTTGTTCGTCACGTAGATGCGAACGCGATCGCCTTCGGTCGCCTCGATCACCGGGCCCGGCGTCGAGCCGTTGTAGCCCCACGCCTGGATCTCGAGACCGGGCGCGATCGTGTGCTTCACCGGCTCGCACACGAGGTGATAGACCTTCGCGCCGTCACGCTGCTGCCACGGCAGGAGCGAGCCGTTCGGCACGACGAGGCGCGTCGATGCGGCCTTCGTGACGGGAGCCTTCGCGGCCGGTGCCTTGGGCGCGGGCGGCGATGGTGCGGGCGGCGTGCCGTGCTGGTGTCCTGGCTGTGCGTTGGCTTGGCGGCTCGCGAGCACGGCACCGGCGGCGAGCGACGACGAGAGCAGCGTTCTGCGCGTGATCGACATGGGCACCTCAGTGGGAGTCAGCAGCAGCGGAAGGGGCGCGCATCGGCGCTGCGATCGGAGCGTCGAGCGCGACACCCCGCTGGAGCGCGGTGACACGCGTCATCGCATTCCAGTAGCGGCGCAACGCATCGAGGTATTGGTGGCCGGCGGCGGCGAGCTGGCGACGCGCGACGATCAGCTCGAACGGGTTCGCGTCCATCGCGTTGTAGTGGAGCAACGTCTGGTCGACGATCTGCTGGCGCAGCGGTAGCACTACTTCGCGCACGTGCCGTGCTTCCTGATATGCAGCCAGCGCTGCGACGCGGGTCGCGCGGGCATCGGCGCGCAGCTCGACGGCGATCGCCTGCAGCTCGTACTCGGCCTTCGCGAGCAGGGCATTCGCGCGCGCTCGCTCCCCGCTGCGCTGATCGAACAGCGGGATGCCGAGCCGAACCGTCGGGCCGACCTCGACGCCCGCGCCGTGATTGACGACCGCCACACCGACGCCGAAGTCCGGCAACACGGCGCGCACGCGCTCGGCGCCCGCGGTGTTGTCGGCTCCCAGCACCCGCTCGCGACCCGCGATCAGCTCGAGGCTCGCTGCGACCGCGACCTGCTCGAGATCGTCGAGCGCGGGCGGTGATGCGGGCAGCTCGGCGAGCGTTCCCGCCGCGGTCCACTTCGTCAGCTCGCCCGACAGGCCGAGCAACGCATTGAGCTGCTCGCGTTGGATCTCGACGTCGGCTTCGGCGCGCGCGAGATCGACGCGCGCTTGCTCGCGTGCATCGCGATCGCGTGCCTGCGCGAGCTCGCTCGTGTTGCCGGCGGCGCGCATCCGTTCGCGCACGATCGCAGCTGCATCGGCTGCATCGAACGCGGTGCGCCGCAGCTCGAGCTCTTGCTGCGCGGTCAGCAGATCGGCAAACGCGATCTCGACGCGCGCGACGAGCCGCAGCGCGGTGGCAGTGGCGTTCGCGCGGGCGGCCGCTAGATCTGCGCGCGCAGCGGCACGCCGGCGCGGTGCGGTGATGAGTCCCATCAGACCTTGCACTGTGTCGACTTCGAACTCGTAGGCACCATCTTTGCCGAACCGGATGCTCGCATCGATATGCAATGGCCCGAGCCCGAGCGCCGACGCGAGCTCGCCGCCGGCGACGCCGAGCTCCTCGAGCGATGCGCGCAGCCTCGCGTTGTTCGCGAGCGCGATCTTGATCGCGGCTTCGCGATCGAGCGGCTTGGCGAGTAGCGCGGCGACGCCCGCCGTCGCACCGAGCTCGGCGGGTGCGCCCATGCGGCGCGCGAGGTCGCGATCGACGGGCGCGCGCAGCTCCGACCGCGTCGGCGCGCAGGCCGCGACGAGCACGACGATGAACCAGCGCACGATCATTTGTGATGGGAGTGGTCGACGGGCGCGTCGCTGCGCGTCTTCGGCACATCTTTGTAGTCAACGACGCCCGCGCGCAATGCCGGTGGCGCACCTGCGAGGCGGCCAGGCGCAGCGCTCGGTTGCGCGGGATGCGTTGCGGATAACGGGCGCGCACCGACCGCGCAGCCGGCGATCGCGATCGCGAGCACACAGATCACATTTCGCACGTGCCACCCGTCAGATGACCCGCGTGCATGCGCAGCTCGGTCTGCAGCTTCGCGGCGTCGCCGGCATCCTTCGCCGCGAATTCGATGCGCGCACCGTTCGCGATCTCGGCAGGTGCAGCCGTCGACGTGGCCGAGAACATCATGCCCATCGCGCCCTTCGGTCCATCGTGCTTGTTGTGCATGTCGGCGAGTGCGGTCGCACGCACACGCACGGCAGCCGCATCCCCGGTGGTGACGAACACGAGC
>DATDCH010000011.1:0-6348 GCA_036524455.1 Kofleriaceae bacterium | reverse complement strand
TGCGGCAGCGACGACGGAAGCGATCCGCCCGAGGGTTGCGACTTCGTCGAGCGAGACGACGCCGGCAACGACGTGTTCGCGATGACGCCCGGCACCGCCGAAGCGACTGGCCTCTCGCTCGGCGAAGCAAACGTGTTCTGCGGTCAGATCGATCCAGGACATTTCCGGCCCGCTGCACAAGGACCGGGCATCGTCGATGTCGATGCCTTCACGCTCGAGGTAGCGGCCGACACCAGCGCGGTGATCAGCCTCACCGGGACGAGCCTCGAGAGCTACGCGCTCGCACAGATGATCGTCGCCGACGCTGCCGGCAATGCGGTCGCGCTGGCGTCGTACGATCCCGCGATCGAACACGGCATCGAGCTCGTGGCCGCGCTCGCGCCGGGGAGCTATCGGATCGCGGTCGGTGCGTTGAATCCCGCCGATGCCGATGCGCCGCTCGAGTATCGCGCGAAGATCGCGACCTACGATCTCGCCGGTCGGTGCGCCGAGCCGGCGACCCCGACGTTCGTCGAAGCCAACGACGGCGGCGAGCACGCCGGCAACGACATGATCGAGGTCCGCTATGTCGCGAACGGCGCGACTGCCACCGCGGCGACGACCGACATTCCGGAGCCGGCGACTGCGATCCCGGCGCTGCTCCAGGGCTCCGTCGCGATGGTGAATCCCGCCGACGAGTACCTCGATCGCGACACGTTCGCGGTCACCGCCGGCGATGCGAGCCACCTGATCGTGCGCCTCACGTGGCCGGGCACCGCAGCCGACCTCGACTTCTTCCTGTTCGACGAGAACCTGCCCGACATCGAAGCACCGGGCGGCACCATCACGAGCAACACCCGCACCGAGCTCGAGCTGATCCCGATCACGCCGAACGCGAACTACTGGCTCTGGGTCGGCGCGTACGACGCGAGTCAGGGCCTGCCGCTCGAGTACAAGGCCACGCTCTGCGGTGAATCCTTCGTACCGTGACAGCACGACACGCCGTGCGTGATCGCGCGGCCCGGCGGTGGGGGCATGCGACTTGCTCCGCTGTGCGCATTATGGATACCGCCCTCGACCCGCCGACCACGCCGCTCCCGTCGATCTTCGAGCACTTTCCGAAGCCCACCACGCAAGCCAACCCCGTGACGAAGCGCCGAAAGATCGGGCTCGTCGCGGGCCTCGGGTTGATCGCGGCCGGAGCCGGCGTCGCGATGGCGCTGGGTGCGCGAAAGCGCGGCCTCCTCGTCGGTGGGGCAGCGGCGCTCGCACTCGGTGCGCTGCGCTGGCAGTTCGCGCGGTTGTTCACCGTGACCCCGGCGTACGAGCTCGAGGGCGAGAGGGCCGGGCTCGAGGTGCGGCGGTACCCGTTCCGGATCGAAGCGCAGGCGAACATCGAGGAGTCGGAGATCGAGACCGCGCTGGATCGCGGCTTCGGCCGGCTCGCCTGTTACATCTACGGCGCGAATGCGGGCGGCGAGGACCTCGAGATGACGACTCCCGTCGTCACCACGATGCGCGACGGCATGTTCACGATGGCGTTCGTGATGCCGCCGGATCGCACGCTCGACTCGCTGCCGCAGCCGGATGACGGCCGCGTCGTCCTGCGCGAGGTCCCGGAGCGCAAGATCGCTGCGCTCCGGTTCAGTGGCCCGTTCACGCGCAAGAACATAGAGAAGCACGAGCGGCTGCTGCTCCGGCGCCTCGTCGATGCCGGCCTGTCCGCGAAGGGCAGCATCGCGTTCGCGGGGTACGACTCGCCGACCACGCTGCCGGCGCTGCGCCGCAACGAGGTCTGGATCGAGGTCGTGTAAGGGTTGTGTCTCGATCGGCCTAGGCCGGCAACGATCGCCGTGTGCCACGTGTCCTTATCGCCGGGACCACGGCTGCGGCAGTAGACCATCGCGCGCGGCGGTGCGTTCCCAACGGATCGATCGGAGGGAACCAATGAAGGCAACGATCGCGGCGATGCTCCTGTTCGGCTGTTCCGGTACGGGCCCCAAGAGTGAGGGCATCAAGCCGAAGCCAAAGCCCGGTGGAGATGTCGCGGTTGCCACCGACGGCAAGGCGCCCGACGGCGAGATCGTGACTGCCGAGGTCAACAAGATGAACAGCTCCGCGTACGGGCGTCCGCCGGCGCAGTTCCGGCCCGGGCACGTCTCGAAGATCGCGGCACCGAAGGCGACCCGCACCGCCGCCGGATTCCAGGTCCAGTTTGCGAGTCACGCGACGATCACGACGCCGACGGTGTACGAGCGTGCCGTGATCGTCTCGGGTGGCTTCCAGTCGCAGCAGCTCTACGCCTACGAGGCCAAGACCGGCAACTCGATCTGGGCGCTCGAGCTTCACGACGATGGACCTTCGAGCCCGGCCTGCGAGAGCGGCGTCTGCGTCATCAACACCGAGTCGTGCACGATCTTCGCGATCGCAGCCGATAGCGGCAAGCTCCTGTGGAGCTACTGGCTCGGTGATCCGCTCACCAGCGCGCCGACGATCGCGGGGAACCGCGTGTTCGCCTCGTATCCCGCCGCCACGGCCACCGGTGGCAAACCGCGGCCGGAAAACGCGAGCCACGCGCTCGCCGCATTCGAGCTCAAGACCGGCAAGATCTTGTGGCAGCTGTGGCTCGACTCCGACGTGATGTCCGCACCGGTCGCGGTCGGCGAGTTCGTCTATGTCACCACGTTCCACGGCACCGTCATCAAGCTCGAGCAGGCGACCGGCAAGGTCCGCTATGCGATGCGCGCGAAGGCGACGTCCGCACCGGTCGTCAAGTTCGAGAACGGCACCGAGCAGATGTTCTACACGCGGCGCGGTGCGGTGAACTTCTCCGACGATAACGTCGAAGGACAGACCCAGACCGAGATGCTGATCCGCGCCGATCACAACTCGCCCAAGACGAAGTGGAAGGCGGCCGAGAAGAAGGCCGATCACATCAACTCGAGCGCGCAGAGCGGGACCGCCTACGCGAAGCAGTCGGAGTCGCAGGATGCGGGCAATGGATTCAGCGGTGGTGCGCCGGCCTCGGCAAACGCGAAGTCCGCCTACGACAACGTCGGCGTTGGCAGCGTGTCGTCGATGCAGGCGTTCCAGGGCTCGCGCGTGGTCCACATGCGCGATCGCAACGTCAACACGATGGGCGACGAGGTCATCGCCACCGATCCCGAGACCGGCAACAAGCTCTGGACCTACAAGCTCCCGGGCGACGCCCAGAAGCAGGGCGGCTTCCTCGGCACCGCGCCGCTCGCCGCCGGTGGCAGCATCATGCTCGGGACCTTGAAGGGTGAGGTCCTGCGCCTCGATCAGAAGTCGGGCAAGCCGATCAAGACCTACGCGATCGGTGCCGCAGTGCGCTCGCAGCCCGTCGTCGAGGGCGGCTGGCTCTACGTCGGCACCGAGGACGGCAAGCTCGTCGCCATCGACACCAAGGATCCAACCGTCACCGGCTGGCCGACCTGGGGTGGCAACGCGCAGCGAACCGGAATCGCGCGCTAGTCATCGTACTCGTACTCGTACTCGTACTCGAGCGAACGACCAACCCACGCCCGTCGACAAACAGGTCCGTGCGACCTGCCGGGCAACGTACGCCAACGACGAATTAACAATTGGCCCGTCGGCAACCGCAGCGTGCTGGTTGCCGGACGATTGGACGCGCATCGTGCTCGAGCCATCACGAGCACGAGTACGAGTACGAGTACGACTTGGGACCGGCTAGTTGATGACGGGGCCCGGACAGCCGTAGACGAACGTCACGTCGCCGACCGCGCCCGACTTGATCTGGTCGCAGTAGGTTCCGAAGAACGTGATCGTCATCGCGTCCGGGTAGTAGTCCCAGCCATTGACGTGGTTCGTGTCGCGCGGAACCGGCGTGCCGCCGATCGTGACCGTCACGTTGGTCGGATCGGGCGGCGCGCTCGCGAGGGCGAACACGCAGGTCGGGACGATCACGCCGCCGGCAATGTCGTTCAGCGCCTGGTCGAGCTCGGCCGCGCTGGACGCCTCGTAGAACTTCGTCGCGCCCGGTCGCGCCGTGCCACCGGCCGTCGCCGCCGCGTTCAGGACGCTCGTGCCGCCGAACGAGCCGAAGCCCAGCACGTACGTCTTGATGCCCGCGTTGAACAGCGCGGTGACCGCGTTGACCGTGTCGTTCTCCGGATCGCCCGTGCAGCCCGGGAGGCCGTCGGTCGCGAACAGGACGTAGCGACCGGCGGGATTCGCCGGAATCGAGTTGTAGTAGCCGAGCGCCGACTGCAGCGAGGTCGCCGCCGGCGTGTTGCCGTCGGGGTCTCGGTTGTTGAAGTAGGTGTCGACCGCCGGGCCGGCGTTGAGCGCGATGCCGACCTCGGCGCCCGCATCAGCCGCGCAGTCGTCGTTGCTCGGGAACTCGAGCAGGCCGAACTTGATCTGCGTCTGTTTCGACATCACGACCGACGTCAACGCGCCGTCCATGATCGACCACTTCGATGGATTCGTGCAGAACGGGTTGCCGTTGGGACACGAGCGCATCGAGCCCGAGCGATCGAGGACGACGAGCAGATCCGGTGGGTCTCCCTGATTCGTGGTCTCGATGGGCGTCGTCTGCGCGCCGCACGTCGCGGCATCGGCGTTTCCGCCGCCGCCATCGTCACCGCCACCTCCGCCACCGTCAGGCTTGGCTTTCGCAGTCGGGCCACACGCGGCGAGGAGCAAGACAATCGGTGTCCATCGCATGCGCGAGACAATCCCGTCGATTCGCGACGAGGACAACGACAATATGTGCAAAAAGTTCACTTGTAAGCCGTGTCAGACTACACGGGCCTACCAAGGCCTACCGTCGTGATCTCGGCTTCTTCGCGGGCGGTTTCTTCGCCTTCGGCACCAACTTCTTCATCGGTTTCTTCGTCGGTTTTCGCTTCGACTTCGGGCGCAGCGCCTCGATCCGCGCGACGTACTTGTCGATCGAGACGCGCGCGATTGCCTGTCCGATCACGTCGAGTGGCAAGGCATCGATCGTCTTGAAGCGCACGCACGACTTGCCCATGTCGAGCTTCTTGCCGGCGGCGGCGAACGCGCTGCGAAACCACTTCTCGGTGGGCCGATCGCCGTAGACCGTCATCAAGTAGAGCGCCATGTACTGCTTCTGCGAGGCAAGCGATGCGAGCGCGGCGGGCTGTCCGTTGTACGTGTCGGCGAGGCGCGCGAGCGGAACGAACCAGCTGATCATTCCGTACTGCATGCCCTCCTGGAATCCCTCCGGAAGGTTCGCGTTGACGACGTCGCGCACGCGCGAGATCGCGGCGCGCCGATCCGCGGGTAGCGCGGCGAGATATTGATCGACGGTGGTGGCGGCACTCGAGACCATGGCGCCGGTACAATAGCGACTCCGATGATCGACTATGACGGACGCGGCTGGCTTCCGATCCTGTTTCGCATGCGGGGCTCTGTCATTCCCCGCCTGTTCCCTCGCGTCGTGTTTGCCGCCGGGCTCGGCGTGGTCGCGGTGCTGCTTCTGGAGAGCCGCAACTTCAAGATCCCGTCGGTGGCGCACGCGCTCGTCGGCGTCGCGCTCGGCCTCCTCCTCGTGTTCCGGACCAACGCGTCGTACGACCGCTACTGGGAAGGCCGCAAGCTGCTCGGCTTCATGGTCAACCGGACGCGCGACCTCGGCCGCCAGGTCGCGTCGTACGTCGACGGTGCCGAGACCCGCGCCCAGCTCGCGCGGCTGATCCCGGCGTTCTACTGGCTCGCCGCTCAGACGCTGCGCAAGCAGACGACGCTCGGGAACGCCGAGCGCCTGCTCACCGAGTCGCAGCAGCGCTCCCTCGACGGCGTCACGTTTCGCGCACCGGTGGTCACGCGCTGGATCAGCGATCGCCTTCGCGCCGAGGCGACAGCCGGCCGATTGAGCGATCAGAGACTGCAGATGCTCGACGCCAACTTGACCTCGCTCAACGACTCGCTCGGTGGCGCGGAGCGCATCCTCCGCACGCCCATCCCGTTCGCGTACGCACAGCACATCAAGATCTTCGTGGTGCTGTTCTGCTTCAGCGCGCCGTTCGCGATGGCCGAGTCGATGGGTTGGGCGACGCCACCCGCGGTCGCGTTCCTCGCGCTGGCGCTGTTCGGGATCGACGAGATCGGCGTCGAGATCGAGGATCCGTTCGGCGACGATCCCAACGATCTGCCGCTCGACGCGATCGGCACCGGCATCGAGAAGGCCGTCGCCGAGCTCGTTGCCGCACCCGCGAGTACATCTCAGGCCGCGTAAGTACTACATGCAGTGTGACGTTCTGGCACCGTCAGCGCGCGTGCACAGTCGCGGATCCACAGCGTTCCCGATCCAGTGATCTCGAACGGCTACACCTCTGGCACAGACGGTGCTCTAATTAC
>DATDCH010000010.1:0-7216 GCA_036524455.1 Kofleriaceae bacterium | reverse complement strand
ACCGCGCCGCGATCGCGGCATCGCGCTCCTGCTGCGCGGCCGCTTGTGCAGCACGTGCGGCTTCGCGCTCGCGATCGGCTGCATCGCGTGCGGCACGCGCGGCGTTGCGTTCGGCTTCGGCGGCCGCGGCCGTTTGCTTGGCCGCATCGCGCTCCATGTCGGCTGCTTCGCGCGCTTTCTTCGCGGCGTCGCGATCGCGCTCGGCGGCGTTCTGCGCAGCGCGTGCGGCTTCGCGATCGCGCTCGGCTTGATCACGCGCCGTATTCGCTGCGTCGCGCTGCGTGTTCGCCTCGTCCTTTTCTTTCATCGCCTGCTGGAACCGGCGCAACGCGTCTTCGGCCGTGCCCTTCGCTTGCGTCGCTGCCGATTCCGCGGCGCGCCGCGTTTCTTCGGCTTGCTTGCGTTTGCGCTCGGCGTCCGCGCGCAGCTGCTGGGCATCCTTGCCTTCGCGCTCGGCTTGCTCGGCGCGCTTCGTCGCGGCTTCGGCGTCGCGGCTCGCTTCGTCGGCGAGGCGCGCCTTCTCGCTCGCGTCGACCTGCGCCGATGCAGCGAGCGCGCGGAGCTCGGCTTGCTCCTTTTGTTGGCGCGACCATTCGGCCCAACCGAGCGCGCCGGCGACCAGCGCCAACGTGAAGAACAGGATCGACACCGACGCCGTCTTGTGACGGCGCGCCCACCGCGCCATCCGGCCCGAGAGCGAGTAGCGATGCGAGAACACGAGGTCGCCGGTCAGGTACTGCTTGAGCGCGCGCACCAGCTCGTCGGACGTGTAGCGATCGCCGGGCGTGCGCGCCATCGCCTTCGCGATGATTCCGGACAGCTCGTGATCGCGCGGCATCGCCGGCGGAATGTCGTCCTCGGATTGCAGCCACGCCATGAACGCGTCGATCTGCGCGGTACGTCCGCCCGGTGAGGTTGCGGTCGACCACACGAACGGCGTCTTGCCGGAGACGACTTCGTAGAGCGTGATGCCAAAGCTGTAGACGTCGAAGCCCGGCTCGGCTTTGCGCCCCTGGCTCTGCTCGAGCGGGATGTACGGCGGCGTGCCGGCGCTGATCGTCACCATGCGCCCGGTTGCCGAGGCAGGTTGATCGTGGATCGTCGGATCGGCGCCGCCCGGCGCATCGAGATCGCGCGCGATGCCCCAATCGATCAGCGTCGCTTCGCCGCGTTTACCGAGGATGATGTTGTTCGGCGTGACGTCGCGGTGCACGACGCGGCGTTCGTGCGCGTACGCGAGTGCTTCCGCGATCGCGACGAGGTTCGACAGCAGCTCGAGTCGCTCGCGCGTGCACGGCTGCTGCGTTTTCTCTTCTTGATCGCTGAGCTCGTCGAGCCGATCGCGCAACGAAATCCCGTCGACGCGCTCGAGCACGCAGAACGGCCAGCCCACGCTCGCCTTGCCGAGCTCGTAGATCGTGACGATCGACGGGTGCTGTAGCTTCGCGAGCACCCGCGCTTCCGCACTGACGCGGCGCTGGAACATGTCGGTCATGCCCGCGGGCAGGTTCTCGTCCTCGCGCGGCGTCTTGAGAATCACGGTGCGACCGAGCCGGCGATCTTCGCCCGCGAAGATCTGCGCCATGCCGCCGCGCGCGATCGGATCGGGCGGCCACTTGAACGCGTTCTCGCTGACCAGGCCTTTCGGCAGATCGAGCGGGATCGGGGATTCGTCGTCGGCGTCGGCAGCTACGACCGAGCGGCACATCGAGCACGACGCCAGGTGGTCGTGGATGTTCGGTTCGGTTGGATTACGCAGCTGGGCGATGGTCGGGTGCGGCCCGCTCATCCCCGGTTGCGTCTTGTCGGTATCCATCCCGGGAATGTAACGCCGTCGATGCGGCGACGCCCGAAATGTGCCTCAGCGCGATTTCTCGTCGATTTTTAGTGGTCGTGATCGCAGTCGGGACCGTGCACGTGGCCCTCTTCGCCATGCGAGGGGCCTTCGGGCACCGGCGTGCCGGGCTGCGACAGCTTCTCGACTTCGGTGATCTGCGCGGCGTCGACGAGGAACTTGAGCACTTTGTCCTGGCGCAGCGAGTACGTCACGCTATCGAGCCGGCCGTCGCGCTGCCATTCCGCGCGCAGCTTCGCGGGCGCCATGTTGCGCCCCTTCGCGGTCTGCTCGATGTGCTTCGTCAGTTCTTCATCGGTAACGACGACGTTCTCTTTGTCGGCGATCGCTTCGAGCAGGAGCTGGCCGCGCACTTCATCTGCGCCGGCCGGCTTCATCTTCTCCTTTAGATCGTCCGGAATCTGCGCGTTGCGCTCGGGCTTCATGCCGAGCATCTGGCGCAGCCGCTGATACTGCATCTCGACCGCGCGATCGACGAGCGACGACGCGACCGGGATCTGGTTCTTCTTGATCAGCTCGCGCAGTACGCCTTCGCGCGCTTCGCGATCGATCACTTCGGTCTCGCGATCCTCGAGCTCTTTGCGCAGCGCCGCCTTGAGGCCGTCGAGCGTGTCGGCCTTGCCGGTGTCTTTTGCGAACTCGTCGTCGAGCTCGGGCACGTCCTTCGAGCGCGCTTCGAGGATCGTGATCGTCAGATCGGCTTTGCGGCCGCGCAGCGACTCGTCCTTGTAGTCCTCGGGAACGACGAGCTCGAGCTTCTTCTCTTTGGTGTCGAGCGGCACGCCGAGCAGTGCGGCGCGAATGCCGGGCAGCGGCTCGCGCTCCTCGTCATCGAGATCGACTGCGAACTGCGGCTGGTTGATCTGGTGCTCGCCGATCGTGCCCGTGATGCTGAGCCCGACGATGTCGCCTGCAGCAGTGGTCTCGCGGCCCTCGATCGGGCGCAGCTCGGTGTGCTCGCGACGCAGCTGCGCTAGTGACTCGTCGACCGCGCTGTCCGCGATGTCTAGCTTGCGGCGCTCGATCGACAGGCCCTTGTAGTCCTGTGGCACGACCTCGCCACGCACTTCGATGATCGCGGCGAACTTGAACGGCTGACCCTTCTTGATCGGCGCGGCATCCTCGACGCGCGGCTCGGCGACCGCCGCGAGGTTGTGCTCTTGGTTCGCGCGGAAGAACGACTCGCGCACCAGCTCGTACGCGACCTCGGCGTTGACGCGCGGGCCGTATACCTGCTCGAGCACGGGGCGCGGCACCTTGCCCTTGCGGAACCCTTTGAGCGCGACGCCCTTGCCGAGCTCGCGATACGCATCGCCGAGCTTCTGACTCACCGTCTCCCACGGGATCTCGACAAACATCTTCTTCTCGACGGGAGACACTTCTTCAATGCGTACCTGCATAGGGGGCACGACTGGTTACCACAGGGCCTTGCCCCGGGGAACACTAGCGGCGCATGCGGTACGTCGGCTCACCGCCCTGCGGCTCGCCCGGCTCGATCAAATCGCCGAGTCCGTACTGTTCGAGCTTGCGCGTCAGCTCCTCCATGAACGACACCGCGTCTGCGATATCGAGCATGTGGCCGATCGCACGCGCAGTTAGCGCCTGCTCGCCGAGCGCGTTGAGCACTTTGCGCTCGCCCGCATCGATCGTGAAATCCGCCGGCACCACCCGATCGACGAGGCGCCCCAGCTGCGCCGAAATCTGGGGCGCGAGGCCGAGCCTGACGATCGCCGACTGCGCTCCGGACCCCGACGCGTAGCCGAGCGCGGTTCGGATGTTGTGCGGTGGCGGTCGCGTTTTGCCACTCGATCGCCGCGGCAACGGTGTCTTGCGCAGCTCTGGATTGCTCGGCGCGGAGACCGACGGCGACGCCTGCGGCACGTGCTGCGCGGGCTGCACCTGCGGCACGTACGTCGCCATCTGCGACTGCGGCACGCGCGCAGCCGTTGCGCTCGCGACATGCTCGACCGCAGGCCCGCGCTGATCGGCCCGCTGCGGCAACACGCGCGGCGTGCCCGGCCCCCAGTTTCCGGTCGGCTCGCGATCGAACGTCTGCGATTCGTCGACGAGCCGCGGCGGATTTCCCTTCGAACCGGCGAGCCGTTTCGCCGCGTCTTCGAGCGCCGCTTTGATCGCCTGCGCATCCATGCCCGCGTGCTCGCCGGCGTGGATGCCCCACGGCCCGTTGACGTCGAGCCCAGCCGGCCCGATCGCCAGCTCGACGGCGTGGAGCAAGATCGTCGGCATCGTCTGGTCGCGGCTCTGCGCATACGCCCGCATCAGCACGCGCTGCTCGGCCCACTTTTCGGCGATCACCATCACGGATCGGTAGTGACTGGGAGGCGACGCTGGGCTGCGCAGCCAGTCGTCGACGATCCGGATCTGGGCCATGCCTGCGGTCATCATATCCCGTCTGTGGCAGCCTTGGCGCCGTGGCGCGGGTCAACCTGCCGAAGCTCGAAACGATCGTGCTCGCGGTCATGCTCGTCCTGCTCGTCCTGGACGCAGGCGGCGGTCCCGGCTGGCATGCAGCGAGCGCCGAGAGCGTGTTCGCCGCTCGCATGGAACGCGTCGGCTATGCGCCGCTCTACAACGTGATCGCGTCGGTGGCAGCGCTGCTGCCGTGGGGCGAAGTCGGGTTTCGTCTCGGCGTGCTCGACGCCGTGCTAGCCGCACTCACGCTCGCAGGTGTCGTCGCGGCGGTGCGCGCGCTCGTGCCTCGCGACGTCAGCGCGTCGCTGGTGTCGGTCGCACTACTCGTGCTCGCACCGCCGGTTCGCGAAGCCGCTGCGTTCGCGGGGCCATCGATCCTTGCTGCGTGCGGCGCCGTGTGGGCGTTCGCGTGTGGCGCTCGCTATGCCCGCGATCACCAAGCGCACGACGCGTTCGCTGCACTCGGCGCATGCGCGCTCGTCATCGGCAGCGCACCGTGGCTCGGCGGCCTCGTCACGATCTCGACGGCCGTGTGGCTGTTTCGCAGTGGCGGGCGCGACGTCACCGCGATCGGTATCGGCGCGGTCGGCGCCCTCGTCGTCGTGCTGTGGCTCGATGCGAACGGCCCACTGCCCGGCGCGGCAGGCAGCCTCGCCAGCGCGGTCGCGGTGTCTGGACGCGGAGCCGCGGTGATCGTCGTCGGTGCCGGTCTGATCGGCGCCGGCTTCGGCGCGCTCACCGCGCTGCCGCACGCACGCTGGCTCGCGTGGTTTGTCGTCCTCGCAGGCGCGCACGAGATCGTCGTCGGTGGTAGCGCGGCCGTGCTGCTCGCAGTGCTCGCGATCGGCGTCGCGATCATCCCGAGCGCGATCATTCGTGCGACGCAACCCAAGCTCGAGGGGCCGCGCCGGCAGTTACTCGCCGCCGGTGCGGGCGTGCCGCTGATCGCGATCGCCGCATTGGTCGGCGGTACGTTTACCGTCGACGATCCGGGCCGCGCACCGACGCAGCTCGCCGGCGACTTGACCGCCGCGCAGCCACCAGGCCCCGGCGTGTTCGTCGCGACGCGCGCGACCACGTGGTTCGCGCTGCAGTACGAGTCCGCGATCGCCGGCATGCGTCCCGATCTCGCGTTCGTGCCACTGCTGCCTCCCACCGAAGCCGACGCCGTGGTCGCGAACGCGTTGCGCGGTCAACGGATCGCCGCCTCCGATGCCGCCGCATTCGGGCGGCTCGACGTGCGCCGCGCGATTCCACGCGGTCGCGGCTTCCAGCTCGTCGGCGATCTACCGGCGACGTCGACTGTGCCGAGCGGACCGGCGAGCTACGCGTCGGCCGTCGGCCGCGAACAAGCGACGCTGCTCGCACTCGAGCGCGCGCGACACGAAGCTGCGAGTCAGCGTCTCGATGCCGCCGCGCGTGCGCTCGGCCTCGAGGCGCGGTTCGGCGCCGCCGACCTCGCGATCCTGGCAGCGACGCTCGCGACCGCCGAGCGCCCGGCGCTGTTCGGTTACCTGCCACTCGACGAGCGCCGGCCCGGTCCGTGGCTCTACGAGATCTTCGGCGACGATCTCGCGTGGGTCGCGGGCCTTGCGATTCCCACCGTCGACGACCACGCACCGATTGCGCGTCGCCTGCACGCCAAGTGGCGCGACGTGATCCTCGGCAAGCTGAAGCCCGACGATCCGTCGATCGCGGCGCTCGGTGTGCGCGCGGTCGCCGCGACGAACGAGCTGTTCGCGAAGTAACACCGAAAAAAAAACCGCCGATGAACCTGGGGGAGGCGCATCGGCGGGACCCGCGCTGGGGGGCGCGGGGGTCAGGCCGTCCTGCCTGCGCGGGTGGAACGCAAGCGAGGGCGGCGATCGAACTGTGGGAGGTCTCATCACCGGGCTACGCCCTGGTGTTTCACCCGTTTTGACGAACCAGACGCTTTGCACGCTCGATACCAACGGGCCGTTTCTAGGCGCGTCGTGGAGTTAGATCGGGAGTTGCGAAATGACAGCCAGATTAGAACGCGCGCCCTGGGCACACCGTGCGCCTGCGCTCGCGCGTGTTCCAAGTCGTAGGGATTTCGCTGGATTCCTCATGGCACCGTCGCTGCAGTTGTACGCTTGCATGCCGCTTTCCCCGCAGGGAACCCCGAAGATGGACGGTGGAATTCGGCGAATCGAGCGACCCGCCATCGGCTGGGCTCGCTCGCGTGAGCGGGCTCGGCCTGGGGCATGCGAGCACAGCCGAGGGCGATCTGCATGAGCGAATCGGCCGAGCAGACGCCGCCGAAGTGGCTCAAGTGGGTCACGCGGATTTCGCTGGTCGTCGGCATCGGCGCGCTCATCGCGACGGTCTGGATCGTAGGCGTCGACGCGATCCTTCATCACCTGAGAGCGATCGGTTGGTTCTTCGTCGTGCTCGTCGCGATCGAGATGCTGTCGTCGACGCTCGACGGCACCGCGATCTACTTCATGGCGCACGGCAAGGGTCGACCGACGTGGCGCGAAGCGGTCGTCGCGCAAATCGTCGGCCGCGGCGTCAACTCGGTGACTCCCGGCGGCAACCTCGGCGAAGCGCTCAAGGTCGGCCTGCTCTCGCAGCGCTGCTCGGCGCGACGGATCGTCGCCGCCGTGATGTACGTAGGTCTGATCACGGTCGTGATGTCGTTCAGCGTCGTCGCGATCGGCAGCGCCGCTACCGCGTTTCTGTTCGACGTGCCGCGCATCGGCATGGTCGCGTTGCTCGTTGGCTCGGCGGTCGCCGCCGGTATCGCGGTCGCGATCGTCGTGTTGCTCCGCCGCGGCATGCTGTCGACGCTGTCCAACGCGCTCGCGCGCGTGCGGCTGATCTCGAAGAAACGCCGAGAGAGCTGGAACAAGACGCTCGGCGAGGTCGATGCCCGGCTACGCGGTACCGACGACGGTGATTACCGTC
>DATDCH010000009.1:0-12948 GCA_036524455.1 Kofleriaceae bacterium | reverse complement strand
CGATCGGCGCGGGGCTCGCGACAGCACGCACCGAGCTGGCGGCGATCCGCGATCCGGTGCGGCCGCAGTTCGTGCTGTTCGTCGGCGATGGTGCCGACACGTGTGCGCCACAGCTCGCGCTCACCAACACCGACGCGCTCGCGGCCGATGGCGTGAAGACGTATGTCGTCGCGTTCGACGCGAATTCGCCGGCCGGGATCGACAAGGGCCTCCTCAACGATATGGCGTGCGCCGGTCAGACCGCGCCCGGCTTCCCGGCGGGATGCACGCCCGATGCGGCGGGGAACTACCGCGCGACGGATCGGTTGGGCGCGGCGCTGTTCCTCGCGGCCGACAACGCGACCGCGCTGGCGTCGGTGTTCGAGCAAGTCGCCGGTACCGTGTGCTGCGGCTGTATTCTGTGAGGGTCAACGCTCGGCGGTGCGAGGCAGCAGCGTCTTGAACTCGGCGCCGGTGCGCGGATCGAACAGCGTCGTGGAATCCTTGTAGACGCGCGCGGTGCGATGTAGCTCGCCGAGCGCGCGCAATAGCGGCATCGATTGGTAACGCTCGGGCCAGCGCGCGAGCACGAGGTCTCGCACACGCGGCGCGTGGCGCGTGCTCATCGCGGGAAACAGGTGATGCTCGACGTGGTAGCCGAAGCCGAGCGTGAGGCGCTCGATCCACGGGCTCGTCGTGACGCTGAGGCCAGTGATCAACGGATCATTGACCTCGACCTGTGGGCTGAGGCTGTGATTCGTGAGAATGAAGCTCATGATGATCGTGTTCGCGACGAGCAGCGGCACGACGAAGATGAACAGGAACGGCACGAAGCCGACGAGCGTGGCGACGACCGTCCAGAACGCGATACCGAGCACGGTCTCGGCGATCGCGATGCGATGCGCCCGCCGCGGCATCTCGAGCAGCGTGCGCGCGAGCACGAGCTGGATCGTGCTCTGTACGGTGAAACCGGTGATCACGGTCAGCACGCCGCGCCAGCGCCGGCCGCCGAGCGACATATCGGTCGCGAACCGAATCAGCGCATCGCCTTCGTATTGCGCGAGCGTCGGATAGCAGTCGGGGTCGCGATCGAAGTTCGCGCACGAGTGATGAACGCGGTCGTGCCACGTGATCCACAGCCGCGGCGACACCGCGTACTGCAAGAAGCCGACACAGCCGACCGCGTAACGCAGCGGCTTGTTACGCGTGATGCCGCCGTGCAGCGCTTCGTGCGCGATGAACGTCAGGCACGCGCTGCTGCAACCGATCACGAGCGACGCGAGCGGCCAGAGGAACCACGGCAGCCACGCTTGTGCGATCGCGATGCAGGTCGTGATCGCGATCGCTGCGTAGACCGGCACGAGGAACAGGCGCGAAGTCGCGGGCTCGAACACCTCGGCGGGCAGGGCGGCACGCAGCTCGTGCACGTATTTCGACTGCGGGATCAAGGCGACCCCCGCAAGCGATGGCTCTGCCCCCATTCGGTCCAGGATAAGGCAAACCCGCGCGGACGGGTTATCGTCCTCGCATGAGGACGCGCAGGTTTGCCGGCTTCGTTGCGACGTGTGCCGTGATCGCGAGCACCGGCTGCGGCACGAAGGCGACGCCCTATACGGCTCCTCCGAAGCAGGCCGAGGGACTGACCGGGTGCGGCGGCGGCCTGTCGATCGGCCCCGCCGGCGAAGCGCCGAAGGAGGGCAGCCTGGTCACGAAGGGAACGGTCGCGAGCGTCGACCGCGGCGAGCATGCGCTTGCCATCGGGCTCGACGGCGGCCAGAGCTTCGCGATGTCGGCGACCAAGGATCTCGAGGCGCCGCTCAAAGTCGGCGACGTGGTCGACGTCTCGATCGAGTGCTCCGTGGTCGGCTGGAACGCGACCGACTGCACGGGCACGGTCAGTCGCGAGGGAGCGCTCGTCGCGTTCGATCACGGGATCAGCGGCTGGACGATCGTGCGCGGCCCGCTCCTCGAGCGGGATCCGCATCCGAACTACGGCCCGACCGAGAAGTTCGCGCTCGTGGTTACGCACGCCGGCGCCACCGCGACCACGCCGTTGCGCGGCTGCAGCGAGCTTCGCACCGCACAGGGTACGTTTCGCGTCAGCGGCGTCGAGATCGAGCATCGCCCGCCGCGCGCGCCGGATTCGGCGGACTACCGCCATTTCTCGGTCGTGCGCGTGCCGTAACATGTAGCGAGGAAGCAACGTGGCCAAATCCAAGACTGGACCGTTGGACATCGTGCAAGTCGGTACACCGGTGCTGCGTCAGCACGCGCGGCCGCTATCGGTCGAGGAGCTGGCGTCGGCGCGCATTCAGCAGCTGATCGTCGACATGCGCGACACGATGCGCGCCGCGCCCGGCGTCGGGTTGGCGGCGCCGCAGATCAGCGAGTCGCTCCAGCTCGTCGTGATCGAGGATCCGCCGAGCTATCACACGAAGCTGTCGGCCGATGAGCTCGCCGCTCGCGAGCGCGAGGCCGTGCCGTTTCACGTGCTCGTCAATCCGGTGCTGACCGTGCGCAGCGACGAGATCGTCGCCGCGTTCGAAGGCTGCTTGAGCTTCTCAGGCTTCAACATGGTGGTGCCGCGTGCGCGCAAGGTTCGCGTCGAGGCGCTCGACGAGCACGGCCAGCGGGTAGTCAAAGTCGCGACCGGCTGGTACGCGCGCATTCTGCAGCACGAGGTCGACCACCTGCACGGCATCGTGTGCTGCGATCGCATGGATTCGCGCACGCTGACGAGCGTCACCAACTTCGACAAGTACTGGAGCGGTAAGTCGGTCGACGACGTGCAGGCAGCAGTCGCGCTCGTGCCGCAGCCGACGGAACCGACCGCGTGAGTCAGCGCGAGTGAAGACGCAGCACATCTATCTCATCCCGGGCTTCTTCGGGTTCGTCAACTTCGGACGGCTCATCTACTACGGGCACGTGCGCGACTATCTCGAAGACGCGTTCGCGCGCGAGCGGGTGCGCGTCGAGATCCATCGCGTGCGGCTCGGTCCGACGTCGTCGCTGCGCGTGCGTGCAGCGGAGCTGTTGCGGTTCATTCGCGAGACGGCACCGGCCGATGCACCGCTGCATCTCGTCGGGCATTCGACCGGTGGGCTCGACGCGCGGCTGCTCACGTCACCCGGTCTGACGCTCGACGGCGAGGAAGACATCGAGCGCGACGCGCTGCGCGTCAAGTCGGTGGTGTCGATCGCGAGCCCGCATCGCGGCACGCCACTCGCCGCGTTCTTCGCGAGCTTGATGGGGCAGCAGGTGCTGCGCTTGCTCTCGCTCGGCACGATCATCGTGCTGCGGCGCGGGCGGCTGCCGCTCGGTCTGCTCGCGCGCAGCGGCGGCATCGCGGCTCGGCTGGCATTTCGACGCGCGAGCCCGCCGCTCGAGATGCTCGAACATCTCGAGAGCGAGCTGCTCGGCAGCCTCGGCGAAGGCGAAGATCAGCTGCGGGCCTTCGTGCGCGATGTGCACGGCGATCAAGCGCTGATGTCACAGCTCACGCCGGCGGCGATGGACCTGTTCGAGTCGGCCACGTCCGATCGACCCGGCGTGCGCTACGCGTGCGTCACCGCGTGCGCGAAGCCGCCGAAGCTGACCACGCGGCTGCGGCTCGAGCGCAGCATCTGGGCGCACACGACGTACACGCTGTACAGCTGGCTGCACGGTCGTGTCGGTGACGGCGACGGCATCGTGCCGATCGCGTCGCAGCGCCACGGCACGGTGCTCTGCGAGGCGCGCGGCGATCACCTCGATGTGATCGGCCACTTCGACGATCCAGATCACCGTCACACCGACTGGATTAACACCGGCTCGGGATTCGACCGCAGACAGTTCGAGGCGCTGTGGGCTCAGGTGGCGCGGTTCATCGCAGCAAGCGCGCGATAGCGTGCCCTCCACACCGCGCAGTCGTCCTCGAGATCGCGCGACGAGAGCATCTGATTGACCGATCCGAGTCGGCGTGGCAGTGCGAGCACGGCGGGATCGGTGATCGGCGCGCGCAGTTCGTCGACGAGCACGCCGATCGTGGCGCCCTGCAGTGCGGGCAATCCGGTCCCCGGGCGACCGGCATAGACCGGGCCCGGTGCATAGCGATCGGGAAGCAACAACCCGTGCTCGACGTGGAGCGCGAGCAAGCCGTGAAGCAGGAACGTCCACGCGCGATCGCGTGCGTCCCAGTCGCGAGCGGTGACGACACCGCGAATCGGATCACCGAGCCGTGGCGCGCAAGCGAGCTTCTCGAATGCGGTGCCGAGCCACTTCGAATACGGCGGATAGCAGCGCTCGATGTAGAACGCGATACGGACCGCGCTCTCCGCCAACCGCGTTGCGACGATCGCCGATCCGATCTCGTCGCCGCGCGCGCCAGCTCGCCCCGGAACCGCCTGCTCCTCGGCGATGCGCTGCCACTCGACCGCGAGCAGGTGCCGGCGCAGATCATCCGAGTAGTACGCTAGCGATCGCCGCGTGCTGGCGATGTCGAGGTCGTCGTGCAGCAGCACGCCGCTCGTGACTTCGAGCAGCTTCTGCTCGTCGATCGCAAGCCAGTCGAGTGGCTGCATCCGCACCGGCTCCGCCGCGCCGAGGTGGTAGTCGAAGTAGCGGCTCGCCGCGGCGACTTCGACAGCGGCGGGGTAACCGCGGAACGTCGGACCGCAGGCGCGGAGCGCGAGCCCCAGCTGCGCCGCGACGTCCGGATCTTCGACCAGCACCATGCAGTCCGCGCCCCAGCCGTGATCGCGGGAGATCGCGTCGTCGTAACCGAGCACATCGGATCGCGCGCCGAAGCGGCCGGCGGTGTAGCGCAGCTGCGGCGAGCGGCGTGCGAGCTCGGGCGCGACGACCTCGGCAAAGAACTCCCGCGCGAGGCTGAGTCCGGACGGGCCAGTCATCCCGCGATACTACGCCCCTGCGGCAATTCGCTGCGGGTGCCGGAAGCGGTCCTCTGCATCGAAGGTGCATGCAGCTACTACGTCGCTTCATCAAGGGTTTCTTGATGGGACTGGCGTGCTTCGTCGGCCTCTTCGCGGTGATCCAGCTCGTGCCCTACGGGCGGGCGCATTCGAATCCGCCTGTCGTGGCCGAGCCCGCGTGGGACTCGCCGCGCACCCGCTAGCTCGCCGAGCGCGCGTGCTTCGACTGCCATAGCAACGAGACGAAGTGGCCGTGGTACGCGAACGTCGCGCCGTTCTCGTGGGTGATGGAGCGCGACGTCATGGCGGGGCGCAGCGTGTTCAACTTCTCCGAGTGGACGCGCGACAACGAGCTCGCACATCAAGCGGGGCACGCGGTGATCCGGCGCGACATGCCGCCGAGCAGCTACCGAATGCTGCACGACCACGCGCGACTGACGCACGAGGAGAAGGTCGAGCTCGCACGCGGTCTGCACGCGACGTTCGGCGTGCCGTGGCGCGAGTAGACCGCGGCAGCGATCAGATCCGCGCCAGGCCTTGGATCGTCATCCCGCCGTCGACGATGAGCGTCTGACCGGTCACGTACGACGACGCGGGCATCGCGAGGAACGCGACCGCCGTGGCAACCTCGCGCGGCTCCGCGATCCGGCCGAGCGGCGTGCGCGCGATGATCGCCGCGAGCGTGTCGGGCTTGGCGAGCAGCGGCTCGACGAGGGGCGTGCGCGTGTACCAAGGCGACACCGCGTTGACGCGAATCTGATCGGCGGCCCATTCGAGCGCGAGTGTGCGTGCGGCTTGCGCGAGCCCTGCCTTCGCAGCCGCGTATGCGACGCCGGTGGCGAGCGCGATGTGACCGGCGACCGACCCGACGTGGATCACGCTCGCGCCATGCGCGTCGCGCAGCGCTGGATGTAGATCGCGCGACAGCAGCAGTGGCGCGGTGAGGTTGAGCGCGAGCAGGCGCTCGATCGTGGTGTCGTCGTAGCCGGTCAACGGACCGCGCACATTGGTGCCCGCGTTGTGGACGAGCACGTGGAGCGGGCCTCGTGCGCGCACGGCCTCGACGATCGCAGCGCGACCCGCGGCGGTAGTGACATCAGCGGCGATCCCCGCTGCGCCGATCGCGCGCGAGGTGTCGTCGAGCGCGGCCTGGTCACGCGCGACGATCGCGACGTCGGCGCCGAGCGCGATCAGCTCCTCGGCGATCGCGCGGCCGATGCCGCGACTGCCACCGGTGACGAGCGCGGTCTTGCCGCGCAGCTGCCAAGGCGATTCGGTCATGGTGCGACGTTACTCGAGCTGCCACTGGATCGGCGCGTGGCCCGCTTGGACGAGCGCCGCATCGATCGCCGAGAACGGCTTCGAGCCGAGGAACAGCTTGGCCGACAGCGGCGACGGATGCGCCGCCTTGAGCACGACGTGCTTCGAGGCGTCGATGCGCTTGCCCTTCTTTTGGGCGTAGGCGCCCCATAACGCGAACACGACGGGCTCGGCGCGTTTGTCGAGCGCTTCGATCACGAGGTCGGTGAAGCGCTCCCAGCCGCGATCCTTGTGTGAGTTCGGCGTGTGGGCACGCACCGTGAGCACGGCGTTGAGCAGCAGGACGCCTTGCCGCGCCCACGCTTCGAGGTTGCCGTGGTTCGGCGGCTCGATGCCCAGATCAGACTTCAACTCCTTGAACATGTTCTTGAGCGACGGCGGCGGCGCGACGCCGTGTTTGACCGAGAAGCACAGGCCATGTGCCTGGCCCTCGTCGTGATAGGGGTCCTGGCCGAGCAACACGAGCTTGACCTGTGAGAATGGTGTGTGCGCGAGCGCAGCAAATACGTCGGCCTCGGCGGGATATACGGCGCCGGCTCCGCGCTCGCTGCGCACGAACGACCACAACGTCTGGAACCAGTCGGTTTCGAGATGAGCTCCGAGCACGTCGTGCCAATCTCCGGGCAGTCGCAATGATGCAGGCATCGCAGCGACCTTACTGTGTCGCGTCCACCGGGTATCGGTGCGCGTTCTCGAATTGACGGCCACAACAGTTGCTGATGAGCGCCTGGACGGTTGCCTAGTTACGCACGATTAGCGCGCCTTTGATTTGGTACGCGCGCTGCTCTAGGAGTCGGCATGAACAACGACATCGTCGAAATTGCTCTCGACCAGCTGAACGACGTCCTCGGTGGACAGAGCGGCCCGGTGCTGCGGCTGCCTTCGCCCACGATCAAGCCGGCACTACCGCCGCCGAACCAAGGCATGGGCTTCCCGAAGTACTCTGCCGGCTGGTGGGATCTGGCTCGCGCGAGCGGCAACATCAAGTAGCGTCGTCGCAGCCCTCGATCGCAAACGGCTCGAGCAGCGCCGCTATCGCGGTCGGTGACACTTCGTGCACTCGGCGTTCGTGAATTGTCCCTCGTGGACCTTGGTGTGGCGATGGCAGCCCGTGCAGCCCTTCGCCAGATCGAGCTTCTCGAAGCTCGTCGGGCCGGTCCCGCGGTGACACGCGCGACACGCGACGTCGGCGTGCTCACCGACGAGTGGGAACTTCGTGTGCTTTGCATGATTGAACACGCCTAGTCGCCACCGCGGCAACGCTGGGTCGAACGATGTGGTGTGGCACAGCCCACAGGCGGGCGGCGAGCCCAACGCAGCAAACCGCTTGCCGTGCGGGGAGCGATCGGCGTGGCACGACTCGCAAGCTGCCGACGGTTTCGTCGTCTGCTGCGACGAGTGGCACCGCGCGCACGGTAGCGTCTTGTGGCCACCGAGATAGAAGCGCGTGTGCTCGTCGTGATCGAACGCAGTGCGCGCGAACGTGCGCAACGTCGGCGAGTGACACCGGCTGCACGCGACCGCTGCGAACGGACCGTTGGCGTGCGGCGTCTGATGGCAGTTGTCGCATCTGTCGGGCACGGTCAATCCCAGGTTGAACACCGCGCCGGCGTGACAGCGCGCGCACGCGAGCTTGCCGTGCGCGGAGAGCAGCGGCATGCGGGCGTCGACGCGATCGTCGTGCTCGAACTGGAGTGCATCACGCGGTGGCTTCCACCCCTTGGTGGTGTGACAGCGTTCGCACGCCCGGAACGCCGGCTTCGCGAATTCGTGAGGGCCGGTGTGGCAGGTGCCGCACAGCCGGTCGGTCCCGAGGAACGTGGGGCGGCCCTGCTGCGTCTGCGGCGTATGGCATTGCGTGCACGTCGCGCTGCGGTGCGCGCCATCGAGCGGCCACCCGGTGAGCTGATGATTGAAGCCGTCGCGGCCGCCGGCCATATGGTTCCAGCCGAGCGCGTCGTAGCCGCGCCCGCGGTGATCGGCGTGGCAGATCTCGCAGCGCTTGCCGCGCACGAGCGGCGACGCGTGGAGGCCTTTGCCCTGGACCACGCGCGCGCCGATGGCCCGATGACACGCGATGCACTTGTTGGCGTCGAGCTGCGGTTGATTGTCGACGTGGCAGGCATTGCACGCGCCGGCCTCGTCGAGCTCGCGGTGGCCGACTGTGAGCGGCCCAGGCGACGACAGCACCGGATCGTCGTCGCGTGTGTCGACGGCACCGCAGCCTGCGATCACGGCGACGACGAGCGCACTGCGTACGATGCGGCCCATGATCGAACGCTAACCGAGGTCGCGTTCGGGACGTCGTTACAACTTGTCGACGATCGTGCAGTGCAAATTCCGGACAGTCACATCATGACTTCGCGTGATCGGTACCTGCGCCGTAGCGCTGTGGCGCGGTGATCAACAGCGTCGCGTCGGCCGCATGGCGGTCGGCGCGCTCTCTACCTGGAACAAGTAGCGCTAACCGCCCGAGAGCGAGTCGAGCACGGCGCGCTTGAGCTGTTTGCTGGTCAGGCCCGCGTCGAGCATGCACACGCACGGTGCAGTCGCTAGCTGCGCGTGCGGCGCACCGATCGCGATCACCGGAATCGTCAGCTTGCATAGCCGATCGACGTCGGCGGTCGCGAGGCCGTCGAGCTCGACGATCAGCAGCTGCGTGCCGGTGGTGTCGAGTGTGTCGATCGTTTGGACTTCGATCGTCGGCGAGAGCAGGGCTAGCTCGTCGACGAGCCATGCTCGCAGCTCGCGATCACGGCTTAGAACCCGGATACGCACCTCGGTCTGCATTCGATTGCATCATGGCAGTCTGAACGAGCTTGTTCTCGGATCTCACGCTCTCGGTTGGGTGAGCGTTTACTCATGGTGAGAAGCGTGTAAGGTCGGCGCGTGTCGATAGCCGAATCCATGCTCGAGTTGGTCGGGCGTACGCCGATGGTGCGGCTGCGGCGGCTCGGTGGCGCGTCTGCAGGAATTGCCGAGATCGTGTGCAAGCTCGAGGGTCAGAACCCCGCCGGTAGCGTGAAGGACCGCGCGTGTCTTGCGATGGTCGAGGCGGCCGAGCGCGACGGCAGATTGAAACCCGGCGACACGATCGTCGAGCCCACGAGCGGTAACACCGGCATCGGCCTCGCCTTGGTTGCGGCGGTGAAGGGCTACCGGCTGATCTTGTGTATGCCCGACGACGCATCCGTCGAGCGCAGAGCACTGCTCGCTCACTACGGTGCGGAGGTTGTACTCACGCCGGCGCGCAAGCTGATGAAAGGCGCGATCGAACGCGCGAAGGAAATCGTCGCGGCAAACCCGCGGTGCTTCATGCCACAGCAGTTCGACAATCCGGCAAACCCACAAGCGCACCGCACCAGCACGGCGCTCGAGATCCTCGAGGACACGAACCGCGCGATCGATGCGTTCGTCGCCGGCGTCGGCACCGGCGGCACGATCACCGGCGTCGGTGAAGTTCTGAAGCAGGAGCTTCCGGGGATCCAGATCATTGCCGTCGAGCCGGCCACATCGCAGGTGCTGAGCGGGCGCGCGCCCGCGATGCACGCGATCCAAGGCATCGGCGCCGGCTTCGTGCCGAGCGTGCTGAAACGCGACGTGATCGACGAAGTGATGGCGTGCGACGAGCGCACTGCGTTCGACATGGCCGGCCGGCTCGCGCGCGAGGAAGGCATTACGTCGGGGATGTCGGGCGGTGCTGCCGTGTGGGCTGCGATCGAGATTGCGAAGCGGCTCGGCACCGGCAAACGCGTGGTCACGGTGATTCCCGACACCTGGGATCGCTACACGAGCATCGATAAGCCGAGCAGTATGGACTTCATTATCTGAGCACGCTGTGGCCCCTCGCTATTCGGTTTTGTACGGCCTGCTGCTTTCGCTCGTGATCGCGATCGCGGCGTACCAGATCTACAAAGCTCCGTTCCCGCCGTTCTCGATCGGGGATCCCGCGCGCCATCCGATCGACGCGATGCTGATCGCGATCGTCATCGGCATGCTGATCCGCAACACGATCGGTGTGCCGCCCCGGTTTGCCGCCGGCATTCGCTACGCGGTCATCACCATCATGCCGCTCGGCATCGTGCTCATGGGCGCGCGCCTCGACTTCTATGATGTCGTGCGTACGTCGGTGACCGCGTTGATCATCAGCGTCGTGTGCGTCGCCGTCGCGCTCACCCTGACGATCTGGCTGTGCAAACGCGTCGGCATCGGCCAGAAGCTCGGCATCTTGATCGGCGTCGGTACCGCGATCTGTGGCGGCACTGCGATCGCCGTCGCCGCACCGGTGATCGAGGCCGACGACGGCGACACCGCGTTTGGCATCGCGACGGTGACGTTGTTCGGCATGGCAGCTGTGTTCGTGCTGCCCCTGTTAGGCGAGCTCATCGGGATGACACAGCTCGAGTTCGGCGTGTGGGCCGGTACGAGCGTGCACGCCACGCCGCAGGTCGTCGCGACCGGCTTTGCCTACGGAGCCGAGGCCGGCGACATCGCCACGATCGTCAAGCTCGTGCGCGTGCTGCTGCTCGCACCGGTCGTGATCGGGCTCGGCATCTGGTACGCGCGCAGCAAGCGCAAGCAGCAGATCGCGCACGTCACGAAGATCGGTAACTTCACGACGCTGTTTCCGCCGTTCATCCTGGGCTTCGTGTTGCTCGCGCTCGCGAACACGCTGCACCTGTTGCCCGACTTCACGCTGCATCTCGAGCAGAGCCCGCTGTGGGAGCAACAAGATCTGCGCGTGGTGCTCGCGAAGCTCGTGACCTGGATCTCGACGTTCCTGCTCACCATCTCGATGGCCGGCGTCGGGCTCGGCGTCGACGTGCGCGGCCTCGCGCGCGTCGGTCTCGGTGCGCTCTACGTCGGGCTTGCATCGTCGGTGCTGCTCGCGGCGTTCTCGTTCGCGCTGCTCCAAGCGATCCTGTGAACCTCGCTTTGAGCGGGGATCATCCTGGGCCCACACAAGACTACATGACGCAACGCGGCATCGAAGCTATGCTGCGCGCGAGTGAGCGCTTACCAGCACGCGGGCATCACGGTACTGGCGAAGCACGATGCTTCCGCGCGCGGTGATCGAAAGAGTCGGGTCGCGCTCGTGCTCGCGGGCGGTGCGATCACGGGCGGCGCGTTCAAGGCGGGCGGGCTACGAGCACTCGACGAGCTGCTCAGACCGTCGACGCGGTTGACCGACTTCGATCTGTTCGTCGGGCTGTCGGCAGGCTCGGTGCTCGCGAGCGCGCTCGCCGCCGGCATCGACGCCGAAGAGCTATTCCGGATCACGGTTGGCAAGTCCGACAAGTTTGCGCCGCTGCGCCCCTACGATTTCATGCGCCCGAACCTTCGCGAGCCGGCGGAGCGCGTCGCGTTGTTCGTCGCGAAGACGGCGGAGATCCTCGGCTCGTACGTGTCGGGCCGAGAGGATCCGCGCACCGGTCAGCCGTTCACCGCAAAGCAAACCGCGCTCAAGCTCGTGAGCGTGCTCGCGCGGCTCGCGCCGACCGGCTTCTTTGATCCCGACGGCCTGCGCGACTACCTACGCCGCCAGATCAAACAGCTCGGCATCGCCGACGACTTCCGCGCGCTCGAGCGCGAGCGCGGCAAGACGCTGCTCGTCACCGCGGTCGATATCAACAACGGTACGCAAGTCGTGTTCGGTCCCAAGGAGCACTACGCGGCGGTGCGCGTGTCGGATGCAGTGAGCGCGTCGTGCGCGCTGCCGGCGTGGTACCGCACCGCGCGCGTGCGTAACCCGCGCTATCGCGAGCCGAACGAGCGGCGCTGGCTCGATCTCGCGGATGGCGGCGTGGTCCGCACCGCGAACGTCGGACTCGCGGTCAAGCGCGGCGCCGACCTCGTCGTTGTCTACAACCCGTTCACGCCGATCCGTTACATCGCGGGCGACCGTTCGCTCTACGAGCACGGCGCGTACGCGCTCGCGAGCCAGATTTTCCGCACCGTGCTCGGCTCGCGTCTCGACATCGGCAAGGACAAGATCGTCGTCGATCCGAACGTGCGCGCGGATATCGTGTACATCGAGCCGCGCAGCGAAGACCTCGATTTCTTCGCGATGAACCCACTCAACTTCTGGTCGAAGCATCGCGCGGCGCAACATGGCTACGACAGCGTGCGCGCTGCGCTCGCCGAAAACCACGAAGTGCTGCGCGACGTGTTCGCGCGCCACGGCATCGAGCTGTCGGGGGCACGCCTGTTGTCGCGTGCGTTCGTTGCGTGACTACGAAGCCGATAGCCGATCCGCCGGTGGTCGCACGGCTGCGTGCAGCGCTCACCCACCAGATCCAAGCGCCGTTTGTGGTGAGCACGACGTCGAATCAGTACTACTTCGACGAGGATCACGCCGCCTACAACGAGATCGAGGTCCGCCTCGGTGAGGCGTTCGCGATGGTCGTGGTACGCGGCGCGTTGCCGTCGGAGGAGTTCGTGGTGCGCGTTTGGCATCGCTACGCCGACGAAGTGTGGCTCGTCGATACCGTCGAGCAGGTCGTGTTCGTCGTGCCGCGCGAGGGCGTGATCCGCGTGTTCGAAGTCGGCGAGACGTTGCGCTCGCCGCGCTTGCCCGAGGTGCACCTCGCGGTGTCCGCGATCTTCGGCATCGTCAACTGATCAGCGGTCGCGTGCCTCAGCTGACCGGGTCGTCGACCGCGGCGAGCACCTGTTCCGCTTGCACCGGCTTGACGAGATGCGCGTCGAAGCCGGCCGCCCGGCTACGCTGGCGATCGTG
>DATDCH010000008.1:0-7269 GCA_036524455.1 Kofleriaceae bacterium | reverse complement strand
GTAGGCACGCATCACGGGCCCGAGCCCGCACATCCCTTCGTCGTCTGCCTGCGCGGGTCCGCGACGGATGTCGAGGATCACGGTGAACGTGCCCGTGAAGACGTAGCTCGCCGTGGCCAGGTACCGGATTCGGTCCTCGTCGCGTGAGAGCTCGGGGCCCACAGCAAAGGAGAGGTCGCCATCGTGGATGACGTGGCGCTCGATCGCACTCGCCGTCCAGGTCACGTCGAGCGCGTCATCGAGCTCGCAGGTGAGCTCGTGCACGGACCAGGGGTGCGGGCGTTGCGCGATCACGCGCTCGAACGGAGTCGCCGTCGGCTCGCGCCGGTCCGCCATCCATCGAGCATCACACGACAACGACCGAGCGGACGGGTACGCTTGTCGCTCGATGCTCGGCCTCCACCTCATCGGCGATCCGCGTCCGCTCGGTAACGACGTGCTCGCAACGTTCTCGGGCCTCTCGAAGTACTACCTGGATCTCATGGCGAGCTGGGGACCGGGTCGCGCGAAGGGATACGTCGAGTTCCTCGACCCACAAGGCACTACGTTTTCCGATCTGCAGCTGCGCTTTCGCCTCCACGGTCCGCATCAGAAGGCGATGGGACGCTGGACGGGCCTACACGCCGCGATGTTTGCCGAGGGCGTCGTGATCGGGCGAACGCGATACGGCAGTGCTGTCGTCGGGTTCGGCGACCGCGTGATCGTGTTGAACGCGGATGGCACAGACAAGTCTGGCGCGTTCCACGTCACGTTCAAGTACCCGGAGTACGTGTCGCAGGAGAAGCCACCACGCAAGTTTCCGCAGACGTATTCCACGTCGCACCACCGTCGCGAAGACTTCTACGCTGCGCTCGCCGCTCGTGACGAGGCCTCCGCCGACACGATGCTGACTCCACTCCTCGAGTGCGAGACCGTGTGGGGGCTGCTCGAGATCGCGTACGAGCTGTCGGTCCCGTCGGCGATCACGGCCGACATCCGCGCGACGTACTTCGATCACTGCATGCGCCTCGTCAAGCGCGTCGATCCGGACTGCATTGCGGAGCTTCCCCTGCGCGCGATCCGTGACGAGATCGCGAAGGCCGGCGCGCTGTCCGTCAATCACGCGCACCGTCTGCATTGCACCGCGTACGCCCCGTCGCCATTCAACGGGGAGATGACGCAGATCGAGCGCGACCTCATCTCCCAGGTCCTGGCCGACCCGCGCGATCAAACACCGTGCGTCGCGCTGGCGGATCACCTCGAAACGATCGGCCAGGAGCTTCGCGCTTCGCTCGTCCGCGAGCAGGCCGCGTCGATGTCGTACGTCGAGGTTGCCGAGCGCGGACTCGAGTTCCGGAACGTCGACGGCGACAAGACCGTCGCGACGTGGACCGAGGCCTGGGGGGCCGACGCGCCCGCCGACGTGCTGGCGACGGTGGAGTCGGTCCCGTCGCAGGTGCGCAGCGCGATCGTGTCGTGGATCGAGACGGCGAGCGCCGACGACATCGTTCGGCTCGGCAAGGAGCCGAGTGCCTCCGCCGTCGTCGTACTCGGCTTGATGTCCCCATCCACGAAACACGTGCGCGGCTGTCTGCGGGCAATCGTCCAGCTCTCGCTCGAGAGCGCGGCGCCCCATCTCCTCGAAGCGATGCGCAAGAGCCCACGGAGTGAAGTGCTCGAGGCGATGGCAAGCTCGTACAACGAGGTGGCGCGCCTCTCGAAGAAAGAGCTCGCGGGCGTGCTCGGCTGGCTCGAGTCGGATGCTTACCAGCTCCGTCGCGCCGCTTGCTGTCTTCTCCAGGGCTCGGGCAAGGACGACCGCGTGCTCGAAGCCGTGCTCACGCACTTCGTCGACGGTCACCCGTACACGGAACGCGCGATCGCGAAGCGCAAGACCGATCCGCGTGTCCTGCCCGCTCTCCTCGCCGCGTTCGGGCGCGCCGAAGTGGCGTCGCTCAAGGACGGTCGCAACCTCGTCTACACCACCGACTACGGCGTGCTCTCGAAGTACCTCGCGAAGCTCGGCAACACGCGCGGCAAGGAAGCGTGGGAACGCTACAAGAAGAAAGGCCGCATGGATCGCGCGACGATCGGCGCCCGAGAGCGCCGCGAGGCGTGGGAGATGTGAAGTGAGTCGAAGCCGCCTGATCTTCGGCTCACGATTGCGAGCCGCTCAGCGTTTCGGCACCGAAGCGCTCGACGAGCAACTGGTACAGCGCCGGGTCGAGCCGGGGGACAACCAGGAACTCGAGACGTTCGATCGGGGCCGCAACCAGCGCGCGGATCCCGTCGGCGCCAACCCCGCGGAAGTGGAGGTTGAGGTAGCGCAGCTTGCGCGCGTGCGGCGAGGTCGCGAGTGCGATCATGCCGGCGTCACCGAGGGTCTCGCAGCCGCCGAGGTACAGCTCCTCGAAGTCGTGCGCCGCGACGAGCTTCGCGAGACCGTCGGCGGTGATCGGACAATCGGTGAGGGTGAGGCTCCTCAGGCCGGCCAGCACACCGGGCTCGGCGAGTGCCGCGAGCCCAGCGTCGGTGACGTGATTGTGGGCGAGCCCGAGCCGGACCAGGCGACCCAGCGTCGACGAGCGCGCAAGTGCCGCGACGCCATGATCGGTGACCTCGTTGCCGGCGAGCTCGAGGCGCTCGAGCTTGCCGAGATTCGCCGACCGCGCGAGGAAGTCGAGCCCCTCATCTCCGAGCTGCTGGGTCGAGACGTAGTCGCCGCCGGTCAGATCGAGCGCGACGAGGTTCGCGAAGTGCGGCGACCGAGCGATCTGGTCGGCGGCGCTGGGTTCGAGACTGCACTTCGTGATGGCGAGCTCGGACAGCGTGGCGACGCGAGGCGAGGCGGCGAGCATCGCTAGCCCATCACGGAGATCGCCGTTGCACAGGTTGTAGCCGCCGTAGAATCCGAGGACCTGGAGAGCGGGTGTCGTGCTTGCCAGCATCGCCTCGACCGCGTACGTGGTCGCGTCCTCGTCGCCGATCTCGAGCATGCGGAGCGCGCGCAGATCGGCGCTCAGCAGCGTGCGAACCGCGCGCTCGCCCCAGCGCTGCTGAGTGCTGGCCAGATCGAGCGATCGAAGCCGCGCCGTCCGCGGGTCGCGTGCGAACCGCTCCGCGGCCTGTACGGGATCGCGGTCGTCCTCGCCATCGTCATCATCACCGACGTAGCCGAGCCGAACGTGGCGGATCGGCGCGCGATCGAGAACGAGCAAGGGGTCGCGATCGTCGTCGGGGGTAATGGATAGCGTGGCGCGAGTGGGGAAGCCGCGCTCGAAGGTCAGCTCGGTGACCGTGTCGCCAAGGGTCTGTTGCCACAAGGTCGACAGCTCGGTCGGGGGAAGACTGTCGGTGTGGTTGGCGATCAGCTCGCCGCGCGGATCGCCGGCCTGGATCAGCGAGTCCACGTACACGAGCCGCGCGCCTTCGTCATCGGGATTCTCGATCACCGCGCGCAGGAGCTCGTCCCCGATCATGGGTCGAGCGTGGACCACATGCGATTCCAGTTGGCGTCGAATGCGGCAAAAACATCGGGATCCTCGACACGGAGGATCGCTTCATCGTTCGTGCGCAGGGCGCCGAAATTCCAGTTGTGAGAGCCGGTCCACACGAGCTTGCGCGATGTGCCGAGGTAGGTCCCGTCGATGAAGAAGTACTTGTCGTGGACGCGTGGGAGTAGACGGGCTTCATCCGTCGAGAACGCGCTCGCGAGCTTCGACTTCACGCCATCCGATGTGATCTCCACGTTGGAGATCACGCGCACGTCGAGTGCGCTCGCAGCGCAACGGCGCAGTGCGACCGTGCACGCCGCGGCGCAACAGGATCCGGCGTTCGCACAAGCGATGCAGAGCGAAACGCTCGAGGAGCCGCTACCTGACACGACGGCGGCCGATGGCTGCGGCTTCACCGCGCCGGCGTCGCTCTACTGGCAGCTGCAGTGGGACGAGACGAACACGTTCTACTCCGGCACCTACTACAACCTGCGCAACCGTCCCGGGTGGAGTGCCATGAGCGGCAACTTCGGCAGCTGGTGGGGCACGAACTATCACGTCGGTCTCTGCTACACGCAGCGAACCAACCAGTACTACGCCAACGATTGGCCGGCGCAGCGGTGGGCGAACGCGTACGCCGCGTTCTCGGGCACCGTCGAATGGGCCGGCTGGGGGACGGATGGCTTCGCCACGCTCGGGCGCTATGTCGTGGTCCGCAACGGGCGATACCGCTCGACGACTGCACACCTCAGCGCCATCCGCGCCGGCGTGACGTGGGGAGCATGGATCGACGGCTACTCGCAGATCATCGGCTGGGCGGGCGACACGGGTGGTCCGTGGGCTCCTCACCTGCACGCGCGGATCTCGTGGGGCGAGTCCCTGACCGGGAATGGTCAGCCCTACGGCGGTCAGTCAGTTCGTCCGAACCGGCTGCGCTGCTTCGACTGCACCGACTTCGATGTCGATGCAGCCGGCGCCGGCGGATACTACACGTCCTTCTTTCACGGTCGCTGGATGCGCTACTGACCCGAGCGTTGCGCGGTGGCGTAAGCTGGTCGAGACGAGATGCCGGACGACCACGCTGCGGCGAGAGCCATGTACCAGGAGTATCTCGAGCGCTCGGCGGTTCTCGAACGCAATCGTCGTCTCGCGGCCGATGTCGCCAAGGCAACGTCGGGTGCCGGTCAAACCCCCGTCGAACCTCTCGCCACGATGGGCAGGGATGGAGGGCCACTCCTGTGCGACCTCTGCAGCAAGTCGATGATCCTCGAGGGCGGTGCGTACCACGGCGTCCACGCTGACGAGGCGTGGCGTCGTAACCCGGAGAAGGGCTGGACGTCGTGGATCTTCGGCGGGATGGTCGTGCGCATCGAGACCAATGGCACGCTTCGCATCTATCACGGCTATCCCGGCCGATCGGGATGCGTGAAGGCCGCTGACAGGTCGGACGAGAAGGCGCGCGCTGAATTCCGCGAACGGTCCAAGAGCATGGACGTGCCGGCGAAGCTCGAGATGCTGTCGGCCTACTTCAAGGCCGAGCTGCCGGAGAAGGACTCCGACGCCGTCCTCACCGAGATCCACCGGGTGCTCTTCGTGTACGACCCCGGGCTGGGGATCAACTCCGTCGAGTAACGCGGATGACGGGCGACGACGAGAGCGTTGACACGGTGCTCGCCGCGATCGCGCGCGCCGCGCCACGCCCGCCCCCGACGGTGCTCGCCGCCGGCACGCAGCTCGGTGGGAGGTACTCGATTGTCGGGCTGCTCGGTCGCGGTGGCATGGGCGCCGTGTATCGCGCGACAGATTCCGTGCTCGGCAAGGATGTCGCACTGAAGTTTGTCGATGACGTCGCGAACGTCGAGCGGCTGCGCGACGAGGTCGCACTCGCGCACGAGGTCACGCATCGCAACGTGTGCCGCACCTACGACCTCGAGCGGATCGACGACCGCTGGGTCGTGAAGATGGAGCTGGTCGAGGGGCAGTCGCTCGCCGAGCGGATCACGGCAGGCCTCCTCGCGATTCCCGAGGTGGTCGCGATCGGGCGCCAGATCGCCGCTGGGCTCGCCGCCGCGCACGAGCGTGGCGTCATTCATCGTGACCTCAAGCCACACAACGTGATGCTCGAGCGCAGTACGGGCCGCGCCGTGCTCACGGACTTCGGACTCGCGCGCGCGGATCTGCAGCCGGGCGGTTCCGGCGCGGGCACGCCGGGCTACATGGCGCCCGAGCAGGTGAACGGTGATGGGATCGATCGACGCGCCGACGTGTACTCGTTCGGATGCGTCCTGTGCGCGATGCTCGCCGGTCGCGTTGCGCTGACGACGCCACCGAACCCGCGTGCACGCGCCGACGCGCCCGCGTGGCTCGTGCGTCACGTCGAGCGGCTGGTCGACCCGGATCGGGACCGGCGGCCATGGCATGCGAACCTGACACCGCCGCGGAAGCGCTGGGCTGTGGTCGTGCTGGCGATCGCCGCGGCCGCCGCGATCGCGGCTGTGGCCGTCTTGTTGATCGGGCGTGCGTCGGTGCCGTGGCGACCGGTCCTGCGCGACGTCGGCAAGGGCGACGAGTACACGTTTCAGCCCGTGTTCTCGCCCGACGGATCGCGAATCGCGTATGCATCGAACCGCGCCGGGCCATGGCGGATCTTTGTCGAGTCGCTGCGCGACGGCCGGTCCGCGCCGATCGGTCCGCGCTCCGTGTCCCTGGTGAACCCGCAATGGGCGCGCGACGGCAGCTCGATTGCCGGCGAGACCTACGCGCAGTCGACCGCGAGTGTGCGCTGGCTGAATCTGCCACTCCTCGACGGTGTCGATGGCACGGTGCTCGCCGAGCGGCCGCCACGGCCGTGCGGACCGCGATCGCTCGTCGTGCGAGGCAACAGCGCCCCATGCGGTGGCTGCACGCAGCTTCTCCTGCGGGAGGTGGATGGTCGCGAGCGAGAGGTCGTTCGAACAGCGCCGTCCGAGTACTTGCGCTCGTTCTCGTGCGACCGAGCGGGACTACACGGGGTCTACGCGATCGCGGACGGGCCCCAAGTCCCGGCGCTGTGGTTCGTGACCTTCGACGGTGGCGCGCCCCGCAAGCTCGGTGCGCAAGGCTGGAACCCGACGATCCATCCCGATGGACGCTCGGTCATCGCGGCGATCGAGCGCGACGGTCGGCAGAACCTGTGGGAGCTGACGCTCGACGATTCGACGTCGTCGCAGCTGACGTTTGGTGAGGGGCCGGATCATTCACCCGACGTGTCGCCCGACGGGAGGCAGGTCGTGTTCGTCAGCGGCGAGATGATGTGGGAGCACAGCCGGATCTACGCGTACCGCCTTCCCGGCGGCAGCGCCCGGAAGCTCGCGGGCCGCCGCGTGGCGTTCTCGCGCATGATGCTCGCGCCCGATGGTGCGCACCTCGTTGCCGAGGCGAGGCGCGAGACACGTAGCGAGGTCGTGCTCGTGGCCACGGATGGTACCGGCGAGCGTGTGCTCGCGATCGGGCACTCACCGGCGCTCACGCCCGACGGACGCGATGTCGTGTTCGCCACCGGGCTCGGTCCGTCGGTGATCCAGATCATGCCGGTTGCCGGTGGCCCGGCGCGCGCACTGGCGACGCTGCCCGAGATGGTCAGGCGCATCGAGATCGACGAGAAGCGCGTCGCGCATATCTGGGTCCGCGGTGATAGTGCGTCGCGCATCGCGCTCGCGGGTGGGGAACCGGTCCGCGAGGCGCCGGCGCCGTGGCTCTTCGTCTCGCCGGCGCCGATCGGGGGCTGGCGCATCGCGTTTAGGGGCGGCGCGACTCT
>DATDCH010000007.1:0-2440 GCA_036524455.1 Kofleriaceae bacterium | reverse complement strand
AGGTGGAGGCGAAACGCCGCAAAGATGAGCTCGACTTCAAGCTGTGGAAGAAGAAGCGCGGCGAGAAGGTCATCATCTCCGACGAGTGCAAGCGCAACCCGCTTGCGCACGGCTGCTTGCCAGACAGCGATTGATCGCTGGCGATCTCGGTGAGCTGTCCTTGACGAAGCGCGGGGCTCGACCAGCGCGCAGGTGAGGCTTGCGCGCACGGTAGTGTCGACCGCGTAGTGTCGATTCGCGCGGATCGCCAGGCACGTAGCTTGCGACAGGTGAGTCCGATGATCCGCCGCAGCCTCATGAGCGTTGCAGTCACGGGCGCCCTTGTCGCATCAGCGGCCGCCCAATCCCCACCCGAACCGGCACCGCAACCCGGACCCGCGGCGCAAGCCGAAGCAGCGCAACAAAACGATCTGCCTGAGATCACCGAGAAGGAAGATCTGCCGGTTCGCAAGAGGAGCTACCTCGTGCCTGCGGCGGAGATCCTGCTCTTCAACCTGTCGCTCAGCGTCGGCGCCTACGCGGCAGGCATGGACTGGGCAACGCGCGACTCCGATACCTGGTTCGCGCAACTGGGCACGCCGTGGGAGCTCGACGACGACGCGTATACGACGAATCAGCTCGCGCACCCGTTACAAGGCTCGCTGTCGTTCACGGCGGCGCGCTCGACCGGTCACGAGTTCTGGGTCTCCGGCATCTATGGCTTCGCGAGCAGCATGCTGTGGGAGGCGATCATCGAGAACGAGACGCCGTCGATCAACGACATGATCACGACGCCGATCGGCGGCATGTTCATCGGCGAGGCGGTGCATCGATTCGCCCGCGCGCTGCTGTATCGCGGCTACGGCAAGCCCGGCCTCGCGCGGCGAGCCGCCGCGGCGGTCCTCGATCCGGTCGACGCGATCAATCGCAGCTGGTGGGGCGAGGCGTGGCGCAAGACCGTGCCGCCGAGCCTCTACGCGCATTTTGGCGTCGGCTATCAGCAACCGACGAGCGTGCTCGGCAATCGCGGCGGCGACGCGCAGTTCCACGTCGAGGCGTACGTCGAGCACGGGTTGCTCGGGGACCGCGCATTCGAGCCGCGTCGCCCGTTCGATCACTTCGAGCTCTACGCGGCGCTCAACGCGGGTACCGACAACCTCGAAGGCGATCTCAACGTCCGCGGCGTGTTGCTCGGCGGCGGCGTGTGGCGCGAGGACATCCGCGGCATGTACGGCTTGTTCGGCGCGTACGATTGGAACAACAACGACTATGTACGCGCGAGCATGCTCGGCGTCGGTCCCGGCGCCACCGCGGAGCTCGAGCTCAGCAACCGCAGCTACGTCGGCGGCACGCTCGCCGCGTATCTCGTGCCGTACGGCGCCGCCGGAGGCTATCGCGAAGTCGAGGGCGGCATGCGCGATAGCCACGACGGCCCGGGCATGGCGCAGCTCGCCGAGCTCAAGTTCGGCCACCGCGGCCTCTACCAGGTCAAGGCGACGACGCGCGCCTACGAAATCGCCGGACGCATGGTCGGCGACACGGCGAACGAGTACGTCATCCAGACGACGCTCGCCACGCGGCTTCAGGTGCGGCGGTATCACGCGATCGGCCTGGAAGCGACGCACAGCTACGAGCGTGCGAGTTTTGCTTCCCTGCCGGTGAACGTGATGGATTCTGACCCGAACCGCACGACTGATTTCCGCGCGTTCTACGCGATCACGACGGACGAAATTCTCGGTCGCTAGCGGCACGCTGCGGCAATAAACTTCGGTTGGGCATCGGCGCGCCGCGAGCTACGCTCTGCAGCTCGATGCGTGGGCTCGCCGTGGTCTTGGTCTTGGCTGTCTCCGCGCCCAGTCACGCCGATGACGGCATCCGCGCGGCCGCCGATCCACCGAGCAAGCACCTCGTGTACTTCGAGCTGCTCGGCAAGGGCGGCCTCTACGGCATCGGCTACGAGTACGCGATCACGCCGTGGCTCGGCTTCGGCGGCGCCGTGTCGTACGCCGACATGCGCGACCAGCAGCTGTTCACCGCATCGCCGTATCTACATTTCACCGCGCTCGCCGGCAACCGGCACGCGATGTTCACCGAGGTCGGCGCGATCTTCGCGCACTCGCGCGTGCCGTCACCGGTTATGAACTGGGACGGCCTGAGCGACAGCGGCGGCGGCGGCTTCCTCGCGCTCGGTTGGGAGTATCGGCGTCGCCACATCGTGCTGCGTACGAGCGCTGCGATCGTGGCAGGCGAGGGTGGGCTCGGTCCGATGTTCGGCTTCTCGATCGGCGCGCGGCCGTGAAGTACGTCGCGCTGCTCGCGCTCGCCGGCTGCATCGACGTCACCGATGTCGGCGGTCCATGGCAAGACGCCTCGACGGTGAGCGGCATGGAGATCGGGCCCACGCCGACGCTGCGAGCACAGCACGGCTGCACGCTGCGCGTGGCTTCGTGGAATCTGCACA
>DATDCH010000006.1:0-6384 GCA_036524455.1 Kofleriaceae bacterium | reverse complement strand
GCACCCGCGATCTTGACGCCCGCGACGGCGACCGTCGACGAGCTTGGCGGCATCGTCGCGACGAATCCGCCGAAGAACGGTTGGGAGCTGGCGCAATCGACAACCGCGAAACAGCTCGAGCTGCGTAACGTCGCGCCCGGTCTGGTCGTGATCCCGCTGCCGACGAACGGCATGTTCGAGCTGCGCGACAGCAAACACGCCGTGCTCGCCAGCGTGACGCGCGGACCGACGAAGGTCACGCCGCTGCCGGCACCGAAGCCGAGACTCGTGCGGCGCACGGCGCCCAAGAGTCGCGGCGATGATTCGACGATCACCGCGATGTTCGCTGCCAAACCGCCCGCCGGTGCGGTCGCGCTGATCGTGTTCGCGAAAGGCAAGCCGCGATCGTGGGGCCGCGTGACCGCCGGCTCGACGTCGGTCGTCGTGTATCGCGGCGCGTGTCAGACCACGCCGCCGGCAGGGACGATCTCGTCGCGGATCGGCGAGACGATCACGCTCGCGTGGCTCGACGAGACCGGCCACGTATCGGCGCCGTCGCGGGCCGTGAAGGTTCGCTGATCACAGGCTCGGCGTGTCATCGCGCTCGAGGACGGTCAGTCCATAGACAGCGCCGGTGGCAGCTTCGAACGTGAAGCCGACCCGGCCCGCCGGCAATGCGACGGCTCCGCCGACCTGCGTCACGACCGACGTGGCAGTGAACGCCACGGAACAGCGCAGGTTCATCATGCCGGCGGGCGCGAGGGGGCTGATCGTCGCGCGCAGTCGGATCGCTTGCACGATCGGCTGACCGACCGTCGTCATCGCGCTCGGCGCGCCGAGTACGCTCAGCGTCGTGTTCGTCGTGTTGCCGCGCAGCTCGCACCCGACGTCGGTGGGGCTCGCGACATCGCCCGTCCGGACCCACAGCGTCACCGCCGACGGTCCACTAGAAATCCGCGCGTCGTAAGTCGTGATGATCGGTGCTTCGAACGGCACCGCGGCGACGACGGTTCCGGGCGTGACGATGCCGAGGAAGCCCGCGACCATGTGCCACTCGCCGTCGCGTACTTCCCACAACGCGCGGTTGATCGGCGCGCTCGCGAACGTCATCACGCAGCGCATGCGATCGCCGGTCAGGTTCGGAAATGGATCGCAATCGTCGAAGACACCATCCATGTCGGTATCGACGGTGCCGTAGTCGAACGGGCAAGGGTCGGTCTTGTTCGGCTGGCCGTCGCCCTCGACGTCGAGCTCGGCGTCGGCAATGCTCGCGATGCACGAGTCCATATCGTCGGGCACGCCGTCGCGATCGCGGTCGACCGTGAACAGATCGGCGTCCTCCTCGACGACCTCGGCATCGACGAGCACGGTCCGCTCGAGGCCGAATATGGTGTTGCACCCGGCGAGCACGAGCACCGGCACGAGCTCACAGCGGCGGCGCATCGTCTCGCTCGTAGATGATGAGGCCGTAGACGCGCGTCTCCAGGTCCGACGAAAACGCGAGGTTCCCGCCCGGGAGGTCGACCGGCGACGTCAGCGTGTAGCTACTGTTGGACATGGCGAAGTGGATCGTGCAGCGCAGCAGCGACGCCTTGGGCTCGAGCGTCAGCTGCATGCGAAATGGCAAGGTGACGTCGGGCTGGCCGTTTGGTATCTGGACCGACAGCCTCGACGGCAACATCTGGAAGCTCATGACGCCGTCATCGAACGCCAAGGCGCAACCGATGTCGGTCGGGTTCGTCATGACGTCGCCCCGCGCGTACGCGACGAACGCGCCGTTCTGGACCGGGAAGATCGAGCCGAACAGCTCGTACGTTGTCGTCGCCGGTCCCTCGAAGCTCCAATCGGTCGTGATCGCCTGACCTGCGCGACCGATCAGCGCGCGCGGCCAGTACAGCTCCCAGCTCGTCGCATCGGCACGCGCACGCCACAGCAGGACATCGAGCTCGGGGTCGGTAAACGCCATCACGCAGCGCACGCGATCGCCGGCGGTCGGGAACGGATCACACGCATCGCCGATGCCATCGCCATCTGCGTCCCAGCTCGCCAACTCCGAGATCGTCGGGCACGGGTCGACCTCGTTGCGCATGCCATCGCCATCGCTGTCGACGAGCAAGTCGGTATCGGGCGCGATGCACGTATCCATCACGTCCTTGATACCGTCGCGATCGTTGTCGACGCGAGGATCGCTGTCGGGCCGCGGCGCTGCGTCACTCGGTACAATCAGGTCGGTCTCGTCGAGGTCGAATGCCCAGTTACAGGCCGAGCCCGCAACCGCCAGCAACCCCACAAGAGCTCGCACCGGCACAGGATATCAAGTGTGGTATCAAGCGGAACGAATCGCGCCGCCCGAAGCGTTGATCTAGCAAGCCGAGGCCACGTACGGATGTTTCGCAAATCAGACACCAGGATTCATTTCGTCGGCATCGGCGGTATGGGCATGTGCGGCATCGCCGAAGTGCTCGCCAACATGGGCTATCGCGTGTCGGGCTCCGACATGAACGACACCGAGATCACGCGGCACCTCGCGTCGATCGGCGCGACCGTCGTGCAAGGTCACCGCTCGGAGAACGTCGGCGAGGCTGATGTCGTCGTCGTGTCGAGCGCGATCAAAGGCTACAACCCCGAGGTCGAGGCCGCGCGCGCTCGCTCGATTCCGATCATTCCGCGTGCCGAGATGCTCAACGAGCTGATGCGTATGAAGTACGGCATCGCCGTCGCCGGCGCACACGGCAAGACCACCTCGACGACGATGATGCACACCGTGCTGATGGCCGCCGGGTTCGATCCGACCGCCGTGATCGGTGGCCGCGTCAACTCGCTCGGTCTCGCGAACGCGCGCTGGGGCAAGAGCGATTACCTCGTCGCCGAAGCAGACGAGAGCGACGGCTCGTTCCTCACGCTGACGCCGACGGTCGCGATCGTGACGAACGTCGATGCCGAGCACCTCGATCACTACGGCACGTTCGACAACGTCAAGAAGGCGTTCACCGACTTCTGCAACCGCGTGCCGTTTTTCGGCATGAGCGCGCTGTGCGCCGACAACGAAGGCGTGCAGGACATCCTGCCGAACCTGACGAAGCGATTCACCACGTTCGGCATTTCGAATCAGGCCACGTATCGCGCGCGCAACATCCGCCACGAGGGCCTCGTCACGAGGTTCGTCGCGTGGCGGCGCGCCGACGAGCTCGGGGAAGTGTCGCTGCCGATGCCCGGCGCGCACAACGTGCTCAACGCGCTCGGCGTGCTCGCGGTCGCCGACTTTCTCGCGATCCCGTTCGATGTCTACGTCAAGGCGCTCGGCGCGTTCGAGGGCGTCGCGCGCCGATTCACCGTGCGCGGCGAGGTCAGCGGCATCACCATCGTCGACGACTTCGGCCACCATCCCGCCGAGGTGCGCGCCACGCTGTCGGGCGCGCGTGCGAACTTCCCGAATCGCCGCATCGTCGCCGCGTTCCAACCTCACCGGTTCACGCGCACGCGCGATCATCTCGCCGACTTCGCGAAGGCGTTCCACGATGCCGACGCGATCGCGATCTGTGACATCTTCGCCGCCGGCGAGAAGCCGATCGACGGCGTGACCAGCGATGCGCTCGTCAAGCTGTGCCGCGAGGCCGGTCACAAGGGCGTCGCGCACGTCGCGCGTCGCGAAGACCTCGCGCGCTGGCTCGACGAACAAGCCACGGACGGCGACCTCGTGATCACGCTCGGCGCGGGCAACATCCAGCTCACGTGCAACGAAGTGATCGAGCTGTTCGAGAAGCGGCTCGGTCCGGCAACGAAGAAAAATCTCGTGCGCGTCGCCGAATCGAGTGCGACAGTCGCGCGATGACGCGCACCCTCCTCGCGCTCGTCCTGTTCGCCGGCTGTAAAGAGCCGCCGCCGAAGATGACGATGACCGCGGAGGAAGTGATCAGCGCGCTGCGTGATTACGCGGATCGCGGCTGCGCGTGCGAGACCGACAAGGAATGCTTTCGCGAAGTGCGCGATGACTGGGACGCGGCGAAGCGTAACCTCGTCCACAACGCGCGCTTGCTCACCGGCGAGGAACGCGCCGCGTACGAGGTCGAGCGCAAGCGATTCGGGCTGTGCGGTGACGGCGCCGGCCTCGCGGTGTTCGACAAATGGTGACCCCGTGCTGACGATCGACCACGATGTTCCGCTCGCGCCGCTCACCACGTTCGGCATCGGTGGGCGTGCTCGTAACTTCGTGCGCGTCACCACCGTCGAAGATCTGCGCGAGGCACTGAGCAGCGACGCGCGCGTGCTCGTGCTCGGCGGCGGCAGCAACCTCGTCGTCGGCGATGCCGGCTGGGACGGGCTCGTCGTACAGATCGGCTTGCCGGGCGTCGACATCGCGAAACACGGCGATCACGCGATCGTCACGGTCGGCGCCGGCATCGTGTGGGACGACCTCGTCGCGCAGATGGTCGAAGCTGGGCTCGCCGGCATCGAGTGCCTCTCTGGCATTCCCGGTCTCGTCGGTGCAACGCCGATGCAGAACGTCGGCGCCTATGGCCAAGAAGTCGCCGACACGATCACGCGCGTGCGAGCGCTCGATCGCACGACCGGCGATCTCGTCGATTTCACGCCCGATGCGTGTCGGTTCGCGTATCGCACGAGCATGTTCAAGGGCAACGAACGCTACGCGATCGTCGAGGTCGCGTTCCGGCTCGCGCGCGACGCACACAGCGTGCCGCTGCGCTATCCCGAGCTGACGCGCGCACTGGGCATCTCCGAGGCCGGCCGCGCGCCGCTCGCGGACGTGCGCCGCCGCGTGATCGAGCTGCGCCGAGGAAAAGGCATGGTCGTCGATCCGGCCGATCCGGAATCGAGGAGCGCAGGTTCGTTCTTCATGAATCCGATCGTCGACGTCGACACGTTCACCGCGTTCGCCGGCCGCCTGCCTCCCGACGTCACGCCGCCGAGCTGGCCCGCGCCGGGCGGTACGACGAAGCTGTCGGCCGGGTGGCTGATCGAGCGCGCCGGCTTCACGAAGGGCTACACGGTCGGTCGCGTCGGCATCTCGAAGAAACATGCGCTTGCACTCGTCAACCGCGGCAATGCGACCGCCGCGGAGCTGCTCGCACTCGCGAACGAGATCCAGGCGGCCGTGCGCAACAAGCTCGGCATCGAGCTCGTCCCCGAGCCCGTCATCGTGTGAATCGATGGCGCCTGCGCTAACGACGGTCGAACCTGCTACGCCGGCGCACTACGACGCCATTCGCGAGCTCGACCTGATGTTGCCGGGCGTGCGCGACCGAGGCGACGCCCTGCGCGCGTGGATCGATGCCGGCGAGTGCTGGGTCGCGTACTGCGACGGCGTGCTCGCTGGATTCGTCATCGCCAACCCGTCGTTCTTCGCGCAGTGCTTCATCGTCTTGCTCGTCGTGCACCCGGGTCACCGGCGCCAAGGCGTGGCGTCGGCACTGGTCCGGCACGTCGAGGGCATTTCGCCGACGGCGAAGCTGTTCACTTCGACGAATCGCTCGAACCTCGCGATGCAAGCGGTGTGCGATTCGCTCGGGTTCGTACGGAGCGGGGTCGTCGAAAACCTCGACGAGGACGATCCCGAGCTCATCTACTTCAAGCGCGTGCGCTGAGCGAGCGTGCCCGAGCCAGTGATCGTCTGATCCGAGCCGCTGCTAGTTCGTACACCTGCTTGGCGGGTATGGACTTCCCGTGCAGTATCGTGGCAGGTCGGCCAGATCGATCACGACCACCACCTCCTCCCCCATCGAAATAGCGCCGGACCGTCGAGCGTTGATACAACCTCGTCATGGCTCATCCGTTTGCCGGTAAGCGCGTCGCGGTCGTCATGGGCGGCCTCAGCGCGGAGCGTGAAGTTTCGCTCAACACCGGCGCGGGCGTGCTCGCCGCGTTGCAAGACAAGCGCTGGGACGTCGTCGCGATCGACTGGGCGCCCGGCACCTCGCTCGCGCAGCTGCTCGAGGCGAGCGGCGCACAAGTCGTGTGGAACGCGCTGCACGGCACGTACGGGGAAGACGGCGCCGTGCAGGGGCTGTGCGCGTGTCTGCAGATCGCGTGCACCGGATCGGGAATCCTGTCGAGCGCGCTCGCGATGGACAAAGTGATGTCCAAGCGGATCTTCGAGAGCAACGGTGTACCGACGCCGCGCTGGAAACTGCTGCCGCACGACGGTCCCGCCGATGGCAGCGACGCCACGAGCGCGCTCGCCGACTTTCCGCTGCCGTGCGTGATCAAACCGGCGAACGAGGGCAGCTCGGTCGGCGTCAGCATCGTCGAAGATCGCGCGCAACTCGCTGCTGCGGTCGCGGCCGCGCGCACGCATCACGGCGCGGTGATCGCCGAGGACTATATCGCCGGCACAGAGGTGTTCGTCGGCATTCTCGATGGCCGGGTGCTCGGCTCGGTCGAGGTGCG
>DATDCH010000005.1:0-3289 GCA_036524455.1 Kofleriaceae bacterium | reverse complement strand
TGCCGTGCAGCGCGATCACGAGCGGCATGCCCGGCTTTTGGACCGGCACGAACAGCTCGTAGTGACGATCCGCGGTGCCGACCTGCAGTGTCGACGACCCGCTGGGTCGGCACGCGGCGAACCCGAGCAGGGCGACGAGCGTGAGACTGTGCAGGCCGCGCGCGGTCACTGCTTTGCGCCGGTGAAGCCGGTCGTGAACTTGAGCTCCGCACCGACGAGCACGGCGGCGGTCTGGCCGTCCATCTGGCCCGCGAACAAGCACGCGCCGGCGTAGCCGATCGTGACGAGGCCCGCGCTCATGCCGGTTGCTTCCCAGTCAGCGGTCGAGGCAGCGCCGACGTTGTCGAGGTCCGCGTCCGCGAGCGAGTAGCCGAGCATCGCGCAGTTGATGCCGTTGGTGACGATGCCGCCGCCGAGGTAGAGCCGGAACGACTCGCCGGCCTCGCCGATCACGCCGAAGTGCTCGGTCGTCTTCACCGTGACACCGCCGTTGCAGATCAGATCGCAGTTCGGATTCGTCGTGCCGACACCGCACGTGCCGGGCGTCGGTTTCGTCAGCTCGCCCATGCAGGACTGCTGCGGCAGGTTGACGATCATCTGATGCTGGCGATTGACGTCGCGCTGTTCGATCAGCACGCTGCCCGGCCACGCTTCGCTCGGGCACACGATCTCTGGGCGCGCGCAGTCGAGGTTGAACGTGTACGGCTTGCCGTCGTGGTTGATCGTGAATGAGCCGCCGCCCGCGCCGAGCTCGGAGTGATAGACCGAGCCGCCGATCTTCACTTCGATACCGAGCGTGTCGTCGTACGTGATGTCCCACGTGCCGCGCACGTCGGGCGCGGGCGAAGTGGAGTTGGCAGCACAGCCATCTCCTTGCGCGCCCATCACGAAGGGGAGAGCCGAGGTGAACAAGGCGAGGCGGAGGATCTTCATCATGACCGGCCTATTCTTCAAAGGCCGGACCAGCTTTTTCGACGCCTCATCAACCGGTTAGCCCGCTCGGCGTGTGGGGGAGCCCAACGTGAACTCCCGGTCACGCTGGATTCGTCGACGCGCGTCGTGAACGCCGGGATACGCGGCGGATGTGCGTGTAGGTCAACGCGCGGCGCGTGCCTGCATGATCACGTAGAAGAACACGCTTCCGGGTCCGCGGCCGATGGCGTCGAGCTCTTCGCCCACCGCATCGATCTCGGCGCCGGTGACGCGATTCGCGGCGAGCAGCGCCGGCGCCGCCGACAGCAGCAGGTCCGTGCACGCAGCGCACAACGCGGCGCGCGCTGACGGATCGCGATCGTCCAGGATCACGCCGCGCGGCGTGAGCTCGATGTTGCGAAAGCCGGCGTGATGCAAGTGATGGCCGAGCTTCGCGCCCACGTACGGATCGCCGCCGAGCGCGATCTGCATATTGTTGAAGGCAGACCAGTAACGCATGACGTGCGGTGACGACGGTTGGAGATAGAGCGTCGCGTTCATCACCTCGCTGACCACGATCGGCGAGCCCGGCGCGAGGACGCGAAACACCTCGCGCAGGACCGGCGCGGGATCCACCACGTGCTCGAGGATCCAGCACAGGAACGCGGCATCGAATTCGCCGCCGCGCAACGGCAGCTCTTCCGCAGCGCCATGGACGAGCGTGGCCCGTGCCGCGTGGCTGGGACCGGCGAGGTTGCGGCGGGCGGCGTCGAGCTGATCGACGGCGCGATCAAGGCCGGTGACATGCAGCTCCGGGAACGCGTCGAGCAACAGCTCGAGCTGTGCGCCGCTACCGCAGCCGACCTCGAGCAGGTGCCGGGAATTCGCGTAGGGCAGGTCGCGGTGAACCCACGGCGACAGCACGCGCGCCTGCATGCGGAGCCGCGCGCGTTCGTCGTCGCTGTAGCCGTGGAGGTATCCGGTCGTCATGGGATGTACTCGATCTGCACCGTGCTACTTATCTGGTATGCCCGCAAAGGCCAGATCGCGATGAATCGACCAGACCAGTTGATGCAGCGTGGCGCGGTTGCCTCGCTGCTCCTGCGGCTCGATGCGCGCAGCGAGCTGCCGCTTCACGAGCAGATCTTTCGCGCCACGCGCGATCGGATCCTCGCCGGGGAGCTGGCGCCGGGCATTCGCTTGCCGTCGTCGCGCCAGCTCGCTCGCGACCTCGGCGTGGCACGCACCACCGTGCTGCAGGCGCTCGACGGGCTCGCCGCGGAGGGCTTCATCGTCACCCGCCGGGCGTCATCGACGTGCGTCGCACCGGAGCTGCCCGACACGCTGGTGCGGCCAATTGCGCCGCACCTCGTCGCGCATCGCTCGCCGAAGCTGTCGCGCGTCGCGCGTGCACTGAAATCGGTGTCGCCGGGCACGCTACACACGGGTCCGGCGCCGCGCGCGTTTCGCCCCGGCGTGCCGGCGCTCGACTTGTTTCCGATCGCGCTGTGGTCGCGGATCTCGGCACGCTGTCACGCGCGTGCGAGCACCACGTTGCTCGAAGGCTCGGAGGCCGCTGGGCAGCGCATGCTGCGCGAGGCAATCGCCGAGCACGTCTCGGCCATGCGCGGCGTTTCATGCAGCGCCGAGCAGGTCTTCGTCACGACGGGGACGCAACAGGCGTTCGAGGAAATCCTGCGTCTCGTCGTCGATCCAGGCGAACCGGTCTGGGTGGAGGATCCGGGCTACCTCGGCGCGATGCGCGCGGTCGTCGGCGCCCACGCCCGGCCGGTCGCGGTGCCGGTCGACGAGCAAGGGCTCGACGTGGCTGCCGGCATCCGGCGCGCGCCGCGAGCTCGCGCTGTCGTGCTCGCGCCGTCGCATCAGTATCCGCTCGGCGTGACGCTCAGCCTCGCGCGCCGGTTCGCACTGCTGCGCTGGGCAGCTCGCGCACGCGCGATCATCATCGAGGACGATTACGACAGCGAGTTCCATCATCGCGGTCGGCCGTTGATGGCGTTGCAGGGCCTCGATACCGCGGGCTGCGTCGTCTACGTGGGCACGTTCAGCAAGTCGCTGTTCCCAGGCATCCGCATCGGCTACCTGGTCGCGCCGCCAGGGCTCGTCGATGCGTTCGCGGCAGCGCGCGCCTCGCTTGCGACGCCCGCGCCGGCGTTCGAACAAGCCACGCTCGCGGTGTTCGTCGCCGATGGTCATTTCGCGACGCACCTGAGGCGGATGCGCGTCGCGTATCGCGAACGCAGCGAAGCGCTGCTCGCCGCGCTCGAGACCGACTGCGGCGATGTGCTCGCGCCGTCGCCATGTGATACGGGCATGCAGCTCGTCGCGACGCTGCGCTCGCGCGTGTCGGATCGCC
>DATDCH010000004.1:0-15783 GCA_036524455.1 Kofleriaceae bacterium | reverse complement strand
CGATGGGCGCAGGCATGGGCTCGGCGGACCCGGCGGCTGGTTCGGCGGACCCCGCTGCAGGCTCGGCGGACCCGGCGGCAGGCTCGGCGGCAGGCTCGGCGGACCCGGCGGCTGGCTCGGCGGCGCCGGCCGGTTCGGGCTCGGCGGCGGCCCCGGCGAAGGAAGAGAAGAAGTAAGCAACGCGCTTCGCGCTAGCTGAGAAACGGGCTCCTTCGGGAGTCCGTTTCTATTTTCGGGTCACGCCAGAGACGCGTCGTTACAAGTCGATACAATGCGCGCGAAGGAGACGATCGATGAACAAGCTCACGTTGGTGATGGTCGCGCTGCTCGCATTTGGTGGCTGCAAGAAGAAGAGCACCAGTGGTGGCGGCGCTGAGGCACTCGCGAAGATGTCCGAGTTCAAGACCGAGATGTGCAGTTGCAAAGACGCGAAGTGCGCGCAGGACGTCTCCGACAAGATGACGAAGTGGAGCCAGGAGCAATCGGCGAAGCAAAAGGATCCGCCGAAGCTCAGCGATGCGGATCAGAAGAAGGCCACGGCGATCGGCGAAGAGATGGGCAAGTGCATGCAGACCGCGATGGCTCCAGCAGCGCCGGCCGCAGGTTCTGATACGCCGCCGGCGGGTAGCGCAGGCAGTGCAGCACCCGTCGGGGCCGACGGCCTGCCGACCGAGTGCGCCGAGTACAAGGCGCAGGTCGAGAAGCTCAAGACGTGCGAGAAGCTGCCGGCGAAAGCGAAGGACGCGCTGATCAAAGCGTTCAACGATGCATCGGCGGGTTGGGCGAACATGCCTGCCGGCGCGAAGGCCGGTCTCAACACGTCGTGCAAGGCAGGAACCGAAGCGGTGGTCGTCGCCGCGAAGGAAGCGTGCGGCTGGTAGTCGCGATCGCCGCGGCTGGATGGTTGAGCTGATCGTGATCTCCGGCGCCGAAGAGAAGATCTACCGCCAAAGCGCCATCGGAACCAAGAACGCCAGAAGGTTGCGGCGCTCGCGCTGCACGAACGTGCGGTCGATCGAACAAGCACGTGGGTGCGGGACGCGGGTAGTGCGATCCTCGTCAACTGCACGGCAGCTCGCGGTCGGCTGACCGCGCGTGCAAGCCGAGCGCGCGCCTAGAATCGCCTTTGGCGTTCTTGGCGTCTTCCTTTGGCGACTTGGCGGTTACTCCGGGGCGGCGCAACCACCTGCCGTTTCAAACGCGCGCTTTACGGAGGCGGTGACTAACCGCGCGTCAGGTCGCGCGTGATGTTCTTCTGGTGCGCTTCGAGCGTGCCGCCGCCGATCTCCATCAGCTTCGCGTCGCGCCAGAACTGCTCGACGCGATACTCGGTGCAGTAGCCGTAACCGCCGAGCACCTGGATCGCGGCGTCCGCGATCTCTTTCGCCGCCGTCGACGAGAACAGCTTGGCGGCGTCGGTGCCGAGCCGGTTGCGTGCATGCGGACCCGTGGTCGCGGCGACGTTATAGATGAGCGCGCGCATCGCCTCGACCTTCGCGAAGCTGTCGCCGATGTAGCGCTGGATCTGGCCGTGCTCGTGCAGTGGCTTGCCGAACGTCTTGCGCTCCTGGGCGTACGAAACCATCGCATCGAGGCAGCGGCGCCCGATGCCAAGGCTCATCGCCGAGAGGCCGAGCCGCTCGATCTCGAGGTTGCGCATCATGTTCGTGATGCCGCCGCCTTCGGTGCCGACCAGGTTCTCCGCAGGCACGCGGCAGTTGTCGAAGATCAGCTCGCTCATCGTCGATGCGCGCATGCCGATCTTGGGAATCTTCGGGCTCACCGAGAATCCGGGGAAGCTGCGCTCGACCACGAACGTCGTGATCCGCTCGCCGACCTTCGCGTAGACCAGCGCGATGTTGCACTCGGGACCATTCGTGATGAACGTCTTGCGGCCGTTCAGCACGTAGAAGTCGCCGTCGCGCCGCGCGGTCGACTGCATGCCGAGCACGTCGGTGCCGACTGCAGGCTCGGTCATGCCCATCGCGCCGATGTGCTCGCCGGTCAGCACCTTCGGCAGGTAACGCTTGCGCTGCGCCTCGTTGCCCGCCCAGTAGAAGTTGTTGACGAACAGCAGCGCGTGCGCGAGGTAACCGAGCGTGAAGCCGGGGTCGGCGTACGCGAGCTCGTCGTGCACGATGCAGGCGGCCGTCGCGTCGAGGCCGGCGCCGCCGTCCTCTTCGGGCACCGTGATGCCGAGCAAACCGAGCTGACCGAGCTCGCGGAGCAGCGCGACATTGAACGTACCGGACTCGTCGTGTGCCATCGCCTGCGGCTCGACGCGCGTTTGCGCGAACTGGCGCACGGTCTGGCGAATCAGCTCGCGCTCTTCTGACACCATGCGGAGCCTACCGTACTATTTCGGGCAGAGATGGCGAGCGGCATCGATCGTTGGTTGCATGGCCAGCCTGCAGTGCTGGTCGCTAATCCGACGGCGCATTCGGGGAAGGCCGCCGACTGGATCCGGCACGCGCGCGCATTGCTCGACGACGCACACGTGCCGCACAAATTCGTAGCGACCGAGCCAGAAGGCGCCACGATCGAGCGCGTACGCGAGGCGATCGATGACGGCGGCGCGCGCGTCATCATCTATATGGGCGGCGATGGCACATTCGCGGAAGCCGCGAAGGGCATCTGCGCTTCGCAGCACACGGCGGAGATCGCGATGGGCATGTTGCCGACCGGCACCGCGAACGATCAGGGAAAATCGTTCGGGCTCGCCGCCGGTGCGTGGGCGCTCGAGCGCAACGTGCAGGTGATCGCGGAAGGCTTCACGGTCGGCTGCGACATCGCGCACCTCGCGATCGAGCGCGGGCTCAAAGAGATCCATCGCGACATGTTCTTCGATTCGTTCTCGGTCGGCCTCGGCGCAGCGGCCCTGGCGACGCGTAACCGCGATCGCGAACGCGTGGGTCGCATTCCCGGCCTCGGCATGATTTATCGCGATCAGCTCGTCTACATCGGCGCCGTCGCGCAGCGCTTCTTCGAGAGCTACATCATCGACACCAAGTTCGATCTCGACGCGGTGATCGACGGCACCGTGCATCACTTCCCGAGCCTGCTCGACGTCATCGTCAAGAACACGAAGATCTTCGGCGGCGAATGGATCTTCGACGCGAACGCCGAAGCCGACGACGGCAAGGTCGAGCTCGTGCCGGTGATCGGGCGCCGCGACTTCATGGGCAAGCTGCTCGGTACGATGAGGCACGTGCCGGTCGGTATGGAGGATCTCGAGCGACTCGGTATCGAGCACGCGCCGGCGATCGCGGGCACGCACCTCGAGCTCACCGTGCGCGCCGACGGTGGCGTGCTGCCGGCCGCGCAAGTCGACGGCGAAGAGATTCCAGCGGGCGATCGCTACGTGATCGATGTTGCGCCGCGCGCGCTGCGTCTGATCGTGCCGCGCGAACATGTCGATCCACTTGCAGCAGAGCAAAGTGGTGCAGTGCCAGTTACCAACGAGTGAGCTGGCAACTCGCGAAGCCACCGCAGAGTGAGCACACGTTCGGTTGCACTTGATGAGCAACGTCATCACGGTGGCAATGTGGCGGCGTGTAGGTGCGCGGGTTTGGCTGCGAGCGTCGTTCGGCCCGTTGCTTGCTGAATGGCGCGGCACCGATGCGAACCGTTTTGGCCGTGGCCGTCCTGCCGTGCCTGCTGCTGGCAGGTTGCACTGATCCGACCGTCGAGGATCCGGATCCGGGTGCAGACGATCCGGGCGAGACGCCGCCGCAAGACGACTTCGACGACGCGACGCCGATTCCCTCCGACGACGGCTACGTTCCGAAGCCATTCACCGCCGCGCGGTTCGGCGTGTTCTATCAGCTGTCGCGCGACGTGCTCGATCTCTATCAAGACACCGAAAAGGGATTGCCGCAGGTCGCGAACCACGCGTGGCTCGTCACGCAGAGCCATGCCACGGCGTATGCGAGCAAGCAGATGGCGGAGACCGTGCACCGCCGCGCCGACTTCTATTACGCGCCCGCATTCGATCTGTGGGACGCCAAGCATGTCGGTTGGCAGACCGCGAGTGACGCGCAGCTGCGCACGTGGGCGCACGGTTTCCGCGACACCGCGCTCGCCGCGCACGCCGACTTGTTCACGTTCAACGAGGCGCCGAGCACGACCGGCGAGAGCGCAAACGTGCGCGTGAAGATCGCAAAGATCCTCCGCTTCATTCACGAGCCCGATGCGAAGGGCCGCCAGCTGTGGGGCGTTGTCTACTTGACCGAGCGGTCCGCGACCGCGAGCTCGTGGACCTCGCCGGGCACCGACTTCTTCAAGGCGATCGACGAGACGAGCATCGCGCTGATCGCCGAGCACTATCACTCGACCAGCTTTGTCTGCACGCTCTCCGAGGAGCGCCTTGCCGATCACTTCTTCGCGTTCCGCAAATGGCTCGTCGCGAGTGGCGACCCTGCAAAGATCCGGATCGCAAACCAGAAGTACACCGTGCTGCACTCGGCCCGCTACAACGAGGGCACGAGCGGCTGGGCGGGCGGCGACTCGACGAAGACGACGCTGTCGACGTATCAGCGCGCGCTGTCGAAGGCCACGCGAGTCACGCGTAAGACCGAGGGTGGCGTGAACCGGATCTCATTCGGGCCGACGACCAGCCAGATCACGCTGTTCGGCGTGCAGCCAAGAATCACCCAGCTACTGCGCTGGCATTACCGCCACACTGCGGCGCAGATGACCGAATTGCCGTGCATCGACAACTTCGCCGGCAATTGCAGTTGCAACTAGTTCCGCCCGTGCGCGTGTACGTACTCGCCAGTTACCCTCATCATCATCCGAGTACGTGCACGCGTACGGGCACCTTTTCGACGGCGGTGCTAGCCTTCGATCATGCGTCTCGCTGTGGTCCTGCTGGTCGCCTGTAGCTCCGCGGCCAAGCCGCAGACGCAGCCGCCGGCGCCGGCGCCAGCTGCGGTCGCGCACAGCACGCATTCGTGCGCCGACGCGGCGCTCGGCCTCGAGAACGCGACCCGCGGCGTGCGGGATCCCGACAACGAAGTGTTCGACGCGCTCCGCGCAAAGTGTGTCGAAGACTCGTGGCCGGTGACGGCGGTCAACTGCTTCGCAACGATGGAGGAGGGCGAGCTCGGCAAGTGCTCGCGCAGCTTGTCGGACGCGATGCGCGACACGGTGTTCGCGGCGCTCGCCGGTAAGACGACCGGCAGCACCATCTACGTCACGCGCGCGCGACTCCAGCAGCTCCAGGTCGGCGTGCCCGAGTGCGATCGGTTCGTCGCTGCTGTGACGAGCGCGCTGTCGTGCGACAAGCTCGCGATCGAAGATCGGCTCCAGCTCGGCACCGAGACGGCGGACTTCTGGTCGCTACCGACCAACCGATTGTCGCGCGAAGACAAGCTCCGCATCTCGCAGGTGTGCGGTCACTCGCTCGCGTCGCTCGAGAAGCAAGCGCTCGACGTCGGCTGCATGCTCTAACCCGCGGAACCGCTGCCGGCCGGTGCGGCGCTGCCGGTCGGTGCCGCGCTGCCCGCGCTTCCCTCGGGCGCCGCGCTGCCCGCGCTTCCCTCGGGTGCCGCACTGCCCTCGGCCGGTTTCTCACCAGGCCAATCCATACCGGGCAGCGAGAACAGTTCTTTGTCTTCGAAGTTCACGTCGTCCTTGAGCGCGGTCACCGACTTCGCGAGCACCTCGACCTTCGCGGTCTTGTCGGGCACGTCGAGGTTCTTGATCGTGAAGCTGCACCAGCTCTTGGGCTGGCACATGTAGCGTTTGCCCGAGAGCGACATGAAGTCGTGGTCCTTCTCGAACGGTGTTCCGGGCTTGACCTTCAGCACCGCGCCCGATGCATCGCTGTAACGAAACAGCAGCATGTACTGGGCGACTTTCTTATCCGAGAAGTTGTAGGCCTTGACGTCGACGGAACCGCCGCGATCCGCCCCGGTTTTGAAGCTCTTGGCTTCAAAGGCGATCGGGGCACCGGTCGACGGTTGCGGCGGCGGAGGGTCGTTACTCCCCTTCTTGCTGCCACATGCTGCGAGGACGAATCCGAGGATGAGGAGCTTGCGCATGCGCCTCTCCTAACACAACCTCCCTCCATCCAACGGAGGTTCTGTCATGGCTGATGTGTTTATCTACGATGCCGTTCGCACCCCGCGTGGTCGCGGCAAAGCAGGCAAGGGCGGTCTCGCGAACGTCCATCCGCAAGAGCTGCTCGCGCAGACGCTCAATCACATGGCCGATAGGCGCAAGCTCGACAAGAACCTCGTCGAGGACTTTGCCGTCGGCTGTGTCACGCAGGTCAAAGAGCAGGGCGCGTGCATCGCGCGCGTCGCGCTGATCGCGGCGCAGTGGCCCGACGACGTCACCGGATTCACGATCAATCGCTTCTGCGGCTCCGGCCTCGAGGCGGTGAACAGCATCGCGGCGAAGATCGGTGCGGGCTTCATCGATGCCGGCATCGGTGGTGGCGTCGAGTCGATGTCGCGCGTGGCGATGGGCAGCGACGGCGCAATGCTCGATGGTCTCAACGAGGAGCTGCGCAAGCGCCTATACCTCGTGCCGCAAGGCATCTCGGCAGATCTGATCGCGACGCGCGAAGGCTTCACGCGTACCGACGTCGACAACTTCGCGCTCGCGTCGCAGCAGAAAGCCGCGCGCGCGATCGAGGGTAAGTACTTCGCCAATTCGCTGTTCGGCGTGAAGAACGCCGACGGCTCGCCCGCGCTCGACCGCGACGAGCATCCGCGCGCCGACACCACGCTCGAGGGGCTCGGCGGTCTCAAGGCGGCGTTCGCCGACATGGGCGGCATGCCGATGGGCCCGAACGGCGAGACGCTCGACCAGCTCGCGCTCAAGCGCTATCCCGACACCGCGAAGATCGAGCACGTGCACACCGGCGGCAATTCGTCGGGCATCGTCGACGGCGCCGCCGTCGTGCTGATGGGCTCGGCGGAGTGGGGCAAGCGGGCGGGCCTCAAGCCGCGCGGGAAGATCCGTTCGATGGCGACCGCGGGCGCAGAGCCCGTGATCATGCTGACCGCGCCGGCGCCGGCGTCGGAGCGCGCACTCAAGAAGGCAGGCATGCAGGTCAAGGACGTCGACCTGTGGGAGATCAACGAGGCGTTCGCGGTGGTGCCGCTGCAGACCGCGCGCAAGCTCGGCATCGATCAAGATCGCATCAACGTCAACGGTGGTGCGATCGCGCTCGGTCACCCGCTCGGCGCGACCGGCGCGATCCTGCTCGGCACCGCACTCGACGAGCTCGAGCGTGCGAACAAGTCCACCGCGCTGATCACGTTGTGCATCGGCGGCGGCATGGGCATCGCGACGGTTATCGAGCGCATCTAAGTGGAGCTCGAGCGGCCGAAGTGGGCGTACGCGATCGGCACGATCGGTGGCGCTCTCTTCGCGCTCGGCGCACTGTTGATGGTGTTGCAGCTGACGGCGAGCGAGCCGTCGGCGAGTCGCGTACCGATCTGGCTGTTCGGGCTCGGCGGCGCCGCACTCGGCGTGTGCTGGGTCGGTACGTTCAAGCAAGGCCATGCCGGGTTCGGCGCGATCGGTGGCAGCTTTCTGGTGCCGATCGCGTTCGCGTACATCCATTCGCATCGCGAGGACTGGGGTGCGCTGAAGGCGCACGGCACGCTGCTGCTGCTCGCATTCGCCGCGTTTGCCGCCGGGCATTGCTTCGTGCGGTGTTTGCTGTGGGCGCGTTGGCTCGCGGCCACCGCGGCGCTCGTGTTCTTGTTTCAGCTCGTTGCGATCACGGCGAAGTGGCAGCTCGAGCGCTCGAGCATGAAGGGCCTGGTCGTGCTGTCGTTCGCCGCACTGTCGGCACTCGGTGTCGCGCTGGCGATCGCGATCCCGAAGCTCTATAGCCAACCGGTTGCAGAGCACGAACCGCCGCACGAGGATCACATCTGACGATCGTGCTAGCTTGCGCCGGTGCACCGCTGGGTCGTGCTGCTGGCGCTCGTCGGCTGTGACACGTCGGACGAGCCCGATGCCGCGCCGCCGGCGTGGGTGTATTCACCGTCGGTGGCAGCGTGGCCGATCGGACCGGTGGCCGGCTCGGTCGGCCGTAGCCAGTCGCCGCAACTGACCGAGCAACTCGGCGTGATCGGTAGCGTCTCGGTGCCGCTGCGGCTGCCAACGCCGTGGACGGTGCCGGGCGAAGGACCCGCACGCGCCGTCGTCTACGGGCTCGCCGGCACGGCGCCGGCGGTCGAGCTCATCGACATCGACGCGGGTAAGATCGTGTGGCGCGACACCACCGAGTGCGCGGCGCCGATCGTTGGCGTCACCGAAGAAGCGATCGTGTGCGCAGACGCGAACGGCACGCGTGCGATCGGTCTCGACGGTAAGCGTCGGTGGCGCAGCGACGCGACGTTCATCGCGATGTCCGGCGAGCGCGTGGTCACCGCAGGTGCGGGCGAGTCGGTGATCCTCGATGCGACCGTCGGCGACGAGCTCGCGCGTGTGAAGCTGCCCGCGCCGATCGCGCCGAAGCGACCGCTGCTACGCCGTACGCGGCCGTTGCCTCGAGGCACGCCGCCGCCGGCGCCGGTGAGCGCGGATTCGATCATCGCGAGCTGCGGCGACGCGGGCCGCGAGCTATTCGCGCACGGTCAAGACGGTCTGCTCGTGCGCATCGCCGAAGGGCCGGGCGGACCGAAGATCACGTGGTCGACGCCGCTGCCGCTGGTCGCTGCGATCGATGCGTGCGATGGCGCGACCGTGCTCGTGACGACGGCGAATGCGAGCGGCACCGCGCTCGTCTCGTTAGCGCGAGACACCGGCAAGCCGACCGGCTCGGTCGACGGCGTGCGCGGCTACTGGCCGGCGCGCGACGGCAGCGCGCGCATCGAAGTCTCGACGAATGCGGGCGTCGCGGCGTACTCGCGCGACTTGATCGGCCCGCCCGAACCGACGAGCTTGCCCTCGCTCGCGGAGCTGCTGGCACAGCGCGGCGAGCGTCGCCTCGTGCGCGCGACGAAGCTGACGGCGGCGTTGCTCGATCGCAACGGCGTGCGTGCGTACGTATCGCTCGCCCAGCTCGGCGCGGTGCTCGGCGACAAATCGATCATCGCGGCGAGCTGGCTCGGTTCGCCCGGCGAGGTCGTGCACCGCATCGCGATTCCGGAACGCTATCGCAAGAAGCTGCGCGTGCCGTCGCTGCGGCCAGCGGTCGCGGTGCCGGCGGAGCTGCGTGATCTACCGGTGCCCGCAACGCTCGACGTCGCGGCCGCGATCGCGAAGACCGATACCGCCAAGCACGCGGTGAGCACGGTCGCGCTCGATCCGATCGAGTCGACGTGGGTGTACGCGTCGACGCTCGAGCGCGCGCCCGACGACACGACGACCGCGGGCATCGCGCGGTTCGATCTCGCCGCACGCGCGTGGAGCTGGTACCGCGGTGATGGTTGCGGCGCCGGCACGCCGGTGGCGCTCGTCGCGGCGCGTGAGCTCGTCGCGTGTGCGGCGCGCAGCAGCAAAGGGGCGACGGTGCATGCGACAACGCGCGACGGTGCTCCGCTATGGCAATGGCGCGGCGACAACGTCGACGCGATTCAAGCGGCCGCCGATGTCGTGCTCGTGCACGATGCAGATCGCTTGCACGTTCTCGACGGCCGCGACGGCAAGCTACTCGCGCAGTACGCGAGCGACGACGGCAGCGTCATGCGCGCGGCCGCGCTCGATGTCGATGGCATGGCGATGGTGGTCGTGTTCCAGCGCCGATACGTCCTCGCACGACTTCCGCGCGTTCAGATGACACCGGCATGGACGCTCGCGGTGAACGGCGTCGTCGAGAGGCTCGTGCCGGCGGGCGATGGCGTGCTTGTCGCGCTCGAAGACGGCGATGCGTATCGCGCGGATGCGCGGACCGGTGCGATCGTCGCGATTCCGGGTTTGGATCTCGACTGGAGCGCGAGCGGAGATGTGGTCACCGGCGTGGCGCCGGGTGGGCCCGTGCCGCCGAGGCCCCGTGTCATCGGTGCGACGCCAGGCCCGGCGCGACCACCGAGGTTGCCGATTCGCCGGCGCCCGCCGCCACCGCCGCCGCCTCGCGACCCGGCCGAAGATCCGCCGGTGTTGCCCAAGGCCTGGCCGGCGCCACCGGCGATGACGGCGAGCTGGCAGTACTCGCTGTACGAGCTGACCGGCGGGCTACGGGCGCGCAACGATTACGCACTGGTCGCGCCGATCACTCCCGCGGCCGGGCCTACACAGCCGGTCGACGTTCGGCCTGCGCTGCGCGGACCAGGTGACAGCCCGTTCGTCGTGCAGTTCGGGCTGGGGCTGCGCGAGCTGCTCGTCATCGAACCGCGGCGCGGTGACCCGGTGCGGCGCATTCACTTACCCGAAGACGCGGCTCCTGGGACTGCGTTCGCGACGGTCGTCGACGGTAAACCCGTCGTCGGTACGCTGCTGGTCAACCCGCTGCGCGCCGTGCTGTTTTAACCGCGGTTCGCTGATATACATGCGGGGATGGCTCTCCCGCTCCGTGCTGCGTTGCGTTCCGCCGGCCGCTTCATCGCGAAGAATCCAACCACGATGCTAAGCATGGCGCGCCACGCCCTCGGTATGCGGATTGCGGTGCCGCTCGATGCGCTGCGCTGGTTCATCGCGAACACGCCGCCGTCCAAGAAGGCGCCACAGGACGTGACGATCACGCCGCGGCCGCCTGCGATCGGCATCGGCGCGACGATCGATCTGATGGGCACCACGGTGCGTGCGGGCGCATCGATCCGCGTCGACCACATCGAAGTCGGCGAAGAGAAGTTTCGCGTCTCGCTCCGGCTCTCCGACGTCAACATGAAGGTGCTCGGCGAGTCCGCCACGCCGGTTGCCGGCCTCATCAAGTCGGGCGCGCTCGATCTGAGCAAGCCGGGCAATCTCGCCAAGTTCATGCCGAAGCGTCCCGCGGTGCTCGTCGAAGCGCACGACGACGTGATCGTGCTCGACCTGATGCAGAACCCAAAGATCGCGTCGAACGAGCGCGTGCGCGGCATCCTCGGCACGCTCACGCCGGTCGTGCAGGTGTCGGGCATGACCACCGAAGGTGACTTCCTGATCTTGCAGCTGCGTGCGAGCCCGTTCGGTCTGCCCCGAGCGCTCAACGCCGCGCGTCAGCTCGCTGCTGGCTGATCAACACGGAGCGGCATGTCGGAAGCGCTCGCGCCGATGGGTTTCGGGTCAGAGGACAAAGCGAGCCGCTATCGCGAGCTGTTGCCGCAGCTCGCATCGGTCGTCGACGGCGAGCCCGATCTGATCGCGAACCTCGCGAACCTCGTCGCGGGTTTGCGCGAGTGCTTGCCGATCGCGAGCTGGATCGGCTTCTACATCCGGCGTGGCGACGAGCTCGTGCTCGGTCCGTTCCAAGGCAAGATCGCATGCGTGCGGATCGCGCTTGGGCGCGGCGTGTGCGGCACCGCCGCCGCCGAGAGGCGCACGCTGATCGTGCCCGACGTCGAGCAGTTTCCCGGCCACCTCGCATGCGATGCCGGATCGCGCAGCGAGATCGTCGTGCCGATCGTGCAGGGCGATCGCGTCGTCGCCGTGCTCGACCTCGACAGCTACGAGCTCGCAGCGTTCGACGAGCTCGATGCCGCGGGACTCGCACCGATCGCCGAGCTCGCCGGCACGCTCGCATGGTGACGCGCTGCGCTCTCGTTGTATTGCTCGCCGCGTGTCAGTCGCGCGGTAACGAGACGCCACCGCCGCCGAAGGATGCGCGTGTCGCAAAGCCCGAGCCGCCATCGCCCGACGCGTCGCCTCCCGACGAGCCCGTGCGCGAGCCAGAACCAACCGATCCGGGCAAAGCGATCGCCGATCTCGGTGCGGTGTCGGCATGGCAAGCGGTGATCGATCGTGCGCAGTACCTCGCGCGGCGTGGTCAGCACGGCGTCGTGTACGGCACGATCGGCGCGCCGATCATGGTGCTCGGTCCCACGCCGCCTCCGCCGGCCGCCGACGCCGGTGTTGCCGCCAAGCCGATCGACGCCGGGCTCGTGGCGTCGGACTACGTCTGGCTCGTCGACGATACCGAAGGCAACGGCGCGCTCGCGATTCGCGTGCGGCTCGGCAAATACGCCGACAAGATCAAACAAGCCGATCGCGTCGCCCTCGGGGGTGCCTGGGCGCTCGACGATCAGCGGCGCTGGTTCTGGGACGTCGACGCGATGAACGCGCTGCCGGCCGCGCCGCCGAGCGATCTCAAAGAGCCACCCGCCGCGCCGGGTCACACCGTCGTCGACGGCAACCTTGCACAAGGCGCGCGCACGATCTCGGTCGCGAAGGACAACGACGCGGTCTACTTCATGCTGACCGGGCCGAACCAGCCGGTGATGCCCGGCGAGGGCTGGCCGGTCGCCGACGAGCTCGGCAATCCGACGTTCGCGCTGCTCAACCTGCCCGGTGAACGGCCGAGCTTCGGCGGCCAAGACCTCCGCACGTCCGACGAGCGCTGGTTGCTCAAGCGCGGCCACGTGTACTGGGTGCGGATCGGCAAGGTCCGCAAGCCGTCACCCGACAAGCCGGCGCTGATCAACGCACGCACCGCGCCGGTTCGCGTCAAGTAACTCAAGGACAGAGCGGCGCAACGCGGCCATCCGAGCCCGTCGCGACATACGCATCGCTGATGTACCCGGTACCGATCTTGTCCCACAGCTTCGTGGTGCCGTAGGTCCCGGTCACCGACTCACCATACTTCTGGCACTTGATCGTGACGTAGCTGCCGTCGGAAACCGAACCGATCGCCGTACTGCTGCGCGTTGCCGCGGCGCGGATCGTCAACGCCGCACCGCTCGTGTTGACTCGCGCCGAGAATCCAGCACCGCCGTTTGTCGTGCCCGACTCGCTCTGCGCAAACTTGGCTTTGACGACCTGCTTCGCTTCGGCGCTGAACAAGTGCCACTTGTAGAGCGTGTTGCTGGCGAGACCGTTGCGTCCGACCAACCACGATCGGATCTGCGAGCGCAGTGCCAGCTTCATCTTGCAGTTCGCATAGACCGCGTGGATGTGATTCGAACCGTTCCAACCATCGCTGCCGGTCTTGCGGTACCAGCCGGCGTAGCCGACCTTTGCGAGGCGCTCGAGCAGGTTGTGGATCTGCGTGCTCGTAAGGCCGCTCGTCGAGAGATCGATCGCCGCGGTGTACGGCTGGCCGTTGACGGTTCCGTCCTGTAGATGCACGCCCGCCGACGCCGGTGCATTGCCGATCGTTTGCGTGATGCGCGACGCGCTGACGCCGGCTGCGCGCAGTGCATCGGACGCGCGCGGATGCAGCCCCCACTTCAGAAGCGGTTGGTATGCGATCGTCTCCGTGCTGGGCGCATCGCCGTCGCTGACCTCGCGATCGAACCGCAGCTCCGCATCGTCATCGTCGAACACCGTTACGTCGTCGTCGGGTGCGCCCGCGAGCAATTCGCTGTCGTCGTGGTCGTGGTCGCTGCCATCGGGAAGCAGCGCGACTTCTTCCTGCGTGAGCTCGGGCTCGACGATTGGATCGTCGACGGTCTCTTCCGCACAACCGAGCATCACGTACAACGGAACGGCGATCGCGAGCTTCATCAGCTTGCACATAGCAATCTCCCTTTGCGGCCCTCGCCGCGGCCATCCCCCAAGGCAAGGTCTGTACCGATGCCTATCTAGCGAGGGTGATTGGGAACGCGCGCAGCGCGTGTAACGCCGCGCGCTACAGGTATCGAGCACAGTCGTGGGCGCTACGCGTGAACGCGGCGGCGGCGCAGCAGCACTGCGATCACGACGAACGCCATCGCGAACGACGTGCCTGGCGCGGCCTCGGCGCCGCAACAACCCGAGCGCGGCGAGCGTGCACCACCACTCGTCTTCGGGCGTGGCACACGAGTCCCGACGGCCGACGCGGCCGGCGCTTCGGCGTCGAGCGTCACGTTGCATTTCGCGTCCAGCGCGAACACGAGCGGGCGCGCCGGCAGCTTGCCCGCACCGGTCACATGCACCGCGCAGCCTTTGTCGGTGAGCTTCGCCGAGACGTCGGCGCTCGCGTCCGGCGAATCGAGGACCACGTGCGTGCCGGGCGGCGCCACATAGTCGAGCGTTCCAGAACCACTCGTGCGCCACACGACGGTCGCGTCGCGCACGCCCGCGACGCGTACACCTGCCCAGCCCGTGCCCGACAGCGTCGCGGCCGTCGCGGCTTTGTCGCCGGTGACGCTGATCATGTGCACGCCGGTCGGCGAAGGTCCGGGAATCTGCACGCGGTAATCGGTGACGGGAAACCGCGCGGCGTCGCACTGGCCCTTGGGGCCGCCGAGCTTGAAGCAGTCCTTCGCGGTCGGGCTGGCGACCGCCGTGGTGCCATCCGCGCTGCGCGCGACGCTCGCGATCGTCAGCTTCGTCGCGCCGACCGTCGTCGTGCCAACCGTGCCGTCGACGGCGAGCCGGCCGGGCGTGCGAAACCGCAGGTTCATCCCGCGATCGTTCGCGCCGGTCGTCGCCCGATCGATGACGAGCAGCGCCGCATCTCGACCGTCGCTGCTCGGCAGCAGCACGAAGTCGCGCACCGCGCTCGGCACATCGCTCGCGCGATGCTGGAACTTGTATTGATCCGAATAATCGCAGCGCGCCGCGACCACGCCGCTCGCGCGTTGCGTGACGAAGTCGTAACCGGTCTGCTCGCTCCACAGGCCCTGGCTCGGGATGTAGTCGGCAGGTAACTGCGCCGAGGCGACCGTCGGCGCGTTGCTGGTCAGCGTCGACGCCGACCCATACGGCGTTGGATCGACGATCACGTCGTCGCGGCCGCGCGACAGCACGAAGTTGCCCGCGTTCGGATGCCGGTGATCGGTCTGCACGGTTGCGTGGCACTCGCTGACGAACCAGATCGCCGAGTCGTCCCACCGCGTGCGCGCGAATAGCGTGCCGGTGTTCGCCGACAGGTACCAGGTCGGCCACACCGAGCGCGGCGGCAGCGTCGGCTTCTCGCCGACCGCGGCGAGCGCACCGTACAGAAACCAGTCCTTGTCGACGATCTTCAGCCGCGACAGCTCGCCGCGCGCCCATCGCTTGTCCTGCGCGGCTGCATCGCCGAGCGCGATCGCGCTGAGCGTCAGCATGTGAGGCTGCAGCGTCGGCGTCTCGTGCTCGGTATCGCCGCCGGCGTACACGCCATCGCTCGGGGACAGCGAGTACACGTGATTGCGCAGCACCGACGACAACCACGGCTCGATGCCCGCGACGTCGACGCCAGCGCGCTTCATCAGGCGCGCGCCGAGCGCGTACTCGGCGACCGACAGGGGCCCGTACTGCCAACCCTCGGGCCAGTTACCGCCGGCGAGCACGCCTTGCTGCGACAGCGCGGCCGCCATCTCCTTGCTCCACATCTGATCGGCGACGTGCTGCCACAGGGCCGCGCCGTCGGGGCCTGCGTCGCCGGCTTGCGCGATCGCGATCGTCGTCGCCGCGATCAGGTAGCCCGCGTGATAGTTCGAGCCGGGGCTCGTCGCGCGATAGCCCTTGTCGCGATACCAGTCGAGCCACGCCTTCCAGCGCTGGCGTGCACGTGCTTTGAGCTCGGGCGTGAGCAGCGGGTGGCCGTGGAGCCAGTCGTAGGCGAGTGCCGTATACGGCGCGAGGTTGCGGATCGAGTACCCCTGATCGCGCCGTGCCGCCTGATCGCCGCCACGGCCGTCGCCGATCCGATCGAGGTCATCGAGCAGCGCGGTGAAGTACTTGATCGCGGTCGCCGCGTCGTCCTTGCTGTCGGTCGCGACCCACGCCACGAGACACGCCTGCAACACCTTCGCCCATTCCGAGCCTTGATAG
>DATDCH010000003.1:0-5846 GCA_036524455.1 Kofleriaceae bacterium | reverse complement strand
CTGCCTGATCGACACGTTCGTCGTCGGTCGGATCTGCGAGGTCGAGCCGCAGCCGTGTGGCGATAGCGTCCTCCAGACGTCCGAGGGCGAGCAGTGCGACGACAGCAACAACACCAACGGCGATGGCTGCTCGTCGACCTGCCAGCTGGAGACCACCTGCGGCAACGGAACGATCGAAGCGGGCGAGCAGTGCGACGACGACAACCTGGACTCCTTCGATGGCTGCTCGGCGACCTGTCAGATTGAAGCCGGCGCGACGTGCTCGGTCACGCTTCCGACGGTGTGCTCGAAGCTCGTCATCAACGAGGTCGACTACGACAACACGGCCGGGGACAACACGAACGGTCAGTTCGAGTTTGTCGAGATCGTGAATGCGGGCACCGGCCCCGCGGACGTCACGAACGTCGCGTTGATCTTGATGAACGGTGGGACGTCCTCCGAGTACTTCTTCGACGGCAGCGGTGGCGCCGCGAACGTGGGCAAGCGCATCGCGCTGGCGACTGCCGCGGTTCCCGCGAACATGCTCGCGCCTGGCGGCATGATCGTCGTGGGTCCTGCTGGACTCACTGGAACACTTCCAGGCGGCGTGTTTTCGATCACGGTGCTGCCCGGGATGACTGGTTTCATTCAGAACGGCGCGCCTGATGCGATCGGCCTCTACGATCTCGTCGCTGCGCGCATGCTCGACTCGCTGGCCTACGAAGGTGCGGTGACGGGTACCATCGTCAACGTGACCGACCCGGTCGTGTTCACCGAGGGGACATCGAGCGCGACCGCACCACTCGATACGTCACTCGCCAACGAGTCGCTTTCGAGGCGCAATCCGAACGCGCGCGACACGCAGGACAACGCGACTGACTTCAGCCTCGTCGCGGTTTCACCAGGTTTGCCAAACCCCTGATCCTTGGCGTGCTCCGCGACTTGGCGGTGAAATCCGGGGCACGGCAGCGCCGGAGCGAACGTCTTGGCGGCCCGTACTTGGCGGTGAGCGTCTACTTCCTAGCGGGCGCTCGCCCGGTCACTTCACCTGATAGTTCTCGTACACGGTCGCCGGCGGCGCGGGGTTCGCCAGGTCGTCCGCCATCTCGAACGTGACCTTGGCCTTGGCGGAGCGCTTGCCGTTGCTGATCGTCGTCTTCGCGGCCTTGGTCTCGTACGATTTCTCGACCGCGGCCTTCTCGGCATCGGCGATGAACTCCTTCACATCCCTCGGCGTCGGCGGCTTCACGTTCTTGCTCGCCTTGATGTCGACCGCATCAGTCACGTACGACTGGACCAGCTTGCCCTCGAGCTTCTTGAACAGGCCCGGCGACTGGAACATGTCGACGGTGGCGACCTTGCCGTTGAGCGAGACCGCAAAGCCGATCATGCGCGCCCGGTCGGCCGCTGGGATCTTGGCGAGCGCGCCATCGACCTTGGTCATCCACTGCTTCATCGAGCCGTCCTGCTGCTGCTTGGCGACCTTGCGATAGGTGTCGGTATCGTTGCTGGTACCGCGGACCTTGTTCTTCGCGTTGACCTCGTTCCACACGTCCTGCTGGGCGGCGAAGCTGGCCTGGCCGCGCAGGCGACCGTGGGCGAGTGCGCGCGCGGTCGTGAACTCCTTCGACGAGTTGTCCCAGCGGCCGTGCTCGACGCAGAACACCGGGACACTTTGCGTGGTCTTGGCGGGGATGACGGTGTTCTTACCGATGATGCGGTCCTGCTTGCCGCCGATGATGACCTCGCCGGCCAGCACGAACAGCGGCTTGTCGGAGTTGTTGATCAACGTGAGGTTGTTGACGTCCTCGGAGTCGATCTTCTCCTTGATCTTGACCAGCTTCGCGGCCATGCCCTGATCGAGCACGAGCACGTCGAGCTCCTTGCCCCCCGCACCGGTCGCGACGATCGGGGTGAGGGTGAGGCTGTCGATCTGGATCGGCGCGAGCATCGTCGCGCGCTCCGAGATCGCAGCGGGATCGGCGCCGGACTTCCGGGGCGCATCGGCCCGTGCGGCGACGACAAGAAGTGGGATCGCGAGCAGACCGATAGCGGGACGCATGGTTGGCCTCCAGTCGAGTGAACGCGTGAGGGACACCACGGATCTGAGAACAGTTGCCTCCCGGCAGAACCCGCAGGACGTGAGGCTCTGGCGCCACACTGATCGAGGGACACAAACCTCGGCAGGTCGCGGGGTTGGGCATGCTCGCGCGCCTCGTGCGCGGGTCTTTCTTTTGCAGCTTCGGGCGCAGACGATGCGCTACTGCCTGCTGCTCCTGATCGCGCTCTCCGCACTGACCGGCTGCGAGCCGGAGCTCGATTGCTTCGACCGCGGCGAGCTCGAGCAGTCCTACAATGACGGCCGGCAGGCTGCGGCTGAAGAGAACACCGCCGAGCTCGAGAAGGGCCGGCAGGTCGGGCTGTCGCTCACCGAGGCGGATGGCCGGAGCGACGGTACCCGCGAGGGGTTCAGCGACGGCTTCCTGACCGGGCACGGGCGCACGTACCCGGTGGGGTACGACGACGGCTACTCGGACGGTGGCTTCGATGGCGCGGCCGATCCGGATGCCTGCAGTGATGGCACGTCGGCTGGCATCTCCGATGGCGAGGCCGATGGCTACGACGACGGCTACTCGAGCGGTTACTCGGATGGCGGCAGCGCCGGCTACAGCGACGGCTACGCCGACGGCGCCAGCACGTGCCCGAGCGATCTACGCGCGCCGGCAACCGCGGAGAGCGAGGACAAGGCCGACCCGGCCGACGTGCGTGCGTGCTTCTCGCGCGGTCACACGTTCGCGATCGATCCGTCCGCCTTCGAGCGCGGGCTCGCTGCCGGTAAAGTGGCGAACCCGGAGTACCAGAAGGGCTACCAGGCGACGTATCCGATCGCGTTCGCGCGCGGCGTCGCCGACGGCGAGATCGCGGGCTACGGCGACGGCTACGACGACGGGTACCTCGATGGCTACGACGAGGGCTTCGCCGCGATCTACAACGGCTGTTACGACGAGGGCTACCCGGCCGGCTACGACGCGGCGTGGAGCGATGGTTACGACGACGGCTACTCGGGCGGCTACGACGACGGATACTCGGACGGCTACAGCGACGGCGACGACTGCTAAGCGGGGCCGTTCATTCGCGCAGCGATCTAGCAGGTGTAGCGCGAGATGACGTAGCCGCCGCCGCCGATCGGGCCCGGCTGGATGATGCAGTCGAACGTGTCGTTGTTGCTGCATCCCGACCACGCCGTGGTGCAGCGGACCGGCCCGACCGATGTCGACAGCTGGATGCTGGTGCCGCCTGCCACGCGATCGAGATCCTCTGCGACCAGCGCGCGCACGGTCTGGGTCCTGAGCTCGAGCTTCTTGGTAGTGCGCTTCATCTTGTCTGGATAGAGGCCGGACTCACCGATCCGTTTCACCTTGATCGAAGATCGTGAGCGACATGACGTCGTGCCAGCTCGAGCTCGTCCAGCAGGCTCGCGCCGCCATCGTCGAGCGTCCACAGCTTTACCGTGTGATCGAGCGAGGATGTCGCGACCGCGTGGCCATCGCGCGTGAAGTACAGCATCGCGAGCTCGTCGGTATGGCCGTGTAGGCGCAATAGCTCCGCTTTGCTGGTCGTGTCCCACAAGATCGCGATCCCATCACGGCCGGCGCTGGCGAGGAAGCCGCCGCGGGGATCGACAGCGATGAACTGGACGCTGCTCTCGTGACCACGCAGGACGCCGATCGCCTGGCCGGCGCGGTTCCACATCCTGATCCCGCCGTCCTGGTAGGCGACGAACAGCGTCCCCGCATGATCGAAGGCTATTTGACGAACCAGGCCGCCTTCGCTCGCAATCACCTGCAGCAGTTTGCCGTCGCGACTCCACACCCGCACGGTGCCGTCATCCTGAGTCGCCAGGCGGTGATCGGTCTGATCGTAGGCGATGCGCGTGACGGGAGCCGTATGTCCGTCGAGTACCTGGATACGACGTCCGGTCGCGAAGTCGAACACGCGGACGGAGTGGTCGGCACCACCAGTCGCGATCCGCGCACCGTCGGGTGACATCGCGAAGAATCGAATCGCGGCTTCATGCGCCTTGATCGTGCGGAGCTGGTCGGGCTGCGTGCGCGGTCGGAGCTCGAGCGTCCCGCCCGCGGTGGACAGCACGATGGTGTCGGCGAAAAAACTACCGAGCGAGTAGCGCGTACCGTCGCTCGGGCGAAGCGTCACGCGTAGCGTGCCGTTGGGGAGATCCCACAGCTTTGCCACGGCCTCGGCGGTCAGCAGCATGCGGCCGTCGGGTGAGAACTCGACGGTAGGTCCGCCCTCGTGGGCACGCACTTCCCAGCGCTTGTCACCGCTGCTGGTCGAGAGCTTGAGGTTACCGACCCAGTCGGTCGTCGCGATGAAGCGGCCATCCGGTGACCACGCGAACCAGCCTGCCACCGCAGCGTGGGGGATCGCAGCGGCAAAGCGCCGGGCGTCGGCACGCCACACGCGGACCGTGCCGTCGAAGCTCGCGGTCACGATCTTGTCGTCACTGCCCCACGCGCTCGCGCTGATCTCGACCGTGTGGCCTTCGAGACAATCGAGCAACGTGCCGCTCGCGACCTCGTGGATGCACGCGCGACCGTTGTAGGCCGCGGTCAACACGCGCGAGCCGCCGGGATCGAAGACCGCATTGCGGAGCCGGCCGTGGCCGACCAGCGACCGCACGAGCTCGCCGCTGCGCTTCCACACCTTCGCGGTTCCGTCGAGGCTGCTGGTCACGGCGAGGCCGGAGCGGTCGAACGCAACGCGGGTGACGGCCGCCTCGTGCGCGAGTACCGCGAGCTGGTTCCCGGTGCCGGTTTCCCACAGGCGCGCGGTTCGATCTTCGCTCGCGCTGCCGAGCGTCGCGCCATCCGGTGCGAACGCGAGATTGCGGATGAGCCCGGCGTGCCCACGCATCTCGAAACGCTGCGTGCCGGTGAGATCGTAGATCCGCACCAGGCCCTCGAAGTTTCCTGCCGCGAGCTGGTCGCCGTGAAGCGCGAGCTGCGTCGCCGGAAATGCGATGGTGGTCGTCTTGCGGCCGGTCGCGGCATCCCAGACAGATAGCCCCTCGAAGCCGAGCCCGACGATCCGCGTACCGTCGTCGGTCCACGTCAGCTCGCCCACCATCCCTTGGGCCTCGAGCTCGACGTGGTTCGTGCCGCGAAGGTCCCACACCCTCGGCCTGGTGCCGCCGACCGCGAGCCGGGTCCCGCGCGGATCGAACGCGGCACCGTAGGCACTCGCGTCCTCGGTGTCGAACCGCTGCTCGGCACCACCGGCGATGTCGAGCACGCTGACGTGCGGATCGCCGACGCGAACGACCGCGATCCTCTTGCCCTCGCGATCGAGCTCGGCGGTACGAACCGGCGCACCGATCGAGAACGATCGAACGCGCGTCTTCAGCGGCTGGACGGCACGCGCCAGCATCAGGCCGAGCGCGCGGCCACGCGCACCCTCGTCGTACGCGTGGACCAGGTGACGGGCGGCGCCGAGCGAGTCGCCCGCTTGCAGCGCACGGCGGCCTTGCTCGACGAGCCCGGCGACATACTGCGCGCGCGCGGCCTGCGACAGGCTCTCGGCGCGGGCACGCAGATAGATCAAGATCACCACCGCTGCGGCGAGCACGACGAAGGCGGTCGCGATCGTGACGTTGCGAAACCGCCGGCCGCGACGGGCGTCGGCCACGCTCGCCACCGCGAACGCTTCGTCGAGCTCGGCGAGCCGGCCGGGATAGCGCTTGCGCCAGCGCTCGTACTCGGCGAGCGCGTCGCCGCGCCACAGGAGACCCGCCGGCCGGCCACGATCCTGCCACTGGCGCGCCGCGGTGCGCAGCTGATCGCGGAGCC
>DATDCH010000002.1:0-14135 GCA_036524455.1 Kofleriaceae bacterium | reverse complement strand
GCGGCACTGGAACGAGTACCTCGAGGATCTGCTCGAGATCTGCAAGCCGCCGTCGGTGCGCATCGTGCAGCCGCTGTCGATGGGCGAGTTCCTGCGCCGTCACGCCGAGCTATTGATGACGCGCGTCGTGTACTGGCACGGCGACGTCAATCGCGACGAGGTCGCGCGCTTGCTCCGCGATCTGCGCTTCGTCTCCGAGACGTACGGTCTCGTCATTCCCGCATCGATGAGCCGGCGCGCGCTCGCCGACCTGTCGATCCTCGTCTCGCTTTGGGTATGCGCCGATCGCGGCGTCGATCCGATGTTCGGCGCGACCGGTGCCGAGGTGCGTCCCGCCGAGCGCAAGTCGAAGCGCAAGAGCAACGGCCGCGCGAACGGCCGGCGCCACTAGGTTCGTTCAGTCTCTGCCGCGTTCGATGTTGTCCTCGTGACTGCTCAGCGGCCGCTCGAGCAACGCGCGCACCTCTACAATCCGCGGCGACCACGCGAGCGCCCGAGAATCATCGAACCCTAGTGACGCCGCCGCGAGCGAGATCTCCTCGAGCGTGGCTCCGGTCGCGACGATCCTGTCCACGACCTCCACATCGATCTCGCCGACGAGTGCGATGACGTCTTCACGACCAACAGCCACACGCGATCTATAGCAACCCCACGCGTTGGAATTCGGCTTCGCAACACGACGACGATCGTTGTCGCGACGTCGATCCCGTCGGTCGAGATGTATCGCAGTCGTGTCGCTTCCGCGCGAGCTCCTGCTCGGTTTACGCGTCAACCTGTCGTAAACGGTGTCTGCTCGAGCGCGACAGGTTTCGCCGTCGTCAACTGGCGCATAACCGCAAAGAATCGGGCGCGCGCGACCTGGTGCGCCGTATGCAACGCGACTCGGAATGGCCGCACACCTATCCGTTGTAGGAGGCCCCACGCTCGATGACATCGCTTTCGACGAGCGGTTACCGGCCTCATTGCAGATGAAGTCGTCGATTCACTTCACGCCGGTCGACGTCGCTCGCTGCGCCGCTACGCTGCTCACTCCCAAGGCGGGGATGACGGTCCTCGATGTCGGCGCCGGCGCTGGCAAGTTTTGTCTCACTGCGGCCGATGCGGTCCGCGACGCGACGTTCGTGGGCGTCGAGCTGCGCGGCGACTTGGTGCGCGTCGCCGACCGGCTCGCGGTCGAGCTCGAGCTACCGAACGTTCAGTTCGTCCACGGCGATGCGTTCGATCTCGATTGGTCGGCGTTCGATGCGTTCTACCTCTACAACCCGTTCGCGGAGCACTTGCTCGAGAGAGCGTTCCTGCTCGATGACAAGATCGAACGCGATCCAAAGACCTTCGAAGATTACGTCGCCGCGGTTGGCGACCGCCTGGCTTTGGCTCGTATCGGCACCCGCGTCGTCACCTATCACGGATTCGGAGGTGCATTACCGAGCTGCTACCGCCTGGCCGTTCAGCTCGCGATCGGTTCGGATCGCGTCAAGCTGTGGATCAGGACCGAGAGTCGGACCACGCGGCCGTATGGCGTCGAGGGTTTGCGATGAAGCCGAACCGCAAGCCGCGCCGGCACCGAATCGAGCCGTCGACCGCCGACGAGGAGCTCGATGCTCTCGTTCCGAGCGATCTACATCATCTGTCGCGCGCGCACTGGACGCCCGTCGAGATCGCGGTTCGCGCAGTGACGCTTCTCTGCCCGGCGCCGCGCATGACCATCCTCGATGTCGGTGCCGGCGTCGGTAAGTTGTGCGTGATCGGCGCGATGTCATCGTGGGGAGTGTGGTGCGGGATCGAGCGCCACGGGTCGCTGGTCGACTCCGCAACGCGGCTCGCGCGCACGCTCGGAGTGACCGCCTACACCAGCTTCATCCACGGCGACGCGTTCTCGATCGACTGGGGCGTGTTCGACGCGATCTATCTTTACAACCCGTTCGAGCTCGCGCCGTTCCCGACCGATCCCGCTCGTCATGCGCTCGAGTTTCGCGTGCAGGTAGCGCAGGTCCAGGATCGACTCGCGGCGCTACCCGACGGCGTCCGCGTGGTCACCCTGCACGGATTCGGCGGCGCGATGCCCGCGAGTTATCAGCTCGTCTATCAGGAGCGGTTTCCCGCCGCCGGCCTAGATCTCGTGCTGTGGGTCCAGCGTGCGCGTGCGCGTGCGCGCCGCGCCGTGAGGGAACCGTCATGAGCGTCGACCGTCGCATCGCGCTGGTCTCGACTGACGCTCGTGCACGCAACATCCTCGCAACGTACCTGCGGGAGGTCGGGTTCGACGTCGAGGAGAGCAGCGAGCTTGGCGTGCCCGGCTCGTTCGGCGCCGTGGTGCTGCTTGGTAGAGACGAAGGCGTAGTCGAGACGTTCGCGGCTCGCGTTCGATCGTGGATGAAGCGAACGAGCACACAGCGCGTCGTGATCGTGACTTCCAAACCCGCCGCGCTGCGCGAGCTGACGGCCACGCACGCACACCGCCTGTTCGTGCTCGCAGCGCCAGCATTCGGCTGGGATGTGGTCGATGCATTACGAGCGCCCGACCCCGAATCGGGCCCGCGCGGTGCGTGACGGGATAGAGTAGCGTGTGACCCGGCGCCAACCCGCGACCGTCGTGGTCGAGCCGACCATGGCCTCGCCCCGCATGCGAGCGTTCGATCGAACGCTGCGAGCCGTTGCCGCCAAGCACGTCACCGTCACCTTCGTGGGCGAGAGCGGTTGCGGCAAGGAAGTGATGGCGCGACGCCTTCACGATCTGTCGCCTCGCCGCGGCGGTCCGTTCGTGCCGATCAACTGCGCGGCGATCCCCGAGGCGCTGTTCGAGAGCGAGCTGTTCGGCCACGAGAAGGGCGCTTTCACGGGCGCGACCGAGCGTGGCTACGGCAAGGTCGAGATGGCGAGTGGCGGAACGTTGTTCCTCGACGAGGTTGCGGACATGCCGCTCGCGGTTCAGCCGAAATTGCTTCGCTTCCTCGAGACCCGTCGGTTCATGCGAGTCGGTGGTACGAAGAAGCTCGAGGTGGACGCGCGCCTGGTGCTCGCCACATTGCGTCCGCTCGAGGGGGAGGTCCGAGCGGGCCGGTTTCGCGAGGACCTGTTTTATCGCGTACAGGGAATCGTGTTGACCGTGCCGTCGCTTCGCGACCGCCGCCGCGACATTCCCACGTTGATCGACTCGTTCATCGCGCAATTGTCCGCGATCCACGACTGTCCTCGCCCGCGCTTGACCCGGCGAGCGCGCGCGGCGCTGCTCGCGTACGACTGGCCCGGTAACGTGAGGCAGTTACGCAACGCGATGGAGTTCGTGACGATTCTGCGCGCAGGCAAGACGGTGCGCGTCCAGGACCTGCCGCCTGGAGTCGAGTCGACAAACCAGAACGGCGGGACCAACGTCGACACGTTGGCGATCGAGCTCGATCAACCACTGAGCGCAATGATCGACCAGCTCGTCGAGCACGTGATCAGCGAGGAGCACGGCAATCTCGGCCGCGCGGCGAGGCGACTGGGCGTCAGCGTCAGGACGCTGCAGCGGCGGCGAGCGTAACCTGCTGTCACCTACTCGTCGTACGGATAGTCGGCGGAGCCCGCTGCGATCAACGCGCGCACGAGGATGACGAAGATGAGCCCGACGAGCGCCCCAGCCGCGAGATAGATCGCGACGAGCCCGACGCCGAGCAAGTGCAGCGCGTAGAGGCCATTGCCGAGCACGGCGACGATCACCGCGAGAGCGGCGAACAGCCAGCCGAATTCGTCGAGCGCGCGGCACACCGCAGCCGCGCCAACTGCGGCGACGATCGCGATCGTCAGCGCAGCGCGAGGTTCCTGCCACACGACGTATGCGCTACCGGCGAGCCCACCGGCGATGGCCGCCAGCAGCAACGCCGACAGAACCGTGCTGGTCTTGCGTCGAAGCGGTGCCATGCAGCTTCGATGCAACACCGGCGCGAACAGGTGCTCAGCCGAGCGCATCGACGACCGCATCGTTGACCGCGCGGCGAAGCGCCTTGATCCGATCGGCAGTGTCACCGTGCCTGGTCGGATGCACGCGGTTCGTCAGCAGCGCGACCCAGCGGCGATGCGCGAGATCGAGCCACAACGATGTCCCGGTGAAACCGGTGTGACCGACCGCGCCGGTGCGCGGCCACCGATCGCCGGCCTGCGAGACACCGGGAATCGGCGACGGCGTATCCCAACCGAGGCGCCACGTCGAGCCCGGCAGCGGAGCGTCGGTGAAGAACCGCGTGACAACATCGGCGGTGAAGCGGCCGCGCGGATTGCCAGCGGCGGTCTCGACGATCGAGATCGCGAACTGCATGACGTCGTCGAGCGTGGCGAACAGGCCCGCGTGGCCCGCGACACCGCCGCCGAAGTAACAGTTCTCGTCATGCACGAGCCCGCAGACGAGGCCGCGATCGTCGAGCTCGGTCGCGACACAGTTTTGCAGCGGCTCGCGCTGCGCGTAGCTCGCGGAGACGAGGCCGAGCGGCTCGGCGACGAGCTGCGCGAATAGTGTTTCGAGCGGTGCATTGCCCGCGCGCTCGAGGACCGCGCCGAGCTGAATGAAGCCGAGATCGCTGTACACCGACTCGATACCCGGCGGGCCGCATGGCTCGCGCATCGCGCGCTCGACGAGAACCTCGTACGGGTTCGGCGGCTGCACCGTCCGCAGGTAACGAAAGAACTCGACGTGCGCGGCGCAGCCTGCACTGTGAGCGAGCAGCTGACGGACGCTTGCAGTCGTGGTGGCATCGCGCAGATACGTGCGCACCGGCGCGTCGAGATCGAGGCGGCGCTCGGCGACGAGCACCATCGCGATCGCGACCGTGGCCATCGGCTTCGTCACGGAGGCGAGGTCGAAGCGCGTCGTGGCGTCGACGGCGGGCCCGCGATCGGGGACCCGACGGACGGTGCCCGCGACATGACGGAAAACTTCGTGGCCGCCATCACCGACGGAAACGGCTGCCGCCGAGCCCAGGCCTTGGGCGAGCGCCTCGTCGAGAAGCCGGCCGAGACGGGACATGCGCTCCATGTGGGACATCTTAATTGACTACCGGCGTGGTAGATTGACGCGACGTGACTCGGTACGAGCTGCTCGACCGCATAGGCGTCGGCGGCATGGCGGAGATTTTCCGCGGCAAGGCCGTGGCCGCCGGCGGCTTCGAGAAGCCCGTTGCGATCAAACGGATCCTGCCACACCTCTCGCAGGACCGCCGATTCGTCGAGCTGCTGATCGCCGAGGCGAAGGTGCTGTCGCTGCTCAAGCACCGCAACATCGTGCAGATCTTCGACGTCGGTCTCGGTGACGACGGTCAGTACTTCCTCGTCATGGAGTTCGTCGATGGCAAGGACATCGGCGCCGTGCAACGCGCGCTCGAGTCCAAGCGCCGCCGCATGCCGTTTGACCTCGTGCTGCACATTGGCGCCGAGATCTGCGAAGCGCTCGAGCACGCGCATACGTCGCGCGGGCCAGATGGCAAGCCGATGGCACTCGTCCATCGCGACGTGTCGCCGTCGAACGTGCTGCTGTCGCGCGCGGGCGAGGTGAAGCTCACCGACTTCGGCATCGCGAAACGCGCCGAGCAAGATCCGACGCACGCGGGCGCGGTGCGCGGCAAGTTCGCATACATCTCGCCGGAGCAGGCGCGCAACGAGACGCTCGATCCGCGCAGCGACGTGTTCTCGGTCGGCATCCTGATGTGGGAGCTGATCACGAACCGGCGGCTGTTCTCTCAGCTCGACGATCTCGCGGCACTGCGCGCGGTGCGCGATCCGAACGTGCCGCGGCCGAGCGAGATCGATGGCCGATTGCCGCCCGAGATCGATCAGATCGTGCTGACCGCGCTCGCCCGCGACAAGCAGCGCAGGTTCCCGAGCTGTGGCCAGCTCGGTCAGAAGCTGCGCTCGCTGCGCTATTCGCTCGAGGTCACGGTTGGCGATCCGGCGAGCGAGCTCGCGAAGATCATCGAATCGACCGAGGAGGTCGAACGCCAGAGCAAACCACATATCGCGCAGCGCGCGTCGGGGCGGTTCGACTTCGACGGCGCAGAGGCGACGGTGATTCGCATCCGCACCGCCGACGCATTCTCGGCGCGCGACAACGACCAGAGCATCTCGCAAGCGCGCATGGTCATCGACAAGTTCGAGGAGGAAGAGACGCGGCTCGCGAACCTGTCGAGCGATCAGATGCGGATCCTGCGCACCGCAACGCCGAAGCGCGACTCGGTCGAGATGACGTCGGAAGCAGCGCCGCATGCGCGCCGCGGGCGTCGCGATGACGAAGACGAAGACGAGATGACACGCGCGCGCGAGCCGCTCGATATGAGCAAGGTCGACAGTTATCAGCCATCGTTCGACACGCCGACCGACGACACGCGCTTGATCGCGCCGCGCGATCGCCGCACGCCACCACCCGGTGTCCGCACGGCGAATCCGTCGACGCAGACCGGCACGCGCACCACGCGACCGCCCACGCAGCCACCACCGTTGCCCGCACGCTCGCGCGGTCCGACGCCGGGCCCGCCGCTTCCCGGTTTGCCGCCGTCGAACGCACCCTCGTCATCGCCGTCGATCTCGCCGCTGCCTCCGCAGCCTGCGGCGGGCGGCAACATGCCGATGGGCAACATGCCGATGGGCAATATGCCGATGGGCAACATGCCGATGGGTGGCAACGCGCCGATGGGCGGCAACGCGCCGATGGGCGGCAACATGCCGATGGGCGGCAACATGCCGATGCAAGGCGCGCCACCGTTCGCGCCGTCGCAACCTGCAGGTGGGTTCGCGCAATCGCAGTTTCCGCAGCCGCCGAACTGGGGACCACCGATCGCCGCACGCTCTCCGCGCGATGCAACGCCGACGTCGCGCGACTCGTTCGATCAGCCACTGTTTCCGAATCGACCTTCGGGTCCGCAGGTCGCGGGATTCACGCGACCGCGGCGAGGTGGCCTCAAGCCATGGGTGTTGGTCGTCGGCGCGCTTGTGATGGCATTGCTAGCATTTGCGATTACGCGCGCCTTCATCAGCTAGCTGTAAGCAAGCGCAGGCGGGTGCGTTGAAGTCTCTGGAGGAGACCTATGACCAAGCTCATGACTGTGCTGATGGCTCTCGCGTTCGCAATCGGTTGTGGTGGCAAGAAGCCCGCCGAGACCACGACCACGAACAAAGACACGACGACGACGAATACCGACACAACCACCACGACCGCGACGACCGGCGAGGGAACGCCGTGCGCGCAAGAAGTCGCGTTGGTGTGCGCCGACGGCCAAGTCGACGGCTGCACGAAGACGCCGGCGGAGGGCGACACCCACAAGTGCGTCGCGAAGTAGCGGCGATCTAGCTAGACACCGCTCGCCCCTCGCGCGTTTGATCGCCTATGGGGCTCACCGACGACGCAGCAGTTTCACGCACTTCCGAGATTTCACCAAAAGGCGGTCACGAAAGCTCGGCTGCGTCGCACGTGAGGGGCGACATGCAAGCGTTAGCAACGAACGTCGTCGCTTCCGATCCAATCGTGGAGCTCATCCACGACGGTCGTCACCGCGACGCACTCGCCGCGTGCGCTCGCACACACCACGCCGTGCTCGGCCGTCTCGCGATGGCTTTGCTCGGCTCGCAAGCAGACGCCGACGAAGCAGTGCAAGAGACGCTATTGCGCGCCCATCGCGCGATGGCGTCGTATCGCGCCGAGGGCTCTGTAAAGGCGTGGTTGTGCGGGATCGCGAGGCACGTGTGTGCGCACATGCTGGAGACTCGACGTCGGGGCAAGGAGCTGCTCGAGCTCGTCCCGACGGAAGGTGAAGCGCGCGATGTATTCGCGCTGCGTCGCCGCGCGCGCGTGTTGCGCGTTGCACTCGAGAAGCTCAAGCCAAGCGAGCGTGAAGCTCTCGCTCTTCGCTATGTCGCCGACCTGAGCCACCGCGAGATCGCGGAGGCCTGCGGGCTCGACGAAGCCGCCGCGCGCAAGCGGATCAGCCGCGCGCTCGACCGGCTTCGTTCGGTCATGCCCACCGAGGAGATCGAATAATGCGTACCGCCCATGATGAAGTGATGGATGACCTCGCTGCGCTTGTCGCGGGCGAGGCTGCTGCAATTTCGCGTCACGCCGAGCACCTCGCGAGCTGCGACGAGTGCCGCGACGCCAAACACGAAGCCGCGAAGCTCGCCGGGATGCTCGGCGATGCCGGCGCGGACTACGTCGCCGATGGCGCCCTGATCGATCGCGTGCTCGCGAAGGCCGGCGCGGATGCGCCCGCGTCGGAGCCAAAGCTCGCGGTCAAGCCGAAGGCGAGCGAGCCGAAGATCGAAACGCCGGTGCGCGATATCTCGACCGCACGCAAGAAGCGCAAGCTGTGGATCGTCGCCGGTGCAGCCGCTGCACTCGCGGCCGGCACGGTCGGCATCGCGCTCATGAAGCGCGGTGGCGACTCGTCGCAGAGCGTTGCCGTCGGCGATGGACCGATCGGTAAGGTGAAGACGATCTCGCGCGCCGCGACCGACCAAGGCGACGGCCTCGCGATCAAAGTTGGCAACGCGTGGCGCCCGCTGCGCGCCGACGAGATGGTGCCGAGCGGCGCCGAGCTCCGCACCGACGAGCGCACGCGCGCGTCGCTCGAGCTCTCCGACGGCTCGCGCATGGTGCTCGATCACCGCACCGCCGTGAAGTTCGACGCCGCCGAGCCGCGCCGGGTGCAGCTCGTCGCGGGTCGCATCGCGACCGATGTCGCGCACGTCGAAAAGCGCCAAGCGCAGATCACGACGCCGGCAGGCCGCATCGACGTGATCGGCACGCGGTTCACGGTGACTGCCGCCGACCAGCTCACCGCGGTGCAAGTCGTGCGCGGCAGCGTGATGCTGACGACCGCGAACGGCAGCAAAGAAGAAGTGCGCGCCGGTGAAGAAGGCATGATCGAGAACGGCAAGCTCTCGGTCAGCGCGGCTCCGCAGCTCGTCAAAGAGACGGCGTGGTCGGAGCTCGAGCAGCCGAAGGCCAAGCAGACCGATCAAGAAACGACGGCCGGCCTCGGCGCGCTGCGCGCGTACAAGCCGGGCGAGAAGCGCGACAAGGACTGGAAGCTCGCGCTCGCGAACCACGAAGTGAAGGTGCGCATCAGCGGCCCGGTCGCGCGCACCGAGATCACCGAGACGTTCCGCAACGACAGCGACACGACGCTCGAGGGCGTCTATCAGTTCCCGCTGCCCGCGGATGCGCAGATCGACAGCCTGTCGCTCGACATGGCGAGCGAGCCCGATGGCTTCATCGACGGCGCGTTCATCGACAAGGAGCGCGCCGCGAAGATCTGGCGCGGCGTGATCGACAAGGCCGCGCCGAAGAAGATCGAGCGCGACCCGCTGATCCAGCAAGAGATCGTGTGGGTGCCCGGCCCGTGGAAGGATCCAGCACTGCTCGACTGGAAACGCGGTGGTCGCTTCGAGCTGCGCATCTTCCCGATTCCGGCGAAGGGCGCACGCACGATCAAGCTCGCGTACACGCAAGTGGTGACGCCGCGCGGACCGCAGCGCCAGTATGTCTACCCGCTGCCGCATTCGACGGACGGCTCGACGGTTGCCGACAAGATGAAGGTCGACGTCGAAGTGCGTGGGGCGCAGCAGGGCTCGGTCCGCGCGGCGGGTTACGAGCTCAAGCCGGATGCGGCGCGCGGTGACGTCAACGCGATGACACTCGAGCAGGGCGGCTTCGTGCCGCGCGGCGATCTCGTCGTCGATTACCGTCCCGACGGTGACGCCGAGGTGCGCGCGTGGACGTTCGCAGGTGGTGCGGCCGTCGGTCCCGACGACAAGCTCGCCGCGAAGAAGAACGTCGGCATCGATCAGAAGGTCGTCGATGCGCAGAAGCTGGTCGCCGCCGATGCGCGGCCGACCGCAGTACTCGCGCTGTCGCCGAAGTTGCCGCGCTGGCGCGAGTCGAAAGCGCGCGATTACATGATCATCGTCGACGGCAGTCAGTCGATGGTCGGCGAGCGGTTCGCACGGGCGAGCGAGCTCGCGACCGCGATGGTCGCTGACATGGATCGCCGCGATCGGTTTGGCGTGATGGTGTGCGACAGCGAATGTCGGGCGATGGGTGATCTGCGTGCGCCGTCGACGGCGGCGGCGAGCGAGCTGAAGACGTGGCTCACGGCGCAAACGCCGGCCGGTGCGAGCGACGTCGTCGCCGCACTGCGCGCGGGTAACGCGAAGCTCGAGGACGCGCAGCGCGAGCGCTGGGTGCTCTACATCGGCGACGGCTTCGCGTCGACGGGCTTCCGCCGCGTCTCGGATGTCGAGAAGGCGGTCGCCACGACGATCGGCAACGTGCACGTGACGACGATCGGCGTCGGCAGCGATGCCGACTCCGCGTTGCTCGCGGCGGCCGCGCGTGGCGGTGGCGGCAGCTACCTCGCGTGGGTGCCGGGCCAGTCGGTGAACACGGCGGCGATGGCCGCGCTGGAATCTTCGTACGGCACGTCGCTGCGCGACGCGACGGTCGAGCTCCCCGCGGGCATGACCGAGGTTGCCGCGGCGGGCGGTTCGCCGGCGGAGAAAACGACAATGACGAGCCTGCCGACGCTGCGCGCCGGTGGCGAAGTGCTGGTCGCGGCGCGCATCAACGGCGACGTCTCCGGTGAGATCGTGCTGCGCGGCAAAGTCGCGGGCCAGAAGTTCGAGCAGCGCTATCCGCTCAAGCTCGCGGTGTCGACGGCGACCGGCAACGGCTTCGTGCCGCGGCTGTGGGCGTCGCTCGCGATCGATCAGCTAGAGCGCCAGGGCAAAGGCGAAGACCGTGCGCGCATCGTCGCGATGTCGCAAGGCTACGGCGTGATGTCGCGCGAGACCTCGCTGCTCGTGCTCGAGTCGCAGGCGATGTTCGACGCGTTCGGCGTCGATCGCAGCCAGCCGCAGGCGAAGTGGACCGGCGAGGAAGAGATCGATGAGGTCGCGGCGCAAGGCGTGCTCGCGGTTCCAGCCGACAACGCGCCGAAGCCGTACCCGCAAGCCGCGACGAAGGCGACGGCCGCCAGCGCACCGAGCGCGCGTGACGACGACAGGCAGATGATGAACCTCGACAAGCTGGACGGCGACAGTGCGGGCGGCTTGATCAAGCGCGAGGAAGGCGAGAAGGCGGCCAAGAACGACAAGAAGAAGCAGGCGGAGGAGCGGCCACGGGCGATGCCCGCGGGTCGGCGCATGGTGATCCAGATGAAGAAGGTGTGGACGCGCCACGCCGCGCTCGCCACGTTCGACGGTGTCAACGCGAGCATCACGAAAGCGATCGCCGACGCACAGGACGCGCTGGTGAAGAACCCCGACAGCCGCGAGAAGCACCGCGCGCTCGTCCAGGCGCTGTCGTATGGCGGCAAGCTCGACGAGGCGCGCGACATCGCGAACAAGTGGCTCGAGCGCGACAAGCTCGATCCGCAGGCGCTCGGCTACATCGCCGACATCCTCGGCCGCGAAGGCAAGCGCGAGCTCGCATTGCGCACGCTGTCGGGTCTCGTCGATCTCGATCCGGACCGCGCGAACCTGCACGAGCGCATGATCAACGCGTACGAGCGCAGCGGCCGGCTGTCGCAAGCGTGCAGCCATCGCATCGCGATGGTGGGGCTCACGGTCAAGGAAGCTGCGAAGCGTGCAGCAGGCGCGGCGCGCTGCTTGCGCTCGCTCGGCCGCACCGGTGATGCGGAGCTCGTCATGAAGTCGCTCGTCGACGACAAGGCGCGCACCGAAGCCGAGAAGCTCGCAACGGTTGCGCCGGTCGATCCGCGCGTCGCCGGTGACCTCGTGATCAACGGCAAGTGGGACAACACGGCCGACCTCGACATCTCGCTCGTCGCGCCGGATGGCTCGCGCGTGTCGTGGATGGGTGGTCGCACCGACATCACGGTCGCCGACTCGACGGCGCGCGATCGCGAGCAGCTGTCGGTCAAGCGGCTCAGGAAGGGCAACTACCTGATCGAGATCAGCCGCGGCGAGACCGCGAGCAGCACCGTGCGCGGTAGCGTCGACGTCAGCGTGCTCGGCCAGAAGAAGTCACTGCCGTTCGAGCTGAGCGGCGAGCGCGTCGTGGTCGGCAAGATCAACGTTACGATGACCTCGCACCTCGAGCCGGTGAACCCGGGCGATGCGCGCTGGCTGCGCCCGGGCTGGCAGAACCGCCCCGACATCCGGCCGCGGCCGGGTCGCCCGGGCGGGATGATCGAGAACGATCTGTAGCCGGCGCTCACTCCCAGACGGCGTCCATCTGGCAGAGCTCGTCGCCGCGGTTGCGGCACAACGACTCGCGCAGCACGGGGCGCTTGCCGCCCGACAGCTCGATCGAGCGCTCGCACCAACCCTGCACCGACAAGCAGTGCGCCGGATGCGGCGTAGAAAACCCGCGGATGCGAAGCACAGCAGCTTTCGCACCGCGGGTTGCTACTTCCATGAAGCCCGAGTCGTAGTGCGCAGTCCATAGCCGCACCGCGCGGCCCAAGATCCAGTGCACCGTGCCGACCTTGTAGAACAGCCGATAGATCGTCTTGAGATTCGCGTCCGCGCCGAACCGGCCGAGCTCTTTGATGATGCCGAGGTCGCCTTTACCGAACAGGCGATCGAGTACGACGTTCAGCTCGACGAATTGATCGAACGGGTACCACTTCGCTTTGTTGACGCCCATTTCGATCGACTGGCGCAGCTCGGGCGAGACCTGGTTCAGCAACCGCTGGTAGCCCGCTTCCCCGTGCTCTAACTGCACCCACAGGACGCGCGACGCCAGCGCGCTTCCCTTTACGTTCGCCACACCTCTACTATACGCGCCTTGCCATGAAAGATCCGATTGCCCGTCTCGAGGAGATGGAAGCCAAGGCTGCAGTTGCCGGCGGCCAAGCCCGCATCGACAAGATGCACGAGGCCGGCAAGCTCACCGCGCGCGAGCGCATCTCTGCACTGCTCGATGAAGGAAGTTTTGTCGAGCTCGACAAATTCGTCACGCATCGCTGCGCCGACTTCGGCATGCAGGAGCAAAAGATTCTCGGCGACGGCGTCGTCACGGGGCACGGCACCGTCGATGGCAGGCCGGTGTGCGTGTTCGCGCAAGACTTCACCGTATTCGGCGGCTCGCTCTCGGGTGCTTACGCACAAAAAATCTGCAAGGTGATGGACCTCGCCACGAAGATCGGGTGCCCGGTAGTCGGGCTCAACGACTCCGGCGGCGCGCGCATTCAAGAGGGCGTCGAGTCGCTCGCAGGTTACGCCGACATCTTCTTGCGCAACGTGCTGACGAGCGGCGTGGTGCCGCAGCTGTCGGCGATCATGGGCCCGTGCGCGGGCGGCGCGGTGTACTCGCCGGCGATCACCGACTTCATCCTGATGGTCGATCGCACGTCGTACATGTTCATCACCGGCCCCGAGGTGATCAAGACCGTCACCCACGAAGAGGTGACGAAGGAGCAGCTCGGCGGTGCCGCGACGCACGCGTCGCGCTCGGGCGTATCTCACTTCACGGAATCCGACGAGCTCACGTGCATCGCGCGGCTTCGCGAGCTGCTCAGCTTCATGCCGGGCAACAACGCCGAGGATCCGCCGCTCAAGGCCACGCAAGATCCGCCCGATCGCGCCGAGCCGATGCTCGACACCGTCGTGCCGCTCGAGTCGAACAAGCCCTACGACATCAAGAAGATCATCACCGCCGTGGTCGACGACCAGCGGTTCGTCGAGGTGCACAAGGACTACGCGAAGAACATCGTGTGCGGCTTCGCGCGCTTCGAGGGTCGCTCGACCGGCATCGTCGCGAACCAGCCCGCGCACCTCGCCGGCTGCCTCGACATCGACGCCTCGATCAAGGCCGCGCGGTTCGTCCGCTTCTGCGACTGCTTCAACATCCCGCTGGTCACGTTCGTCGACGTGCCCGGCTTTCTGCCCGGGACGAACCAGGAGTACGGCGGCATCATCAAGCACGGGGCGAAGCTGCTCTACGCGTTCGCCGAGGCGACGGTCCCGAAGATCACCGTGATCACGCGCAAGGCGTACGGCGGCGCCTACGACGTCATGAGCTCGAAGCACATCCGCGGCGATCTCAATCTCGCGTGGCCGACGGCGGAGATCGCGGTCATGGGCCCCAAGGGGGCGGTGGAAATCCTGTTCCGGAAGGAAATCGCCGACGCGCCCGATCCGGCCGCGGCGCT
>DATDCH010000001.1:0-6080 GCA_036524455.1 Kofleriaceae bacterium | reverse complement strand
GCCGCGCCGTCGACACGCTCGAGTACACCGAGGACGAGATCCGCCGCGTCGTGCGGCTCGCGTTCAAGCTCGCGCGCACACGCAACAAGCGAGTCACCTCCGTCGACAAGGCGAACGTGCTCGAGTCGTCGCGACTGTGGCGCGAGGTCGCCACCGAGGTCGCGGTCGAGTTCCCCGACGTCACGCTCGAGCACCAGCTCGTCGATTCGTGCGCGATGCGCCTCGTCACCCATGCGCGCTCGTTCGACGTGATCGTCACCGAGAACATGTTCGGCGACATTCTCACCGACGAGGCCGCCGTGCTCGCCGGCTCGCTCGGCCTCCTGCCCAGCGCGTCGCTCGGCACCGGCTCGCGCGGGCTCTACGAGCCGATCCACGGCTCGGCACCTGACATCGCAGGTAAAGGCGTCGCGAACCCGATCGGCACGATCCTCAGCGCGGCGCTGCTGCTTCGCTACTCGCTCGGCCTACGCGACGAGGCCGATGCGATCGAGCGCGCCGTCGGCGAGGTAATTACCGACGGTGCGCGTAGCCCGGATATGCAGATTACGCCCGGCGCGACGCTGTCGACGACGCAGCTCGGCAGCCTGATCCGCTCGGCACTCGGCGAGGAAGCCGCGCCCTCGCTCACGCTCGTCGGCTAGACGCCAGGCCGCTCACGTAACGGCCCCGTACCCGTACCCGTACACGTGCACGTGTCACGTGCTCGTGCACGATCCGGGACCTCTGCACGCCGACGATTCCGCTCCACCAGGCGGTCGATCGAAGTGTCTCGCAGCTCGGAGTTGTGCTGACACGAGCACGTGCACGAGGCGCTCAGATAGCGTCCAGCCGGAGATCACCGCCAAGACACGGAGTCGAGGACGCCAACACGCCACCGGAGAAAGTTCGATCGTCGAGCGAAGGATCGACGAGAACGCCGACTCTCCCAGATCGATTCTCCCTGCTGATGGCGAGCTTGGCGTCCGTAGGGCGCCTTGGAGGTTGATCCGGCATTCGCGCTACACGCCAGGCCGTATCCGGACCGCAACCTTTTGCTGCAGTGACGCTCCCGCCGTGGGCAGTGAAAACTGCAACGGGCGCGTTGAAATCGGGCGCGCCAGCTGCAACGTTCCGCGCGGATGTTGTCCGGGCGGCTTGTGGGGCTGGTGGGCGCCGGAATCGGTGGTCTTGCAGCCGCGCTCGCGCTGCGCCGCCGCGATGCGAACGTGATCGTGTTCGAGCGCCAGCGGCGGCTCCATCAAGGCGTGGCGCTGCTCGTGTGGAGCAACGCGATGCGCCAGCTCTCCGAGCTCGGCGTTGCTGACGATCTACTGCGCGTCGCGGCGCCGATCGACATTACACAGATCCGCAATCCCGCCGGCGAGCTGTTGTGCGAGCTTCCGATCGGCGAGTGGAGTGAGCGCGCCGGCATGCCGTCGGTCGTCGTCCGCCGCGCGGATCTCGTCGACACGCTCGCCCGCCGGCTGCCCACCGAGCTGGTGCGCGACGGCGTCGGGCTGTCGTCGTTCGCGCAGCACGGCGACCGAGTCGAGCTGACGCTGACCGACGGCACGACCGAGCTGTGCGACGCGCTGATCGGCGCCGACGGTCTGCACTCGACGGTCCGCGCGCAGCTGCACGGTGACCACCCGCCGCGTGCGCTGCGCCAGCAAGCATGGGTCGGGTTCGCACGGAGTAGCGGCGGGCTCGCGCGCGGTGTCGCGACCGCGACGGTCGGCCGCGGGCCGCGGTTCTGGAGCGCACCACTCGGCGACGGCGTCTTTTGGTACGCGACGCTCAACGACCTCGTCGGTGGCGACGGCCGCGCCGCGCTGCATGCCGCCTTCGATGGCTGGCATGCGCCGATTCGCGATTTGATCGATGACACCGCCGACCCCGATCTGGTCAGCACGCAGATCCGTGACCGCGTGCCGAGTCCGCGCTGGGGCGACGGGCTGGTCACGCTGCTCGGCGATGCGGCGCATGCGTCGACGCCGGACTTGGGTCAGGGCGCGTGCCAGGCGATCGAGAGCGCCGTCGTGCTCGCCGAATCGCTCGAGCGCGAGGACTCGCTCGAAGCCGGCCTGCGCGCCTACGAGGCCGCGCGCATGCAGCGCACCGCGACGATCTCGCGACTGTGTTGGCTGACCAGCGTCAACAGCACCGTCGAGAATGCCGCGCTGTGCGCGGTGCGCGACGCGGCGATGCGGGTCGCGCTGCGCACCGTCGCGCGCGGTCACCTCGAATGGATCCTCGCGGGACCGGCATGCTGACCGCGGCCCGTGCGACGGTCCCGCTGTTCGACTACCTCGCGGAGGCCAGACGACTCGCGATCGACGAGATCAAGCGGCTCGTCCCCGCCGGCCACGAGTGCGGCGCGGTGCTCTACGACTTGATGCTCGACTATCCACTGCGCGACGCGAAGGGGCTGCGGCCCGCGCTGTGCATCGCGACGTCGCGCGCACTCGGCGGTGGCCTCGAAGCGACGTTGCCGTCGGCGGCGCTGCTCGAGCTCTATCACAACGCGTTTCTGATCCACGACGATGTCGAGGACGGCTCCGAGCTTCGCCGCGATCGCCCGACGCTGCATCACGAGCACGGCGTGCCGGTCGCGATCAACGTCGGCGACGGCATGCTCGCGCTCGCGCTCGAGCCGCTGCTCGGCAACCTGCGCACGGTCGGTCTCGGCAAGGCGTTGCGGATCATGCAGACGATCGCGCGGATGGCTCGTGAGACCGCCGAAGGCCAGGCGATGGAGCTGGCGTGGATCCGCGACGGTCGCTGGGACGTCAGCGACGACGACTACTACCGGATGGTGATGAAGAAGACCGGTTGGTACAGCTTCATCGCCCCGATCACGATCGGTGCGACGATCGCCGGCGGCAGCGACGCGCACCTGGCTACGCTCGTCGAGATGGCGCGCGAGCTCGCGGTCGCGTTCCAGATCCGCGACGACGTGCTGAACCTGACCGCCAGCTACGGCAAGGAGAGCTGCGGTGACCTCTGGGAAGGCAAGCGCACGCTGATCGTCTTGCATACGATGCGGTCGTTGCCCGCGGCTTCACGCGCGGCCGCGCAGGCAATTCTCGCGCGGCCGCGGCCGACGCCGATCGCTCCGTCTCGGCGCGCACTGCTCGCGCGCCTCGAACTAGAGGGCGAGATCAGCGCCCGCGCGCGCGCGCTCCTCGAGGGAAGCGACGCGGCGAAGACCGCGGACGATGTCGCACAGCTCTCGCAGTGGATCGACGAGCACGCCAGCATCGACTACGCGAGCCAGATCGCCACCGAGCACGCGCTGCGCGCTCGCACCGCACTGTTACGAGCGGAGCTCCGGCCCTCCGCGCACCACGACGTCCTCCAGGCGCTCGTGGACTTCACGATAGCCCGGGAGACATGAGGGAACGTGGGCAAAGCAGATAAAGAGTTCCTCGATGAGCTTCGCCAGAAATCGGTCGAAGCGGCGGCCGAGATCATGGAGAGCCTGCAGCGACTGAAGCTGCTCTACGAAGAGATCACCGACGACGGCAGCGGATGCTCGCCTCCGAAGTCGCGTCCCGCGGACTTCTTCTTTCGGCTCGCGCGCTTCGAGCTCGAGCACGCGCAGAACATCATCCGCCTCGGCAACTCGCAGGCCGAGCTGATCTTCGATCACGTGCGAGAGATCGCGCGGCGCGCGAAGGGTGGCGCGGTGCCGACGGCGGTCGTGTCGCTCGAGCCGGTGACCGTCAAGGGTGACCACTTCTACATCGGAACGTTCGAGATCAAGAGCTCGTTCGAGAAAGACGCGGACGTCCGCTTCGATGCGCCGCACATGCGCGACGCACAAGGCGAGGACGTGGGTTTCAGTCCGTCGTTCGAGTGCTCGCCGAACCCAGTGATCGCGCATCACGCCGCACGCGTGACCGTCACCGTGCCGGCCGAGCGGGTGAAGACGACGCTGTTCGGCGAAGTGACGGTGTATCTGCTCGGCGACTGCGAGCGCCAGGTCGCACGCCGCGCCATCAAGGTACGCCACGTCCACGAGGCGCCTCCCCCGCCCCACAAGGCGCGCGAAGCCAAAGCCAAATGAGCGATCCGGTGGCCGCCATGCTCGACCTGCTCGTCGACGAGCCCGACGACGAGCTGTCGCGGCTGCTCTACGAGCTGCGCTGGCTGTTGCTCAAGCACCCGATCGCGGCGCAGGCCGCCTACCGAGCGCTCGTCAAGGAGGGTCGCGCGTTCGCGCAGACCGACGCAGGCCGGAGCTGGCGTGCGCGCCTCGAGCACTCCGAGCTGATCCGCCGCGGTACGTCGCTGTTCGACCTCGGCACGATGAGCATGCTCGATGCGGACTCCGAGCAGGTGCTGCCGACGCAGCTGATCGATGCGTTCGCGCGCGCAGCATCGCGCCGCGATCTCGAAGAAGCGCTCGCGCGTCGCCTCGAGCCGACGGTGGAGGACACGTGAGCTTCCTGCACGAGGCTGTCCACCATCCCGGTCACGACGACAAGCTGCTCGATCTGTGCAGCGGGATCGAGGTGTTGCTCGCGCGCTTCGATGCGCTGCTCGAGGCACACGCAGTGGGAGACGGACCTGCGGTCGCGTCTCCGCTCGTCGATGCGGTGCTCGGCATGATCGCGATCCGCAACCGGCTCGCCGCGACGTTCGGCGCCGCAGCCACACAGCCTGCAGGCAAGGCCACGGCCCACATGGCCGCGGAGGAGTCGCTGCTGCGGTGATGCTCGATCGCTGGGATCGCCGCGCGCTCGCCACGAGCCTCGACGCGAACGGATTCATCCGCGGCTCGTCGTGGCGTCACGGCGGCCGTCGCGGTCATCGCGAGTGGCTGCACTTCACGATCCACGCCGGCGACCTGCGCGTCGTGCTCAACGCGAGCTTCGTCGACGACGTTCGTCCCGCCGCCGAGCCGCATCGCGAGCGGGTGCGCCTCCTGGCGCTGGTCCACGACGGCACCGACTGGCACGGCGCGATCGACGAGATCACCGACGCCACGGCGCCCGCCGGCCAGCTGACCGCGAGACTCGGCGAGCTCGAGATCGCAGGCACCGGCGGCACGTTCACGCTGCGTGGTCGCTGCGCCGCGCTCGAGCTCGATCTCACGCTCGTCCCCGACGCGTTTCCATCGGTTGCGAGCGGCGTCTCGCTCGGCGACAGCCCGCCGATCAACTGGCTCGTGGTCCCGCGTCTGTTGGCCACCGGCACGATCGTGCTTGCGGGCCAGCACCACGCGATCGCGGACGCGCCCGCGTATCACGATCACAACTGGGGCTACTTCTCGCACCACGATTTCGCGTGGCAGTGGGGCCACGATGCGAGCACGGGTCCGCACAGCGTGGTGCTCGCGCGCTTGCTCGACCGCGCGTACACGACGACGTTCATGCAGGCATTGCTGGTCTGGCGCGATGGCCGCCAGTCGCGCGTGTTCCGCGGCGACGAGCTCTCGATCCAGCCCGAAGGCTTTCTGCGCCCCGCGCAACCGTTCACGCTGCCGCGCGAGGCGGCGCTGCTCGTAGACAATCTCGCGACCGAAGTGCCGCGCGCGCTGCATCTGCGTGCGGCCGGTGGAGGCGACGAGCTGCACGGCACGTTCACGGCGCACACGCTCGCGCGAATTGTCGTGCCGAACGACGACAGCCTGACCACGACGCTGATCCACGAAGTGATCGGCGAGCTGTCGCTGCACGGCTCGCTGCACGGCAGGCCGTTCGCGCTCGAGGCGCCGGCGATGTTCGAGCTGCTCGGGAGCGTACGATGAGCGGACCGATCTGTACGCTCGTCGAGGACGCCGTCGCGTGCGTCGCAGCTGAGTGCCCCGCCGCCTATGCCGAAATGGAACAGCAGCTTGGCTGGCGGCGATTCGACCTCGCGATCGACGATGAACACTTCATGCTCGATCTCGGCGCGACCGCGTTGCACGGCTCTGTGCTGTCGATCGCGACGAGCGTCGATACGCTCGCTGCGCTCGTGTTCGGCGAGTGCGGCGTGCTCGAGGCCGCCGAGGACGGGCGACTCGACGTCGTCGCGAGCGCCGACGATCTGATCGCGGCGGCAGCTGCGATGACGAGCTTTCTACAGGGCGCGCTGCGCTGCATCTCGAT